>NZ_JBNDMK010000046.1:0-28855 GCF_050436545.1 Paraburkholderia sp. GAS41
TTCCTTCCTCGAGGTTTATTCAACGCCTGCCCGCACGCGTTGTCGTTAGCTCACGGGTTCGTGGTCGAGGGCAGGCGTCAAACAAACCTAAACGAACTGCGCCGGTCGCCTGGGCCTCAAGACAAAAAAACCGACCGCATTGCGGTCGGCGAAGGATTCTGGCTATTCTGACGGCCGTGCCAGCACCTGACAGCTGTATTGTGCCGCGCCGGTCTGGGTCCGGCGGCGTCTGTGGGCTAGCTTGCGTTCGCGGCTGACACGGGTTGACGCGGCAACGGCTGGACATTCGATGGCTGGTTCTCGATGGTCAGTTCACGCGCGACGCGTGTTATCTGTCCCTCAAGCGAGGCACGAGGCCCGAGACGGATGGTGCCGCAGTAGTAAATGTCGCCCTTCACGCGACCGTTGATCTCAAGTATGCCGCGAGCCCGAACGTCACCTTCTACCGTACCGTCGATGCGCACGTGCTCGCCCTCGAGCGGGCCTTTTACCATGCCGCCCACGCCAACATGGAGCAGGCCGGCGTTCGCAATCAGCGCGCCGCTGACAATTCCGAAGGTGCTGATTCCATGGTCGAGAATGATGTCGCCGTGGATCGTACATCCCGCCGCCAGGAGCGTAACGTTGAGTGACTGTGGTTTCATGGCGCTGTTCCTTTAGAAAAGTTGCACGTCACCCGATCGGGCGGGAGCGGCGGGTTTGTCCTGATCTGTCTGCTGCGACGTGTCTGTCTTCGCGGCGCTTGCGCGCGCTACTACCCGGTGAAGATGGTGCGTTGCTGCCGGCACCGGCACCGGCACCGGCGCCGGCACCGGAGCTGGCGCTGGCGATGGTACTTGCGCCTGCGGGTGTTCGACGGCTACGGGTTCCGTAACGGGTTGCGGCTTCTGGACCGGCGCATCGGACTGCGGAGCCGGTGACGGCGTCATGGTCGGCGCGGCCTGCACCGGCACTTGGTGCGCGGCGTGGATAGGCGACGCTATCGCCCTTGCTTCATCAGTTGCGGCCGCCTGAATTGCCGGAGCATCGGCCACGTGCGTCGACTCGGCAGGGTTTGCCGTCTGCCGCAGCAGCTCACGCGGATCCACGCTCGCCATGCCAATCTGTGGCTGGCCTGTAACGGCAAGGTCGGAAGCGCTTGGCGGGCGGGCAGGTGCTGCGTTGACGGGGGCCGGCGACGACGGCGCGTGCGTCTGCGCCACCGGTACAACGTGCGCTGCACCCGTCCGTCCCAGAGCCAGCCAAAGCCGCGCGGCACCCATGCCACCGCCCAGAGCAAGGGCGGCGGCCGCGGCCACGATCGCGACGCGCTTGCTGAACCGCAGCCTCGGCCATCTGATTGATTTCCGGGGCCCGTCACCAGACACTGGCGCTGCCAGTGCAGGAATAGCCGCGACCTGTCCAGTCAGATCGATGACGACAGGCTGCGGTGCGTATTGCGCATGCAGATTTTCGATTTCCCTGATATTCACACATCCTCCGTTGTCCTGGGACGAGCTTAGCGAGCTGGCTGCGCTGTCAAGTGCGCCAGGCTCTCGTGTGTTGTGCGAGTGAAACCCGTTACTCTTCGCGGCGGCTGCCGTCGAAGTCGTACTGGTCGTTATCCGGCACGCAGACGTGCGCAATGTGCCGGATTCGCTTCTCCGCGTTTGCCAGCAGCGTCTCGCGCTCTTCTGGTTGAAGCTTCTGCGCGAATACCGCTTCCATCGCACGACCCGACAGGCGATCGTATTGGGTCAGGCACCGCACGAGCCGGCCAGCCAGCGGGTGGGTGATGAGCAGCTCGATTTCTTCGTGGGGTCTTGGGAAGGTGCGAGCATTGCGCTTCTCGATCCAGGCAATGGCCCTGGTCAGCCACTCATCCGTCGCGCGGAACGCAGCGTCCAGTGCCAGCAGCTTGCCATTGCGGGCGACCGTGACCTTCGCTGCGCAGAAGTTGTAGTCCGAGCGCAGGAAATCGCGGATAAAGCGCGACGAGTACTTCAGGACCGTACGCGAGTCCGATTGCGGGATGATCCGTGCGATGCGCGAATCGCTCGTGAGCCGCTCAATCGGCTTGAGCCCGGTTCCGCCCGTTTCGTTGGGCAGCGGCTGCATTACAGCGGCAGCAGGGGCGACCTGCGGGTTGTCGACATGCGCCAGTGTCGATGGAGCGTGCCCAGAAAGCGGCGACGGCTCCGGTTTGCGCGGATTATCAAGAACAGCGGCCATTTTGATTTCGGGTGTTGGTCTCTCTCACCACGAATTCTGCTTGTTCCGCAAACTGCGTAGCGGGCAAAAGCTACGCTCATTTGGTGATCTTTCCGATGTTGCGCGGTCCGGTTTTCGGCAATACTGGACTCATTCCTGGCGTCACTGACGCATCGACCGCTGACTTCGTAGCCCGAAGTCCATCTTCTGTACAAGCCGTGCCTTCGTGCATGCTCCGACCAGCTGGCAACTGGTGTGGAATCTCTTCTGATGAGCGCTTCGCCCGCGCTCCCCATCTTTCAGCGATAAAACTCGTCGTCGGCCGCATTCAGTTGCGCCGTGACCTCGTTCGAACCCGGAGATTCGGGTGTTCTCTCTCCAGAGCCCATTCGGGTAGAGCGATTGCAGTGCGCTGATCCGTGATCCTGCGGCGGAATGTTTTTTCCGAAAATGGGCTGTTGCGCGGCGTGACCATGCCGCGCGAGGACGACCTAACGTCCTCGATATGAGCCTCACGGCTCCCTGAGCGCCACATCCCCGAAAGGGATGTGGCGCCCGGGTCATTTCCACCGAATCCGAAGCGCGTTCCCCTGACCGGGAGCGCGCTTTTTTTTCGTCCTGTGGTTTTTCCTGTGCCGGAGGTTTTTCATGCTTCCCGACCGCCTTAACGCGCGCATTGCCGAGACGATCAGTCACAAGATCGACGAGGAGCGTGCATCCGCCGACACCGTTTCGCCAGCCTGGCGTTCACGGTGCGAGGCAGCCCATGTTGCGATGCTTTCCGATCCGGAACGTCGCGTTTTTCTGTCCCATATAGCTGAGGTCCGTGGCAACGCGGTGGCCAACTCCCTGGAGCATTCGGCCGGTGAGTTGCGCACGACAGCTATCTTCTTTCTTGCGAGGAAACCATCATGAACGCTGTAGTCAGTATGACCGGCTCACCGGCACGCAGTCTGGTGGAGGAGCGGGCCATGCGTCCGCCGACCATTGGCCGCATCCGGCCGGGTATCAAGGTGCTCAGGCAGTCGATCGCGCGCGACAATGAACGGGCGGCAAAAATCTACCGCGACATGGTCGAAGCGGGGGATTCGTTCGAGACGATCGCGAAGACGCTGGAGTCCCAATGCCGTATCAGGGATGCGCTTGTGCCCAAAAACGTGCCGTACTTCACCTGCCGGCGCTCCGACTTTGCGAATCCGGAAGTGGCCGACGAGATCCTCCGGCTGTATGGCGAGGATCGTGGCGACGGGGTCAAGCTGTACCGCTTCCCGGCGTTGTTCGCCTTCAACGACTGGATGCAGAACCTGCCAAACCAGATGGCTGCATGGGGTACTACCGGGAGGAAGTTTTTCTCGGAGTACGGCAACGACGGCACCCGTTATTGCAAGACGTATGCGAAGGTCGAGCGTGACCCTCGCGCGCAACGTGGCAAGCGGTACTTCGGCGGCCGTGTCGTCATATTCCGGCAGGACGATTCGATCCCTGACGGCATCTGCGACCCCGAGCAGTGTCCGCAATACCAGTCACGCCAGTGCAACCTGTCTGCGGGATTCATCTTCGCCGTCCCTGATATCAAGGGGCTGGGGCTGATCGAATTGCCGACCAACTCGATCTACGTGCTTCAGAAAGCGTACGCTGCGATGCAAACCGTGCTCCTTGCACGCGGAAAGCTGACCGGTACACGCTTCTGGATCTCCAAGCGCGAGTTTGATATCACGCGGATCAACGAGAGTGGCGAACCCGTCCGGCAGAAACAGATGCTGACGGTGCTCGATGCGGATATCGACATCGGGGCGCTGCTCGATGGAGCTGAAGATCCGGTACCGGCACTCGAGGCCGCCAACCAGGCGGTTGCCATGATCGAAGCCGGCGGTAACGTCCACCCGCTACATGGCGACGTTCCCGGTGGTGTCGAAGTGGGGGTCACGGGTCTTGGTTCGGCCGACCCAACAGAAGTGGATGGAGGACCATCTGAGCCTCCTTCCGGTTCGACGCTCGAGACGGGTATGACTGACCGCGGTGCACAGCCAGAAGTCACTGGGAACGCTGTCGATGAACCCCTTGAAGACAAGAGGCATCGCATGTCGGATCTGTTGCAACGTCTCGGATTGAACGCCGAGACCCGCAAACAGGACTTTCGTGTCTATGCGCATGTCACCTTCGGTCGTGGTTGGGCCGAACGCCCAGCAGATGTTGACCGGATGAACGAGCGACTCGCGGGTGCCCTGACGGACCGCGCTCCGCTTGATCGCGAGATTGCGTCGGCTGGCCAGTCGGTGCTGTTCGACCAGGCATAGCCTTTTTTCAACCTCTTTGCCAGCCCTTCGGGGCTGGTATTCCTTCCCTATCCCTGATCGAGAACATTTCAGCAAGGAGCCTTGCTCAAGTGCTTTCGACCGCGCATCTTGCGCATCGAACGAGCCCGCTTCGGCGGCCATATTCTGCAAATCCGAACTGGAGTGTCCCGATGCGAAGGATCGGAAGTCTCACTGCGTTTTTTGGCGCAGACGATGTTTTCAGTAACTGGCACCGATGCCAGTTCGAGTACCACGGAGTTGCATTTAGCTGCGTGGAACAGTTCATGATGTTTTCGAAGGCGAAACTCTTCAACGACGAGCAATCGGCGCAGAAGATTCTCGCAACCGCAGACCCTATGGCCCAGAAGATCCTCGGCCGAAAAGTGGCCGGCTTCAATCTGGAAGAGTGGGTAAGGCGACGCGAGTCGGTCGTCTTCGTTGGGTGCCGTGAGAAGTTTGCGCAGAACCCGGACCTTCGAACGATGTTGCTGGCCACCGCGCCAACGGAGCTCGTCGAAGCCAGCCCGTATGACCTTATCTGGGGCATCGGGCTCGGGGAGCGTGATTCCCGAATCGCAGACAAACGGTACTGGCGCGGTCAGAACCTGCTCGGTATCACGTTGATGCGCGTGCGGGATGTGCTGGCGTCGCGCTGAATTCCTTTCTTACGCCGAATTCTGGCGTTCAACCTTTGAGGCTGCCATTGGCGGCCTCTTTGCTTTTATGGAGACTCATCTTGAAGGTGGCTCAATTTTCTGACCTGCATTATTCCCCGGGCAATCTGGCCGAGTCTGATCGCTGCTTCAGTTTTGCGGTCGGCCATGCAATCGACGGTGGCGCACAGATCGGTGTGGTAACTGGCGACTCCACCGATCATCGGCTCGAAGCGCACTCGCCGGCACTGAACGCGCTGGCCACCCAGATTCACCGGTTGGCTGAAGCGATGCCGGTTGTCATGCTTCAGGGCACGTTCTCGCACGAGCCGCCCGGCACGCTCGATAACTTCGGTCTGATGGGCAGCACTCACCCGGTGTTCATCGCTGACAAGGTGCAGCAGGTCGCACTCGTTGCGGGGCGTTTCGTCGCCTCCAGTGGACCGGTATTTTCTCCTGACGAGGTGAATGATCTGCTCGAGGCTCGACCGGACATCGTTTTCACCTGTCTGCCTACGGTCAACCGGGGGCAGCTCGCCGCGCACGTTGGCGCGCTCGCGGCGGGGACGCAACTGGGGGATGTGCTGGCCGCATATCTCACAGCTGCAGGCCAGGTGAACACGGTGTTACGGGAGGCTGGCGTAGCAACCGCAGGCCTGTCTCACGGCACGGTCAACGGCTGCGAAACAGAGCATGGCGTTGTCATGGCGGGCCTCGATCACGAGTTTTCGCTGGGCGCGCTGTTCGATGCGCAATGCAGTGCCTTTCTGCTCGGCCACATCCACAAGGCACAACAGTGGGAGCGCGCCGGCAGGCTCATCGCCTATCCGGGTTCGATCGGACGGTTTCACTACGGCGAAGAGGGTGACAAGGGCTACCGTCTCTGGGACGTGTTGTCGGAAGACGCAGATTCAGTGCTGATTCCGACGCCGTCGCGCAAGACGGTTGACGTTACCTTCGCCGGGCCGCCCGACATGGCACAGCTTGAGTCGATTGCAGCGGAGTCGGGCGATACGTTCGTTCGGGTGCGCTGGCAGATTGACGAAGAGCATCGACAGACGGTTGATCGTGAGGCAATCGAGGCGCTGTTTGCCGGAGCTGCCGGACTGAAGCTGGAGGGTCGCATTCTGCCAGTCATTCGTAGCCGTGCGCAGGGCATCAGTCTTGAGACGACCGTCGCCGGCAAAGTTGCCAGGTGGTGCGGACTCACGGACGTAGAGCCTGCTTCTATCCTCGATCGCCTGCAGCTGCTCGACACCGGTGACGCCGAAGCGATCGCGGCTGGGATTCTTGCCCGGATCGCGTCATCGCCGGATCCTGTCACGACACTTGCAGTCGATGAAGTTGAGGTAATTCCGGCTCCGCCTTCGTTGCCTGCGCCGGCGCTTTCGCCCGAGCCTGTGGCACCGGAGAAAGCGGATTCATTGTCGTGGCTGACCGATGATCTGTTTGCGGCCTGAAGCAATTTTGTACGAGGAGCGGCCAGTCAGGCGCTCTCTTCTCCTGAACACAGCAGCCGTGTTCCGATAGCCAGCCTGGCTATCGAAACGAGGTTCACCCGCGTCCACGACGCATCGATTGCAGTCTTGCTGCATCCATTTCTTTAAACCCTGACGGGGAGCGATCCCTACAGGGAGCACTCCGTCCTTTTCTCTCTGGAGTGTGCATATGTTTGGTCTTTATCCTGCTGGCACGCAGTGGACACGGCATCTCACCGCCAACGTCTGCGCCCGCGAAATCCAGCAATCCCTGGTTAATCACGGCGGCTTTACTGCTGGCATTTTTCATCAGCCCTTTGGTAACAACCGCGGTGCTGTGACTGCGCAGAAAGGTAACTTTCTCGTACTTGCAGCCCTCGTTGATGATCACCCCGCAGACCTCGTCGTGGTGCCCACCATCGAACTGCAGAATCTGCTCTGGTCGTTTGAACGCGGGCTGGCTAGCCAGTGGTCCGCGCGTGAGCTGCGTGCCCTGACCGGATGTAATGGTTGGGATGCCTTGCTCTCGAAGGCGGCTGCTGACTTCTCTGCAGTGGGCGATACCGTCAATGCAGCGATCGACGGCACGCTGGCCAAACCTGTCGAGCCGCCAAGGTCCGATCGGATCGTCGCCGCATCGTTTCCGGACGATGATGACGTGCCCTGGTTGCCGTCCGACTACCTTCATGATGCTCCGGGATCGGAGGTGCTGACATGCGCCCTCTGAAACTGACTCTCGAAGGTTTCGCCGGTGTGCGTGACGGGATGAAGCGCGATCGGATCACGCTTGATCTGGAATCGCTGCCCAACGGTCTGGTGGCCCTCACCGGGCCAAACGGCGCGGGCAAGACGACGCTGATGGACAACCTCCATCCATATCGGATCATGCCCTCGCGCGCGGCCAAACTGTCGGTCGACGCTTTTTCGTACTGGGACCACCTCTGTGGCGTCCAGTCGCTGAAGGAGTTTGACTGGGAGCACGACGGGCGGGTCTACCGGTCGTCGTTCGCATTCCGCAAGCCAGGCAAGACGGGCAAGGCGGATTACTTTCTCTCAATGCGTGACGCCGCTGGAACGTGGAATCCGGTCGAGCTACCGGATGGCACGGTTGCCGATGGCAAGGCGGAAACCTACGACCGCTGCGTTGACTCGATCTGCGGCTCGCTCGAGTCGTTCTTTACGAGCGTGTTTTCGGCGCAGAACCGACGCCCGCTTGCGTCTTACGGAGCGAGCGAGATCAAGGGACTGCTGGCCGAGTTGCTGAAGATCGATCACCTGCGTGCCTTGTCCTCGAAAGCGGCCGACGTCGCAAAAGTGTTGGGTCGGTCGTTGAGCGTTGTGCAACAGGAGCTTGCCGGCCTGTCCGCGAAACGCGAACGTCTTGCTCACACCGAGCGTTCGATTGCGGCGGACAGCGATTCTCTCGTTGTTGCCCGCAAGGAACGCGACGCGTTGCAGGGGATGGCCGCAAGCCTGACCCAGCAGCGGGCCACGCTGGTTGCGAAGCAGACCGAGAACGCAGGTGTCGAGGCGCGGTTGCAGCAGCTTGCAGCCCGTCGCGCAGAGTTGGCGGCAACGCTGAAGACCGTGACGCAGGATGCAGCAGGGACTGCTCAGCGCTGTGCACAGAGGCGTTCGACGATCCAGCAATCGATCACGGCCGCCAATGCAACCCTTGCACGCCGCGACGCAATTCTCGGTGCCGCAACGCAACGAGACGAAGCCCAGTTGCGGATCGCTCGCGACGAGGCACTTGTCGCGCCGCTTCAGGCGACGATCGCCGCGCTCGGAGAGAAGCAGCTTGCGTTGACCTCGTTGAATTCCAGTCTGCAAGGACTCGAATCACAGGGGGCAACGAAGGCTACGCTCCTCACGACACTGCAGACACAGGGCAGTGTCATCAATACGGTGCCGTGCGCGGGGCATGAGATGCACAACACATGCCCCTTGCTGTCCCAGGCGCGAGAAGCGTCCGGACAGGTTGCGGAGTTGCGAATCTCTCTCGAATCGTTGCGCGCGTCCTTCAGGGCAAAGCATCAGGAGGCGGAAAAGCTGGCGCCAAAGGTTGCCGAACTTGCAACCCGACGTGCAGAGCTTCAGGCATTGACAGCGGCACTGACCGCTTCCCGCCGTGATTTTGAGCGGGCGACGGAGCTGGCTTCGCAAAAGCCCCTGCTCGATGCGGCAACCGCGGCACTGGAAGCCGCGCAACGTGATCAGCAGGTGATCTCCGACGAGGAGACGGCCAGCCGGACGCGTTGCGAGGAACAGACGGTGCTTATCACGGCGCAACAGCGTGAAGTCGAGTCTGAAGTCTCACGACTCGCCGCGGTTGATGTCACTGCCGCAATCACGGCCGTCGGGCTTCAACTCTCGAAATGCCGCGAAGCGATCGCAGTGCTGGATGGACGGATCGAAGCATTGATCCGTTCACAGGCAATGCGGGAAGCCGAGCGTGACGCTATTGCAAAGGAGCTGGCGGGCGAGGGAGCAACGCAATCGCGTGCCAACCGTATTTCCGACGAAATCGCAAGCTGGAAGCTGCTCGCAAAAGGCCTGGGCAACGAGGGAGTCGTTGCCCTGACTATAGATGACGCCGGGCCCGCGCTCACGCAAACGGTGAATGACCTGCTGCTTGCCTGCTACGGGCCCCGCTTCACGGTGGAAATCCGTACGCAGCGCGAGCTGGCCAGTGGCGAAGTGCGCGAGGGGTTTGAAATCCTCGTGCATGACGCCGACCGCGACAGCACCAAGGCAGTAGGGGTGATGTCAGGTGGCCAGAAGGTCTGGATCAACGAGTGCCTGACGCGCGGCATTGCCCTGTATCTCGCAAGCAATGCTGGGCAGCCTTACCGGACCTTGTTTAGCGACGAGTCGGACGGGCCGCTCGATCCGGAGCGAAAGCTCCAGTTTATGCGGATGAAGCGTGAGGTCTTGCGGCAGGGTGGGTACGAGCGGGAGTTTTTTATCTCGCAAACTCCTGACCTGATCGATGAGGCCGACGCAATTATCGATGTTGCAGCGCTTGCGGTTTGATCGCTGCAAGTTCTCTTCTAACCCTGTGGGGAACGTCCCCACAGGGCCGCTTCTCGACCATTTCTACAACGAGAAACGTCATGCAAATGAAGCAAACCTGTAAAGCCGTTCCGACAGCAGCCGTCACGGTTGCCGTTTGACGCGTCAACCCGCGCGTTGGGACAACCCCACACCGACACCCTGAACGGCACGCTCATGCGTGACGTACGGGTTGAAGGGCAGTGGGTCATTGTTTCAGCAGGCGAACCCTTGAAAACGCGTACCGCATAGACACGCACCCCGTATCCGCACCCTTCGGGGTGCGCTTTCCCTGAATCCACATGTCAAATTTTCTAATGTTGCTGATCGCAGCAGCGGGTAGCTCATCGCTGTGTGCATGTTCCCACGCGCCGCAGGCGCACGCCCAAAGTACCAGACCGGCGGTCGTCACGCAGCCGCCGAAACGCGACGCTGGCGATTTCACGATCTGCAAAGACGGACGCGTACTTGTGTTTACCGATTCGCACCCTAAAACCTGCAGCTGATGCACTAGCTGCTATTGCACTTGAACTTGCCCCGTCTTCGAAAGAAGCGGGGCTTTTACCGTATACATCCTGGAGGCTTATCTTGAAACGTCATATCCTCTCCGCGACCATCGTTGCACCTCTCGTTGCCGCCGGTTGCCTGATGGTTGTACAGACTGCTGTTGCGGCAGAAACGGCCTCAGTCGAAGTTGCATTTTCGCCTGATGGCGGAGCCGAAAATCTTGTGCTCGGCGCGATCAACGGCGCCCAGCAGTCGATCCGCCTCATGGCGTATTCGTTCACGGCAGAGGCAGTCGTGCGCGCGCTGATTAGCGCACGGCGTCGCGGGGTTGATGTTGCTGTCACCGTAGACTATCGCAATAACATCGAGGAGGATCGCAGTGGGCGTGCACGTGCCGCATTGGGCGCCCTCACATACGCCGGCATTCCAGTGCGCGTCGTTAGCGCGTTCCCGATCCAGCATTCGAAATTTATGGAAATCGACGGGAGAATGGTCGAGACGGGGAGCTATAACTACTCGTCACAAGCGCGGTACAACTCTGAAAATGCTGTGATCATTTCTGGCAACGCCAACATCGCGGACCAGTATTTGCGGAACTGGAAAGCGGTTAGTGCTCTTGGCGAGCCATACAAAGCACCATGACCTTAACTGTGCATGGTTGTATCACGCGCCGCGTCCCGGAGGTGTACACATGAAACGCAAGCGCAGGCAGAAGGAGCGGGCGCTAAATCTACCAGGCGCTCGCCTCGATGTGGTCGGAGCAGTCGTCGGCATGGCAAGAAGTGCAGCGCGCAAGCATTCGTTCCATTTTGATGACGAGTCCGTGATCGATCTGGCACTGGAAGTGGCTACAAACCTTAAGCTGACGCTCACTGACCCGGAACTTCAATCGGTGGCAAACCGCTTGCTTGGTTCCCAGCGGATCGATGATCGTGACCCGGCTTACCACCGTTGGCATCTGTACTGACGTGTTCGCCGGAAGTGGCTGTGCACGATCCGGTGTGGCGTGCGTCACTTTGGGGTTCGACAGAAAGCGAGGCGTTTCTTTGGAGCTTTTCAAGTTCGACAAGGCAGGAAACTGACTATCCTTAGAAAAATCAACCGCGCTCCTTGCGCATCGACCGGCCCGCTCTGCGGGCCATTTTCTTGTCCCTACGGGAGCGGTCTTCCACGGGGGAAGTTCTCTTGACTTGTCTCGTGCCGATCGCATTGCGGTTGACCGAGGCTCCATTCTCACCTCCCATCGGGGCCAACTCCGACAGGGAGCATGGTCCCATTTTTTTGAGACCATGCTATGCAAAACGAAACCGTCGTTGAAACACTCGCTCTGGCTTTGGCTGGATCTGCAGCCCCGGACTTTAAAGTAACCAAGCTCCCCATCGACCGACATTCGATCAAGTCGCGGCGCCTGCTGGACATGATCGAAATGGTTGAGGTTCTCATAGCACCTGGTGACCGTACCGTCTGGCAGATGCTGGTCGATGCCGGTGCGGATGCAGACCATCTTGCATATCGCGATCCATCGGACGACACGCACTCGGTGTTCAACGCTGCGCTGCAGTTTCGCATCTGCTCGGAAAAGCTCCGAGGCTTCCTGATCGTGGAGGACGACCGGCTCGAACGGTGCTACCGGTTGTTCGTGCAACACGAGGGCCACCTCGACCGCGAGGTGATCCAGAAGCGCGTACGAATGTCGAATTTTTCCGCGTCGATTTTCGATCTCGTTGATGACGGTGTGCAACGTTCTGAAAATCTTGTTCACGGCCTGATCGGCGATTGACGCGCCATCCGGCGTCAATCATCCAGCTGCCTATTTCATCTTTTAACCCTTGCGAGGCAGATCCCGCAAGGGGCTGCTTCGTACCTTTTGGAGCAGCAATGGACTTTCAAGCATCTGATCGGCAACCACCGGGAATGCCGAATCTTCAAACAAACGCCAACATGTCTGGCGAGTTCGTTATGCGCGTTGGCATCCCGCACACGAGTGGGAAACTCGCCTTTCATGCATTCAACCACGGTTACGCCGCGATGGTTACCGTTGGGAACGACGCATTAGAGCAGCTATTCGAAAGTCGCGGCTTCTCGCCTGAAACTGCAGCCCCAACCGGGACAGCCTGAATGGTGTATCCGTCTTAGCGCGGCCAGAAACGGGCAATCGACACCGCCGCATGAATCGCCGACAATCGACCAAATCTCGCAGCCGAGATCGCGTCTAAGAATGCATCCTCTGATCTACAAACGTCGCCATCATCGAAGCGTCATGTCCATCGCTCACGCTACCTCAGTTGCAGCCTCTGCGTTTGTAGTGTTTTGTCTCTCTGCAGGGCCGGGGTTCGCATCCGAAACCACCCACCGCGAACCGGGTCGCGATCCGTTCAATCAAGTTTCCGGGCAGGTAACTCGCCTTGCAGCGATCATCAAGGATGAATATGCCGAAGAATATCCGCGAGCACGCGAAATCAAGTTCGTGGACGCTCCGACATTTGGACGCATTGCTGTAGCAGCGTTCTCTATTGAATCGTTTGGTCTCGGAAATAACAGCCATCAATTCCTCGCTGTCTTTGAAGCACGCAGCATCCCTCGCGCTCAAAACGCCCCGCCTTACTATTCGCTAGCTGCCGTCGTGGAGGTTGGCGAGGGCTGTTGGGTCGACCTTCGAGGCATTCAAGTTAGCAAATCTCGCGACCACGCTCGCCCGAGTGCGCTGTCACTCAGCTTTCCGACGTTTGTTTCGTCGACGATCGGATCGTGCAACGGCTCGACAAGGGCTACGTATCTATTTGATCAAGGCGTAGGGGTCGGCCAATTGACACGTGAAAAATGAAGTCCGCCGTGAGAATTTTGTGCCGGGAGGTGCAGCGATCCGTTTTGCATCGGACAGGCATCGGCCATCAAGCGACGGTCGGTCGCTGCGGATGAACGGCTGGTTCCTCGGTCATTACGGACGATCGCGGCCTACCTCAGTGGCAGTCCGGCAGCCACTTATAAAGCGCTGAAACGCCTGGCCTCCGACGGGGCGACGGAGGCCTAGCGGAACAGATCATCGCGCTGTGCCGGCACTTTTCATCGGGATCCCGCTCGGGTGCGGATTCGCGTCGCTCGTGTCCTCGGGCAGCAGGTTACCGTCGGCGAGGCGCTCGTCGGCCCGTGCGGTGTCCGGATAGCGCTCCGGATAAAAGTGCCGCTCGGCAATTTGCGCATCGAACGTGCGCGACCACTTTGCGATCACGACCGTGGCGAGGCTGTTGCCGATCGTGTTGCAGGTGGCGATCGCCATCGACATGAAGCGGTACACGCCGAAGATGATTGCTACGCCTTCGACGGGCAGAATGCCGGTCGAAGCAACCGTCGCCGCGAACACCACGAACGATCCCCCCGACACCGTCGCCGCGCCCTTGGACGTGAGGAGCATCAGCAACAGCAGCCCGATCTGATGCTCCAGCGTGATCGGCACACCGTACGCGTGGGCAATGAACAGCACGCCCATCGACATGAAAAGCGATGTGCCGTCGAGATTGAACGCATAGCCGGTAGGCAACACGAGACCGACCGTCTGCTTCGCGCAGCCGAGCCGCTCAAGCTTGATCAGAAGACGCGGCAGCGCACTCTCGGAAGAAGCGGTCCCGAGCACGATGAAGATCTCGTCCTTGATGTAGCGCAGGAACCGCCACAGACTAAAGCCTGCCAGTTTCGCGATGATTCCCATGACCACGACGATGAACAGGATCACAACCGCGTAGAAACTGAGAACGAGTTGGGCAAGTGCAATGAGCACGGCGGTGCCGTTGCTGCCCACCGCGTAAGCGACGGCGCCGAAGGTGCCGAGCGGCGCCAGCTTCATCACGAGGTTGATGAACGAGAACAGGACTTCGGAAACAAGATCGAGTCCCTCGTTGATCTGGACGCGGCGGCGTTCAGGAATCGCGAGTATCCCGATACCGACCATCACAGCCAGCACCACCACCTGCAGCAGTTCTCCTTTCACGAAGGCGCCGATGAAGTTATCCGGCACGAGGTGCATGACAAACGCGACGAAGCCTTGTGATTCCATTTTTGCAACCGCCGGCGGCGCTGCTCCGACGGCGATGGCCGTCATGCCCTTTCCGGTTTGCAGCAGGTTGCCAGCCAGCAGGCCGACCATCAAGGCAATGGTCGATACCACTTCAAAATAGACTATCGAGCGCCATCCTACGCGGCCCGCGCTCTTGACGTCACCAGCCGACGCGATGCCATGCACGATGGTGAGAAACACAAGCGGCGCGACACCGGCCTTGATAAGCGACAGGAAGATGTCGCCCAGTACCTTCAACTGCCCACCCACCTTCGGGAAAATCAGACCGACGGCAATCCCGAGGATCAGCCCGGCCAGAACCTGCATTCCCAGCCTGCGGTACCACGGCAGCCTTCTGGGCGGCGGAACGTCCGGCGATGCGTTTGATGCGTTATGGTTGTTCATGATGTGCGCTCCTCCACGTCTTTCAATCAAATGCCGCTGGACAATTCGACGGCGCGATCGACCATTTGTGGCGCGAGGCCGAGATAGTTGGCTGGATCGGTCATTCGATCGATAGCCGCGCGGTCGAAGTGCCTGGTAACTTCAGGCAGCGCCGCGAGCGCTTCGGCGAGCGTGCCGCCTTTCTCGTTCACGGTACGGCACGCGTCGTAGACGATATCGTGAGCCTGCTGGCGGCCGGTGAACGGCGCCAATCCCATCATGACTGCCTCCGCGACGATCAACCCCCGGGTGATACCCAGGTTGTGCTTCATGCGTTCGGTGTCGACGATCAATCCCCCAAGCGCAAACTTGGCCTGATGCAGCGCGCCAGCCGAGAGGATGAAGCTTTCGGGAATGGCGATCCATTCCGCGTGCCATGGGCCCGTGGCGCGCTCGAAGTCCTGGATCATCGCGTCGACCATTAGACCCGCTTGCTGCCGCACTGCTTTCGCTGCGGCAAGCATCAGTTCGCTGGAAATCGGATTGCGTTTTTGCGGCATGGTGCTGCTTGCACCGCGCCCCTTGACGAAAGGCTCGTACACTTCGGCGAACTCCGTCGACGCCATGATCATGATGTCGAGCGCGATTTTGCCTAGCGAACCCGTCACGAGCGTCAGCAGGTTGACGGCTTCGGCGAAACCATCGCGTGCTACGTGCCACGTGGTTGCGGGTACGCCGAGCTTCAGTTCATCGGCGAGCGCCTTCTGAACCTCGAAACCCTTGTCGCCGAGTGAGGCCAGCGTTCCCGCAGCCCCTGCGAATCCGACGACGGCCACCCTCGGCCGCAACTCTGCGAGGCGTTGTTGATGCCGGTCGAACATCGCGAGCCAGATGGCGACCTTGTAGCCAAACGTAATGGGCAGCGCCTGCTGCAAGTGTGTGCGGCCCGCCATCGGCGTATCGCGGTGTTTCTTTGCAAGACCGACCAGAATCGTGCGCAGATCGCGTATGTCGCTGTCGATTAGATCGAGCGCATCGCGCACCTGCAGCGAGACCGCCGTATCCATGATGTCTTGTGTCGTCGCGCCCCAATGGACGTAACGGCCCGCTTCGCCGCACATGCCGACGAGTTGGTGAACGAGCGGCAGAATCGGATAGCCCACGATGTCTGTCTCCTCGCGCATGTGCTCGAAATCGATCCGGTCGATCGTCGATTCGCGGGCGATCATTTCCGCCGCGTCGGACGGAATGACGCCGAGGCGCGCTTCAGCCTTGGCCAGCGCCACTTCCACGTCGATATAGCGCTGCACGAGCGCGAAGTCGGAGAACAGCGCACGCATCTTCGCCGTACCGAAGGCGTCGCGAAACAGGATTGAATCGACCACAGTGCTGGCCATAGGGATAGTGCGACTCGTCATGACGACCTCTTGGAAGTGCAGGAAACTGGTTTAAAAAGGGCTGGAACAGCTCGCGAAAACCAACGATATGTCCGGACATAATCAAAATTAATATGTTCGGACATGTTGGGCAAGCTATGATTTACCCTGGCCTCGGATAATCGACTGCATCGCCACCCAAATATGAACAGACCGCACTTCGCCGACATCGCCCGCGACTTGACTGAGGGCATTGCGTCCGGCCGCTATCCAGTCGGCTCGTATTTGCCCACCGAACTTGAACTGCGCGACCGCTATCAGACGAGCCGGCATACGGTTCGCGCAGCGCTGCATGAATTGCAGCAGTTGGGCTTCGTATCGCGGCGCAAAAACGCGGGAACGCGCGTCGAATCGGCGCAGCCGAAGAACGAGTTCCGGCCGTCGCTCGCATCGGTAGACGATCTCGTGCAGTTCGGCTCGGAACACTTGCGTCTCGTGCAATCGACGGAGGAGATCCTCGCAAGCGGCAAGCTCGCCAAGACGCTGAAATGTGCAGACGGTGCGCGATGGCTGCGCGTTTCGAGCCTGCGCATCGACGGCGACAGACAGAGTCCGCCGGTCGGTTGGACCGACGTGTATATCGACCCGGCTTATACGGAAGTCGCAGAGGCTGCGCGACTTCAGCCGGATACGCTGATCAGTTCGTTAATCGAAGCACGCTATGGTCGCTGCATCGCGGAGATCCAGCAGGACGTGCACGCTGCGCTGATTTCGCAGGAGATGGCGGAAAGGCTGAAAGTCGCGAAGGGAACTGCGGCGCTTGAGATTGTGCGGCGCTATCTCGACTCCGCGGGGGAAACCTTCGAAGTGTCGATTAGCGTCCATCCGGCTGAACGCTTCTCGGTCTCGATGCGACTGAAGCGCTCCGACGCTTAGCCGTCGCAGGGGTTATAAGTGGACCAATCGACCGCAGTTTGCGGCCAATTGGCTGTACCGTTTCAAACCCGATCGACAGCAACGCTTGAGGCAATCGCCGCTCGGTGTCCGCTATGAATGTCATTGCTGACTGTGGAAACGTCTTCATGAAGGGCAGTTCGGGGTCGATTTATGCCTTTCGCATACTTGCTGCGATCAGCGTTCGATCGAGGTCTGCGTCGGACCGGAGTCGGCCAGGAAGGGACGTTCGACATCCGGTCCTGGATTGGCGACAATCCAATCTTAGGAAAAGGACGCTTGCAAGGGAGCGGGATGGAGGATCGAGTTGAGCTACTGACAGAGCGCCTGCGTTTGCGTCGCGCGCGACAAGGTGATGCCCCAGTCCTATTCAAGAATTACACAGGAGCCCAGAATTGCTCACGCTTCCTGCAGCGGCGCGCCGACGAGGATGTCGCCCACACCGAGACGATGCTGGAACAGTGGTGCATCACAGCTTGGTATGAAGCTGGTGCGCCATTTTCCTGGGTCATTAGCACACTCGACGATGATGAGCCGATTGGCTTATTTGTCGTAATCCCAGAGGGACACAAGACCGAAATCCACTTTGGAATCGGCGAGCGGTTCTGGGGACGCGGCCTTGCAGTCGAGGCTGGCCGGGCCGCTATTTCGGCACTGTGGCGCTCGCCCAACGTCCAAAGAATCTGGACGGTGTGTGATGTTGAAAACACGGGCTCAAGACGAGTTCTGGAGAAACTGGGATTTCAGTGTGAGGGGACGTTGCGGAAATGGTTGGTGCTTCCAGCGTTCGGGAATGCGGCGAGAGATTGCTACGTATTCTCCAGCATGTCCCACCGGCGAGTTGAATAGCGTTTTGCAACGCCGACGTCACAGACCGAGTGCGGCCAACTACGGCCATTGAGGCCAAGTTTTTAAAGAACTGCCCCAAACCGCTCGGCTGGCAACCAGCAGGCCATTCTTGTTGTACGCGAACCTAGGTGTTGGTACTCACGGGACAATGGCACAAATCCGAGTTGGCGATAGAAGCCGTATGCGTACGGCGAAGCATTAAGCTCAACGGTTTGCACGTCGGGATGATGTTCAGCGAGATGCTTACGTGCTTGTTGCCAGAGGCGACGGCCAATACCTTGCTTGATACGGGCAGGATTAACGAAGAGCATTCGCAACCGGGTCGGCGTCGGCATGACTAACACGCCTTGCAACAGTTCTCCCTGAAACGATCCAATCGAATACGCACCGGCTGCTGCAAGCTGTCCAAACAAGTCAGAAGTAACTTCGGCATTGAAGGACTCGCCCGCCGTCGTTGACCAGCCCGGCGCGATATAACGCGTGAAACTTGCGCGTACAAGTGCCGCCGCAGTGGGGAAATCATCGTCCGTCAATGAACGGATATTGGATTGGGCAAGCAGGTCCTGTGTATGCAGCGGCATTGTACTCTCCGAGTTTAGAGGCCTCTGCCGGATGGACCAGACAAAAGGCCTCATCCGTTGCCGGTGAGGCCTTGTTGTGATACTGCTTGATAACTAGCGAACAAGTCCCCCCGGTGGTTCATCCATAAGGACGACCATCAGAACTACGACCATAACGGAGTTGACCTGCGACGCATTCATGCTATTGAGTTTCGCTTGCCCGACTATGGCTTGTCAAGCCGCCTTGCATCCACGTCCACCGAGATAATCGGGCAGCCTCAATGTCCGCTTTCGGAAAGTGTGAACGTCCCTTGTGGGTCGGGTATCGCCCCCTGCGGTTGGTGCAGACTGAGTCTCCCTTCCCTCGAAAGGAGATTGTCATGGAAGCGACTATTACCAGCAGCGTGCCTCGCGTACCTTGGAACAAGGACAGGTTGACCGGGCAGAAGCCGCCGCTGAAACTCAGGGAAATCTGGGCCATCCGGATCCGCCTGCAGCTCGGAGCGAGAACGCGTGATCTTGCGATGTTCAATCTGGCGATCGACAGCAAGCTAAGGGCATGCGATCTGACGAAACTGCGGGTGCACGACGTCTGCCTTGGCTCCCGCGTGGCGCCGCGGGCGACCGTCATGCAGCAGAAGACGCAGCGGCCGGTGCAGTTCGAGATCACGGAGCAAACTCGCGAAAGCGTGGAAGTTTGGATCAAAGCAGCGGGGCTCTTGCCTTCAGACTTCCTGTTTCCGGGTCGGATTCACGCGTCGCCGCACCTATCGACGCGTCAGTACGCGCGGCTCGTACATCGTTGGATACGGTCAATTGGACTCGACGACACCGCGTACGGCACGCACACGATGCGCCGGACCAAAGCATCGCTGATTTATCGCCGGACAAAAAACCTCAGGGCCGTCCAACTGCTGCTTGGCCATACCAAACTTGAGAGCACAGTCCGATACCTCGGAATCGAGGTCGACGACGCGCTTGAAATGGCGGAACAGACCGAGGTTTGAGCCGCGAGCCCGCCGGACGGTAACAGACACTGTCCGGCCAGTTTCGGCCACCCATCTAGATGTCGCGCTGATACCTGGATGTCGCTTTGAGCGATTGGAGCGGTCATTCGCTCGACGGAGCGAACCGGGCTCGCTTTAGAATTCAGAAAAGATGGTTCGCCACGCCGATTAGCTCCCGGAAGAAAAAGAGACGAAATGAAGAGACGATGCGTTTTAAAGGGCGTTGCCGCCCTGCCGTTCCTCTCCACCACCACGATTTTTGCCGAAGTAATTCCAGCAGTGGCTGAAACGGGCCGCGTTCGGCCTGGCGATCCTGCGTGGCCGAAAGCAGAGGAATGGGAGGCGCTGAGTAGCGCAGTTGGTGGAAATTTGTTGCGACCCACGACCATCTGGCAGACCTGTGCGCAAGCGCCCGGCACGCCCGATTGTCTTGCTCGCCTAGCGGAAGCGCGAAACCCGATCGCGCTCGGTGACGATCCCGGTGCCACCCAGATTTCAGGGTGGCTCGACGGATGGACGCCTCGCGCGAGTGCTTACGCCGTGGCGGCCCGTTCTACCACCGACGTGGTTGCGGGCATCAATTTCGTGCGCCAACACAATTTGCGCCTGGTAGTGAAAGGAGGGGGACACAGTTACCTTGGCGGCTCGAACGCGCCGGATTCCCTTCTGATCTGGACACGCGCGATGAACCGCATCGAGCTACACGACACATTCGTTCCGTTGGGCTCTTCGATGCCGCCGACGCCGGCCGTGACCGTAGAGGCCGGCTGCATGTGGATCGACGTCTACACTGCCGTTACCACAAAGGCGGGGCGATACGTCCAGGGCGGTGGTTGTGCGAGCGTGGGGGTGGCCGGCCTCGTCCAGGGCGGCGGTTTCGGATCGTTCTCGAAGCGTTACGGATTGGCGGCCGCGAGCCTGCTCCAGGCCGAGATCGTCACCGCTGACGGCGCTGTCCGCACGGTCAACGCATCGCGGGAGCCCGATCTTTTCTGGGCGCTGAAAGGCGGGGGTGGCGGCAGTTTCGGTGTGGTGACCAGGATTACTTTGCAGACACATGATCTGCCCGAGCACTTTGGCTGGGCTGAGTTCACGGTCAAGGCGTCATCGCGTGAGGCTTACCGGAGGTTGGTTGAGCGGCTCGTTGACCACTATGCCGAAAACCTGTTCAACCCCGTATGGGGCGAGCAGCTTGTCTTTCACGAAGACGAGGTCGACGTGTCGATGGTGTGTCAGGGCCTCAGCGACGAACATGCCAAATCGGTCTGGGCACCTTTCATCAATTGGGTACGAGCCTCACCAGCAGATCTCACCTTCAACGGCGAACCTCAGATCGGCGCCGGTCCCGCACGCCGCTGGTGGGATCTCACAGCCAACCCCGGACTGGTGCCCGACCCGCGAGCCGGAGCGGGCGCCCAGCATGGTTGGTGGCGAGGCGATGGAGACCAGGCCTCCCTATTTCTGCACGGCTATGAGTCACAATGGCTGCCCGCGACGCTTCTCGAACCAGCCCAACGCGGTCAGCTTGCCGGGGCGCTCATGGAGGCTGCCCAATTTCAGGCCGTGGAACTGCACGTCAACAAAGGACTCGCGGGCGCCCCTACGGAGGTGAACGAGCAAGCACGTCAGTGCGCCATGAATCCGAAAGTTGCCGACGCGTTCGCCCTGATGATTGTGGCTGCGGGCGGTCCGCCGCCATTTGCGGGGCTCCCGATCACGCCGCCTGACATGACAGAGGCACATCGCCAATCCGAGCGTGTGTCCAAAGCTGCGGCCGTTCTTAAAGCATTGGCACCGCAAAGCGGCTCCTATCTTTCAGAAACAGATTTTTTCCGTGGAGATTGGCGCGAGGCTTTTTGGGGGGCAAATTATGCGCGGCTGAAAGCGATCAAGAACCGCTACGACCCCGAGGGATTCTTTTTTGTCCATCACGGCGTCGGCAGCGAGGACTGGAGTTCCGACGGCTTCACGCCGGTGCGGTCGTGAGCTTTCGAATGTCCGTTCATTGACGTGCAGCGGTCGCGCGTTGTCCATGCGGACCACAGACCGCTTCGGGTCGGGTATCGCCCCCTGCGGTTGGCGCAGACTGAGTCTCGCTTCCCATTCTACGAACGTTCGCCAGAGTCCTACGTAGACATAGAGCACTCATGCGTTTGGATACCTCGAGGAAGCGAGTTTTCGGGATCAGAAATTCCTGCGGGTGCAAATAGGACTTTTGCAGAAAATGGGGTTCTCCCGGCTCGGGAAACCACCTGTCAATGCGGGAGAATCATATAAAATGCAGCACCACGAGGCTCGTTTGTGCGCGCCCACAAACGCCCCCCATGCGCCTCGATGATCGAACGGCAGATCGACAGGCCCATCCCCATTCCATCCGCTTTAGTCGTGTAGAAAGGTTCGAAGATGCGCTCGATACTCTCGGGGTTCAGTCCCAGACCCGAATCGCGCACCGCGATTAGCACATCACCTGCATCATCCTTTGCCGTGGAGATCAGCAAGTCTCTCGGTCCGTCGTCGAGACCACTCATCGCCTCGATCGCATTGACGATCAGGTTGAGCATCACCTGTTGGATCTGGACACGGTCTCCGTGAACGAGCGGCAGGTCCGCGGCAAACTGCGATCGTGCCGACACGCCGTGCTTCTCGACCTCGCCACGGGTCAGGGCGATCACGTCGAGAATTGCTTCATTGACTTCCAGAGAATCACGTCGCGATGGCACTTTGTTGACGAGGTCGCGCATCCGCACGATCACCTCACTGGCCCGCATGACGTCCTTGACCGTACGACCAAGCGCTTGGCGCACCTCTTCCAGATCGGGGGGCTGGAGGCGCAGCCAGTGTATGGCGGCCTGCGCGTTGGTGGCTGCCGCGCCAATAGGCTGCTTGATTTCATGAGCAATGGATGCCGTGAATTCACCTACCGTCGCGAGACGATTCGCATGCGCCAAGGCAGTCTGCACCTCGCGGTACCGGCGCTCGCTTTCGCGGGTTGCCGCCTCAGCGAACCTGCGCTCTGTCAGGTCGATGACAAACGCCACCCCCTCATCCGATTCTCCGCCGAAGGCCGCAAACCCGATCAGCACAGGCACGCGGCTGCCGTCCTTTCTGAAATACTCCTTCTCGAACGGCTGAGCAATTCCGAGCGTTTTCAGCTCTGCGACGACTTGCTGGTCGCGCTCGCGCCATTCGGGCGGACTCAGGTCGCGACGAGTAAGTCGACCGGCAGCCAGGTCTGCACGGTCGTGCCCCACCATCCGCAGGAAGGCTTCATTGGCCTCGATAACCCGACCGTCAAGCTTCCAGATGAAGATCCCTATGATGTTGGCGTCGACGAGTCGCCTGATCCTCGCTTCGCGTTCCGCGAGTTCGAGATACAAACGGGAATTCTCGAGCGCGATCGCTGCCTGCGAAGCGAGCAGCTTCAGCACCGAGATCCGGGCCGGCGCAAAGACTCGGGGAGCCAAATTATTCTCGAGATAGACCACCCCGATGAGCTTGGCCCGGTGGAGCAACGGCAAGCAGAGAATGGAGCGTGCGCCGTGCTGATGAATGTACCGATCGGTGGCAAACGGGGACCGGGCCGCGGCATCGTCGAGAATGACGCTCTCCCGAGTGCGCAGGACATGGTGGAGGACAGCTTCCGGCAGCTCCGCCCCCGTCAGGGGCGCGTTGCGCAGACGCGTGACGACTGTGTCGCCGCTCGTTGTGGCTTCCGCAGCGATCCGCGGCTCCGCCTCGTGCAGAAGAAGCAAGATGCCGCGCTCCGCCCCAGCCTGCTGGATTGCGGTTCGCATAAGGGTGTTGAGCAGCTTTTCCAGGACGACCTCGCCCGACACAGCCTCCGATACCGAAACCACGGTGGCGAGGTCGAGGTGCTCAACCGGTGCGCCAATTGTGCCGGTCGGCCCCGGCGCTCGCTCCTCCGCTCTGAGATGCGGATGGAGTTGATCGAGCTGCCGCACCTTCCCATCGGCTCCCCAACGTAGATAACCGTAGCGGGCGTTCCGGAGATAAGCGTGGGAAATCGTCTCGAAGTCGCGCGCGGCGTAAAAGCGTGCTGCCAACTCATTGGCGAGCGCCTCATTCTGAATAAAGCCATTTGCGCGGGCCGAGCGGATCGCGTGCTCATAGAGCCGCTCGGCGTCGAGCACGCGGCCTTCGATCCGCGCAATCTCAGCGCCGACCAGCATGGCGCGGTTCTCGAAATTCTCAGGGCAATTTTCCGCCCAGACCTGGAGCTGCATGTGATGAGCGCTGAGGGCCTCGAGGTGCTGCCGCCGCGACGCGCCTGTTTCAATGTCCCAGCATGTCGCATGTGTCAGCGCGCCGTAAAAGTGATAGTCGGCCGTTTCCAACACCAACATCCACGGCCACGCCCCCGGTCGTGCCCTCGACGCAGCCTCGAGTGCTGCCTCATAATCGCCCGCCATATAGCGCGCCTGCAACTTGTTTGTGCAGTACCAGCATGTGACAAGCGCCCATGACGAATGACTCGATAGCTGGCGCTCGAATTCAAGTTCATCGAACGTCTCATCATCAAACGAGCCGAATCTTGTTGTGAGACCGCGCAGCGTCCGGATTAGCCCGAGCTGTCCAGTGACCCAGCTGACGGCAAGTCCGAACCCTAATTTCTGCACAAATTCCAGACCGCTTTGCGCTTCCCTCTGCACCTCGTTCAGGGAATCTCCCGCCCACAAAAAATTGGCGTTGATCTGGCCGCAGGCGTAGGCCGCAAACGTGAGATCGCCTGTGCGGTTCGCGAGTTCAAATGCGCGCAGCAGCAGGCCACGCCCTATTTGGACATGCCACGTCCAGGCACTGATGAACCCGAACAGCTCAAGCGTCCTGGCCTGGGAGCGCTTTAGTTCTGGCTTTTCTGCGAGTTGATTGCCGAGGCGAGCGAATCGGGAGCTCGCGTCATAATTGCCGAAATATAACCCGGCCGCCATGGCAAAATACTCATACGCCACGCACGAGGCGTCGCTGTTGCCGTACTCAAGACTGAGGTTGACGGCCCTGCAGGCTGCCAGGCAGAACAACAGTGACTTTGTTGAGAACGCGGGCGACCCCACCCGGTTCAGGAGCTCTACGATCGAGAGTGTGTCGGGATCACTCATCAACGGCAGTTCACGGAGTTCCTCGATCGTGCGGCTGCCGAGCCGCGACCAGATCCGCTCGTATTCGCAGCGCGCTTGCTCTTCGGTTGGATCCGACGGCCAGTCGATGCCGACGTCGCGGAGGAAGTCGAGAGCAACGGCAATGGCCCGGTCGAGCTGATCCATGGTCACGTACAAGTCGACCCGCAAACACGCCACCGTTGCGCGTTGGACGGTTGTATTGGCGCGCATTGAAAGCGCCACCAAGCGCGCCTCCGATTCTGCCAGCGCGCCCATCACTAACTCACATTCGGCGAGCTGCAGCTCCAACGCAAAGCGCAGTTCGTGTAAGCGCGCCCAGGCATCTTCAGACAGCAAGGCAGCACCGGCGGCAAGGTAGGCCAGCGCCGAGGCGTAGGCGGCTGAACTTTTGGCGCGCTGGCCTGCGAGTAGATTGAGCTCTGCCAACTGCTCGCGCTCGTCTTGTGAGCCGATCAAGGTCGCGCCTTGGTTTAACTGATTGGCGATACCGAAGATGGCCGCCTCACGCTCTTGGGGGGGCGTATGCGTTGCGAGCATTCTCCCTAGATGAAGGTGCATCTCGCTGCGCCGTTCCGGCGGAATCAGCGAATAGGCTGCCTCCTGTACACGATCATGCACAAAACCGTAGGCGCCTGCTACGCATGCAACCAATTCCTGACGGATTGCAGGCCAAAGCACCGCGTGGACCTGCTCTTCCGGGGTCTCGAAAACTATCGAAATGGTCGCTACCCCTGCTGCGTTGCCGAGACAAGCCAGGACCTGCAACGCCCTTTGCGTTTCGGCGGGCAAGCGCGAAAGCTTGTCGACCATCAGTTCGACGACGTTATCGGTGTATCGGGATGCTTGGATGCACCCGATATCCCAGGACCAACGTGCAGCCGCATGATCGAAGACGAGCAGTCCCTCTTCGGTAAGCGCATATAGGAACTGAATCACGAAAAAGGGATTGCCCCCTGTCCTCGCATGTACCAGTTCCGCGAGGGGCACAGCGCGCTTTGACTCGCAACGCAGCGCGTCGGCAACAAACTGTTCGACATGCGCTCGCGCGAGCGGCGCAATGGTGATCTCCGTAATCTTTCCGCCAGCAATCCTGATGGCCTCGAGCTTGCGCCTGAGTGGATGGGTGGCCGAGACCTCGTTATCGCGATAGGCACCGATAAGCATGAGGTGCTGCAGGCCAGAACGCGTCAACAGATCTTCAAGCAGATCGAGCGTCGCCGCGTCGAGCCACTGCAAATCGTCGAGGAACAGCACCAACGGATGCTCAGGTCGGGCGAAGACGCCAATAAAGCGCCGAAACACGAGTTGGAAGCGCCGTTGTGCGTCCAGTGGTGACATTTCCGTGACCGGAGGCTGTTCATCGATGATGTGCTTCAGGTCGGGAACGACATCGATCATGAGCCGACCATTCGGTCCCAGTGCTGCGAGAAGGGCGTCGCGCCAAGTGCCGAGCTCCGTGTCGCTCTTGCCCAGAAGCGACCGCACGAGGCTCTGGAAGGCCTGCGCGAGCGTCGAATACGGGATGTCACGCTTGTACTGGTCAAACTTGCCCGCGGCGAAAAGCCCGCGTGGCGGTACTAGCACCCCGTGCAACTCCTGGACGACCGCCGACTTGCCGATGCCCGAGTAGCCAGAGACGAGCACTAACTCCGGCGTGCAGCCCTTGACGATACGATCGAAGGCAGTGAGCAAGGTATCGATTTCGCGTTCCCGGCCGTAAAGTTTTTCCGGGATCAGCAACCGGTCAGGCGTGTCCTGCTGACCCAGAGGAAAGGCTTCAATGCGACCGTGGCGGTCCCACTCGGCCAGGCAGCGCCGCAGATCGTGCTCGACCCCGGCCGCGATCTGGTACCGATCCTCGGCCGTCTTGGCAAGGAGCTTCATCACGATTTCCGAGATAACGGCTGGGATGCCCTCCAAACGTTCTGACGGGGCCACAGGCTTTCTGGCGATATGGCAATGCACCCACTCCATCGGATCGGCCGCGACGAACGGCAGCGAGCTCGTGAGCATCTGATAGAGCGTGATACCAAGCGCATAGAGATCGCTGCGGGTATCGATCGACCGGTTCATGCGTCCGGTCTGTTCGGGGGCCATGTAGGCGAGGGTTCCTGCGATGGTTTCCGGCGGCTCGGGCGCCTGCCGCTGGCGGCGCAGGCGCGAAGCGATGCCGAACCCGGTGAGCCTGACCTCTCCGCTCGTACTCACGAGAATATGGCCCGGTTTCAGGTCTTTGTGAACCAAGCCACGTTGGTGCGTCTTGCCGAGCGCGGAGACGATACCGATCGACAGACGAAGGAACTGCCCTGTTTGCATGGGCGCCCCAAGCAGCCAGCTAAGCGGCTCGCCGCCCAGGTCTTCGAGCAACAGGAGCGTTCGACTGCCTTCGTGCACCAGTTCCAGCGGTCGTGCCGCCCATGCACATTCCAGCTCGTCCTTTAGCCCGTACTCGTGCGCCAGACGCTCAAGGCTGGCTAGTGTCGGGCGCTCGGCGGTGGACTGTGCGGCCAGCACGGTGCTCCGCCCGCCGTCGGCCACCGGGGACCATATCCGGCAGAGTGTTCGCTCGCCGTCTTCCCATAACACCTGGAAGCCACTGTCGCCCAGCGCGCTTAACCTAGGAGCGGAGTCCAACTGGGGGCCTCCATCATCAAGCCTCTTTTGCCGCTGTCGGGCCAAAAAGTGTCTCATCGGCCGGACCGTAGGAACCCCAGTCTGCCACAGCCAAGAGCAGTGGACAACGTTGGGCTCAGCGGATTTTCTGAACGCTTACCTCGCAACACTATCTATGGAATCTCGACCGCTCGAGGGTCAAAGCAGTGGATCACATCACAACTGTCTTGATTGGGATGGACTGGTTCACGCCCTCGAAGGCATTTATATCGAACCTGGGTCGCCTCCTGTACTCGTAATCACTGAACCTGACCATCTTTTTGCTCCGTTGGCGTTTAACCAAGGTATAGAACATCGCCCTTGCAGATTACTTTCGAATCCATAACTTGCCAAAAGCATCCGCGTAAAATGACCACTTTCGAACAGGCTCAAATTACCGAATTCGCCGAGCACTCTCCGAACTGGCGGATCAAATGGGCGTTGAGCGTAGGCAGCAGCTGTCCGGTGGCCGTGGCGACGTCCGTCCGTCAAGGGTCGCAGACGGAAATTCCGCGTTGAAGCGAGTGCGATCTGAGCCGCCCTCGATCACGCCGACCTTCTGGCCACGCGACTTGCAACGTATTGCTTAGCGCGAAACGAGATCAGCGACTTGAACCAATTCTTCGACTCTCTCCAGCAAACAGATAGGCGACCGCTCTGCCAGCTCTGCCTTGGAGCCGTACCCACACAAAGCGCCTACGGCTTCAATCCCGCTTATCTTTGCGGCAAGGGAATCCACCGCGCGGTCACCGATCATATGGACATTGAATTGATAACGCCGTGCTTCAGCAATTGCGCTAACTGTTGCCGCTTCGTCACTCCTATGTCGCCGCCGCTCACGAAAGCAAAATAGTCGCGTATCCCGAACATACGGAGAATCTTCTCCGCAAAGTCTGCCCGTTTGGACGTGCATACGCCGGGTTTTGGAGGGCCTCCGCTTCTCTTCCGGACCCTGCATCCCCGAAGGGCGGGCGGTGTCCATTCCATCTCGGTCGACTTGTGCCTGACGCAGATTGACTCCCACCGCACTTCCTTATCCAATTCGCATCGGACCGGCCAGTTTGAGACACTCGGTCTCGTTGCCTAGATCGTCAACAATTGGTCATGACCTCCGGCACTCCACTAGGCAAGAAACGGTAATGCGTCATCACGCCGGGACCGTCTCACAGGCGCTCGAATACTCATGTCCGAATCTGGCCAGAGTACGCGCTGGCTTCCGCTAAAGTTTGAGCATGAACCTCGACCCTGACACCTGCTATCAAACATTGCTTTCGCGAGATCGCCGCTTCGATGGCTGGTTCTTCGTCGGCGTCACTTCGACGGGTATTTATTGTCGACCGGTCTGTCCCGTCCGGACGCCAAAGCGGCAGAACTGTAAATTTTTCCCTAACATGGCAGCGGCCGAGAAAGCTGGGTTTCGCCCCCTGCCTGCGGTGCCGTCCAGAGTTGGCACCCGGAAATGGACTACTAGATGCGTCTGCCCGACTGGCACAAGCGGCCGCGACACTCATAGAAGAGGGTTTCCTGAACACCGCAAGTCTCACAGAGCTTGCGGCGCGCATTGGCGTCACCGACCGGCACCTCCGCCGGATTTTCGATGCCGAATATGGGTAAGCGTCATTCGAAGGCCATATCGACATCGACGTTGAGAGTGTCCAAAGTGATGTCCATCACTTCGAGTAGTGGGGACCACTTTGATGACAGA
>NZ_JBNDMK010000047.1:0-28851 GCF_050436545.1 Paraburkholderia sp. GAS41
GCGGGGCTCGACAACGATCTCTTCTACATGGACAAGACCATGATGGTCTTCGGCGATGCGAAGAAGGTGATCGAGGATATGGTGAAGTCGGTCGAGTAGGCCGCCGCTAACTGGATAGAAGTCGGAACGCGTCTGGCGCACACACTGAGCGACGAGCACATCACCATCGCACAGTAACACCTTGTGGGCTGAACGTGCCCATGGGGCCAATAGGGGACGTGCTACGCGTCGACCTGACGTTCTGGGAGCGGAGCGTCGGCTGGCGGCATCGACGGCGCGTATCGGCGTTGCGAAGGACGACTTCTATCCACATGCTTGATTGATCGGGTTTCTGGGCCTTCTCTCGAGCCACGGTACGGATCTCATAACAGCCGGTTCGCATGCATGGTCGAGCATACCGGGCAATACGTAGGATGGTTCGAATGTGCAGCGCGTGCGTGCGAATCTGCATTCGGCGCAAGCACGCATGGACGCTGCGCAGGCCACCTACGAGCGAACGATTCTTCTTGCGATCGAGAACGTTGACAGCGCAGTCACGTCCGGCAACGAAACGCATGCACGGGTGGGCAAAGTGATTGATCGACTTTGCGCAGACTCAGGCTTCGGCTGAAGGCACACACAGCACTCCACGGCGCGCTGATCGAGAGAGTCCAACAGCACTGTTAGCCTTCTGCGGCAGGCGCACTGAGTTTCAGCCCATGCGCAATCAGATTGCTGCCGGATGAGTTGGATGAGTAGATTTCGCCTAATGCTACAGGGAAGACGTTCGTCGACGACTTGCGTGTGGATGCAATGCCACGACGTTATGACAGACATGCCCTGACGTACGTAGAAGTCTTGGTGGGTATTGCCGAAAATATCATCAAGTTCAGCGGGTGCAAAAAGACAAAGGGGTGGAACCCGCTGTAACTGGATATCCACGGAATGACGCTGCGTTGAACTGAATAAGGAATCGCCCATCGAGGAAATTCAGTTAATAACTCCTTCAAAGCAGCCTTTTCTATCGTTCAAACTCTCTTTGATACACAGGAGCATGAAAATGATCGTCAACATCCGAAATCTGGTTATTGGTCTCACGGTGGTTCTGCCGGTACTTGCGAGCGCCCAGGGAAATAGTGCGCCGATCACGCGTGAGCAGGTACGGGCTGAGCTGGTAGCTCTCGAAGCAGCTGGATATCATCCGGGCAAAGCCAGCCCATACTACCCGGCAGACATTCAGGCCGCCGAGGCCAAGATTCACGCGGGCGACGCCGTGGGTGGAAATGCGCAGACCTCCTATGGTGGTGTAACCACCGTGAACTCAGAGGCTGGGGAACAGGGGGCCGGGACGCATTAAATCTGCATGCTGTTTTCGCATCTTGGAGCAGCAATGCGGGACGCGCGTCCGTAAGCCCTCAAAATTTGGGGGCTTGTCCTCTACATCGCCCGCGGCAGCGGGAATTGTCTGGCGTGCGGGATATTTCCGTGTGGCTGCTCGAAGCCCATCGAGCCGTGAAATGGAGTCTTTTCGGGCGAAACATGCGGCATGTCCAATGCTTTTTTTGAAATGCTATTGGACTTGCCAACCGCAACGAATGCACATATCGAAGACGTGGCCCCATCTCATCGTCATACCTGCGCGAGACGGTTGAATCGCTTGAGACGGCATGTCGTCACTGTTACTCATCGATGTCGGAGACCAGCCTGAAACAACGGGATCCTGACAGATTCGATGGCATTGTCAACTTGATGGAGATGGTGTGTGTTATTCCACGCCGTCAAGGAGTCCTTGCTAGTTAGCGTTGAGGTGGCTTACACCTGCCCATTCCTGCCAGGTGAGAAGACGCGACTGGAGTGCAGCACGATGGCGGGCCGCATTCATCCGGTGCCGTGGCAAGGCGAAGTGCTGACGGATCGGGCCGAAACGCGAGAGAAACGCCTGCGTGCGCCGCGGGTCGCGAAAACCCTGCATCTGACGTTCACGCCGACGCGTAGGCTGGCGACTGTTTTCGGCGCGATTATTGACCCGGGCTGACGCCTTGACGAAAACGTGCTTCACGCCAGCCAACTCCGGCACTTCCGCCTTGGCCGCCGGGTAGCTGCGCAGCTGGTCAGTAACGATCTTGCGCGGCACCGGATGCGACTGCAGCACGCGCCTGAAGAAGCGCTTTGCCGCAGCCTTGTCGCGACGCTTTTGCAGCAGCACATCCAGTTCGGCTCCGTGTTCGTCCACCGCGCGCCACAGCACATACGGCTCACCTCGCAGCTTAACGAACACTTCATCGAGATGCCAAGTAGAACCCGGCTCGCCGCGCACGGCTTTCGCGCAACGCGCAAACTGAGCACCGAATCGGTCGCACCAGTTGCGCACCGATTCGTACGTGACATTCACGCCGCGCTCGAGCAGCAACTCCTCGACGTCACGCAGGCTCAGGTTAAAGCGATGGTACCAGCGCACCGCGCAACTGATGATCGCTGCAGGAAAGCGAAAACCGTGGTACGTCGACTTGATCTTCTTCATGCCCTCATTCTAACCGGCGCTGCGCTTAACTTGACATTGCCCTTGCAGGAGGTCACGGGAAGAATGTCGGCTGGTTTGCCGGTTGGGGATGCCAGGTTCACCGAAGAAGTTATCAACGCCATTAATTCCACGGCGCCAGAGTACCTATTGAATCGTCGCCAGAAAAGCCCTCCGCAAGCGTGCGACAGCGTCTTTCAGCTCCTCGGCATTCAGGCTGCCAAACCCCAACCTGAGTGCCGGGTATGACCGGTTCTTCAAAGAGAATTGTCCCGCCGGCAGGAACCGCACACCTTCGCGATCGGCGGCTGCCTGGAGTGCGTCCATGTCAATGTCGACCTTGCAGGCGGCCCACAGTGCCAGCCCCCCGACGGGCAGCTGGAACGAAATCCATTCGTCGAGCTGGCTCGCAAGCAGGCTGGCGAGCAGGTCGCGTCGTTCGGCATAGATTTTCATCACTTTCTTCGTGTGACTGTGTATCACACCGCTGGCAAGCAGATCTGCGATTGCAGCTTCCGTAGCCGGGTCGCCCTGCCGGTCGATAATCGTAACTTCGGCCGCTGCACGGTCGATGAACTGCGACGGTGCGATCAGATAGCCGATGCGCAGGGACGGTGTCAGCAGCTTGGACATCGAACCGACGTAAATCACCTTACCTCGGCGGTCAAAACTGGCCAGAGGAAGCATCGGTCGATGCGTAAAGTGAAACTCGTGGCTGTAATCGTCCTCGATGATTGCAAAGTTGAACTGTTCGGCAAGAGCCAACATGCGCATACGCCTAGCCGCGGGGAGCAGAACCGTGGTGGGGAACTGATGATGGGGCGTGACGTACACCGCTCTCACGCGCTTGCGATAACAGAGTTTCTCCAGTTCATCGACCTTCAAACCGTCTCCATCGAGTCCAACAGCAACGATTTCAGCGCCGGCTGCACGAAACGCTTCGCGTGCAGGCGGATAGCTGAGTGCCTCGATCACGACACAATCGCCCGGACGAACCAGGACGCGTGCCGCGACGTAGATACCCATCTGGCTGCCACGGACTATGCAGATATTGTCTTCACCTGCTGTGATACCTCGCTCACTGCTGAGCATGCCCAGGATTTCGTGTCTGATGCGCTTCGTGCCGCGAGGGTCTCCATAGCCAAGCCTATTGCGTTGTGAGGCATACAGAAGCGCCTTACGCCACGCCGCCGCTAGTTCTGCCACTGGCACAAGCCTGGTATCCGGCGCGCCGTCGTCAAAGGTGAGGTAGCCATCTTCGCTGTAGAGACACTGAACGTCCGGGCCGCTGCCCGCCAGTCGTACGCCCAGGGCAGAGGCGATGCCGGAGTCAGCCGGCTTGAGGGTCTCAATGCCTTTTTCGGGTAGTTCCGACGAGACAAATGTGCCGCGAGTCTTTTCGGATTTCAGCCAGCCTTGAGCGTAAAGCTCTTCGTAAGCAAGGATGACTGTCTTCCGGTTGACGCCCAGGGCCTTCGCCATTTCACGGGATCCGGGTAAAGGCGCACCAGGCATCAGACGGCCACGCCTGATTTCGTAAACGATGGCTTGTACGATCTGGCGCGCGACTGGGCCGCCTTCCCGCTGGATCACTATGTTCAGGTCCCACGTTCTAAGCATGGTTAACTCCAACTGGACCCATGGAAATAAAAAAACTGGAGGTTTTATCTGGCCCAGTGGCGACCTTACCATTCCCTCATAGAAATGCAAATCATGCGTTTTTTACCCACAACACAGGCTGCGCATTTATAGGGGCTGGGAAATGAGTCACGCTCAATTACGCTCGAATTGCCTGAGCTTTGTAGAACTTCTGGCACAAGCCATCGCGTTGATTTCCCCCACCATGACGGCGGCGCTGATCATCCCAGTCATGTATGGCAACACAGGCGACTGGAGCTGGCTTTCATACGTGCTCGGGACGGTCATGCTGCTGTTCGTTTCGTTCAATCTGAACCAGTTCGCGAAACGTTCTACCTCGTCGGGATCGATGTACAGCTATATCTGTCGCGGCCTTGGTCTGACCGCCGGTGGTCTTGGCGGCTGGTCATTGATTTGGGCGTACCTCGGCATTTCAATGGCTGGCATCACCGGCTTTTCGATTTTCGCGGGCAAACTGCTCGATATGGTTGGTCTTGACGTGCCAACGATTGTGCTATTCGCGGGTTGCGCTGGAGCGGCGTCTTATCTCGCATGGAAAAACGTCCAGCTTTCGGCAATGTTGATGCTGGTGCTCGAAGGCGTCTCCATGCTGCTGATTCTCGCGTTGTCGCTCATCGTGCTCGCCGAGCATCATTTCGCAATCGACGCGACGCAGTTCGCTGTGTCGAAGCTGCCCTGGTCCAATGTTGGGCTGGGCGTGGTCGTTGCGATTTTCAGCCTTGTCGGGTTCGAATGCGCGACTGCTTTTGGCGACGAAGCAAAAAGGCCGCTGCGCAATATTCCGCGTGCGGTCATCTGGAGCCTGATCATCTCGGGCGCCTTTTTTGTCTTCGTCACCTACGCGATGGTTATCGGCACTCGCGGCTACCATCAGACGCTGGACCAGATCGACGCGCCGCTGAATGTCATGGCTCAAATGGCGCATGTGGGGCTGCTGCAGATTCCTCTGTCGGTCGGCGCCATGGTCAGCTTTTTTGCTCTCTGCCTGTCATGTGTCAATGCGGGCTCGCGAGTCATCTTCGCGATGGGTCGCCATGGCATCTTTCACGGGGCGATTGCGGACACCCATCACAAGAACGCCACGCCGCACGTTGCGATTGCCATCATGGCGGGAATTGCATTCGTCGTGCCGGCCGTGCTCGTAACAGGGCACCAGGCCGCGCTCGATATCTTCAACTGGGCGGGAACCATGGCGGCATTTGGTTTCCTGGTTCCGTATGTCCTCATTACGCTCAGTGCTCCTTTTTATCTGCGCAAAATAGATGAACTGCGGCGCCGTGACTGGGTGCTGTGCGGTTGCTCGCTGGTGCTTCTTCTGATCCCGGCCGTCGGGTCTGTTTATCCGGTACCGCCAGCGCCGATTAAATACTTCCCCTATGCCTATCTCGTCTATCTGGCGGTCGGTGCGTTGTGGGTTGGTTCACTGCATAAACGCAAGCCTGACGTCTCACTATCGATTCGTGAAGACCTTGAACGAATGCACGCGCAGTTCCAGTTCGGCGAGCAATAACGATGCGGGCAACGTTGCATTCGAGCCGCTGGTTGTCCGGCGACGTGCGGGAAATCGTTCTGAGTCCGCACGGCTATCTGGGCTACCGGCCTGGCCAGTATGTTGGGATTGCCCGTCCCGGTGGCGAGCGGCGATGTTACTCGATGGCACGGGCGCCGTCGGGCGACAGGCGCATAGCCTTGCACGTGCGTCGCTGGCCAGGCGGAAGCTTCTCTGATCGTGTGATGAACGAAGTGCGCATTGGCGATGAATTCGACATCACTGGACCGCTCGGCGCGTTTAGCTTTCCGCAGGGCAGCGGCCCGGTCGTGATGCTTGCGACGGGGACGGGCATCGCTCCTTTCCTGGCAATGCTCGAAGCTTTCCTGCCAGAGCAAGCCTCGCGTTCAGTCAGCCTGTATTGGGGCGTACGCGCTGCGGACGATCTCTATGCGCGAGACACGCTGAAAGATTGGGTTGCACGATTTCCCAGCTTTCGTTTCGTGCCTGTTCTGTCCACGCTCGGCAAAGAGTATGTACAGGATAAGGCAGCTCGCGAGATGCAGGATCCGGCATCGACACATGTACTTGCCTGCGGTCATGGGCGAATGATCGCCGATGCCCATGCACGTCTTGTAACAGGAACCCCCAACCCTGTTGCGGATTTCGTCGCTGATGAATTTGAGCCGGCTGCCGCGCAGGGTAACGATGATCGTAGTGCATGCGCGGAGCAAGGTTCGATCACACCGCGCATAGTCGGACTGCTCGTCGACGGCAAAGCGCTGAGCGCGCGTATCGGCGAGTCACTGCTGGACGCACTTAGCTCTGCGGGCCTGCCGATCATGTCCGTTTGCGGCGGCAAGGCGTCTTGTGGCACGTGCATTGTTGAGTTTGACCCAGATTGGGTTGAACGGGTGCCATCTTGCTTGCGTGCCGAACGCAACCTTCTCGCCTGCCTGCCGGACGTCGGCCCTCTGAGCCGTCTGGCTTGCCAGATTCGTATCACCCGAGAGATTGACGGGCTGGCAATCAAGCTGCTGTCTAAATGATCCCCACAAAAAGGAGCAATCGCATGAACGCAGTAGTCGAGCAGTTACAACTTGAACAGGTCGGTGATGATTTCTCGGAAGAACCGATGTTGATGGTCCGGGGCAAGACACGCAAGATCATCCACGAAATCGCCACGCGCTGCCGACCGGGCATGGTGGAAGAGGACGCCGTGGAAATCGCGAAGGAAATACTCGCTGCCAACAAGATGCTGCGGGGCTGGCATGACGTCTACGTCCGCTTCGGTTCGAACACGACCAAGACTTTCGGTGCAGATTCCGATCCAGGCGTCGTTCTGAAAGAAAACGACATTATGTTTGTCGACATCGGCCCAGTGTTCGAAAGGTGGGAGGGCGATGGTGGCGATACGTTTGTGTTTGGAAGCGACACGGATATGGCGCGCTGTGCTGAAGATGCCCGAAAGCTTTTTCACATTGTGCGCAAAAAATGGCTGGACGATGGGAGCACGGGTAAAGCGCTTTACGAATTTGCGGTAGAGCGGGCCCAGAGCATGGGCTGGGAGCTGAATCTCGATCTGTCTGGCCATCGCGTGTCTGAGTTCCCGCATGCAGCGGTATACGAAGGGCCATTGGCTGATGTTGACTTCTGCCCATCACGGTTGCTCTGGGTGCTGGAAATTCACATCCGACATCCGAAATTCAACTACGGAGCTTTTTTCGAAGACATGCTGCTCGAGGATCAGTACTTCGAATAAGCACGGCTCCCTTCCGGGGGGCAACGGCGTTGACCTGAGAGGGTCCGCATCCATGGTGTGGTTGCGGACCAAGACCTTTGACGAATTCTTTCCGCCATTTATGTCTGCACGATCTTGCTCGCTACAACACGTGGTTGCCATCCGGCACGTCGACTTTGAAGATCTCGGTACGTTCGATGCTGTCATACGGACGCGCGGTGCTGAAATCGGGTACGTCGAGGCGGCCCTTGATGATCTGTCGGTTATCGATGCAGATGGTCTCGATCTGCTCGTGGTCCTTGGTGGACCCATCGGCGTGTACGAAGAGAAATCCTATCCTTGGCTGACGGGCCTGAAGCAGATGCTGCCTGCTCCGATCCTTCGTCTACGAGGTAGCGCGTCACTTCGTCGTTTACGTCCTGCCGGGCCAGCCTTGTCCGTATGACGGGCTTAGCCGTCATTCGCGTGAAGTGCGCACGCGCGCGCAACGATTGGAAGTAGTCGACGTCAACAGGGGCGCCGAGGCTGGACGTGGCGCCTTGCAAGATCATCGGCCGCTTTTTGGCGTATTTGACTTCATCGCCCACGCCTCTCAGTAAGCTGATAAAATGTATCGCAAATGCAATACAGAGGGGTTTGCCATGAAGACCGCAACAATCCCTGCGCTGCGTGTAGAGCCCGAGCTGCGCAAGGCTGCAGAAGAAGTGCTTAACGAGAACGAGAGTCTGTCCTCGTTCATGGAGGCATCGCTCCGTGAAAGTATTGCGAAGCGCCGGCTCCAGCGGGAATTCGTTGCGCGGGGTCTGGCCGCGCGCGATGAAGCCTATCGGTCGGGTGAGTACTTCGACGCCGACGAGGTGCATGCGGAACTGGCGAGCATGCTACAGGCGGCAAAGACGACAGGAAAAGAACATTGACGTACCGTGTGCGCTATACCGCCGGTGCCCGTCATGATGTGCTGCGCCTTTACAGATATCTGCTGGACCGCGATATAGCGGCTGCGGAGCGCGCCCTGGACGCGCTGCGAAAATCTGCTGAAGTCCTTGAGCATTTCCCTTTCACGTGCAGGAAGGCGGACGAACATAACCCTTTTCTTCGCGAACTGATCGTGCCATTTGGCTCCGCTGGATATGTCGTTCTGTTCGAGGTTGAGGACGCGAACATGGTGACTATCCTCGCTGTCCGGCACCAGCGCGAAGATGACTATCACTAGGCAACAGCCTGCTGGCCCGTTACATCACTCAACGGGCAGTCGAGGATAGGGAGCTGCAAACCGTCGGACCCTGTGAGCGACGGACATCCGTGTTGAGGTGCGTCTGCAGGGTAGGGCTGGAGTATCTCCGGACTCACGCCCCTGTCATTCGGATCGAGCCGTTCGAGCCGGAACTACAATCCTTCGAAGGCCATCACCATCCCCGCCAGTGCAGCCATCATCCTTTCAAGGAGCATTAAGACGCCCATCCATGCATCGAGGTGCAATGCCTTGCTGATGCGCTTTCGTGCGGCATCGAGTTCATTCGTCAGTTTCACTTGTCGCTCCTTCGCAGCAAGCTCCGCCCCGAACCTTGCCAACGTCGACGGCTTGCCCCAACCACTCGGTAGCCGCCACCGGTTCGCCTAGCCGGGAAATATCCTGATGCTGCTCGCTACAGCGTCGGCGATGTGTTCCTTCGCAATAATTCCGAGCACGCGGTCGGGTCCGTGGCCCTCGTGCCGCCCCACCACCACCGCCATCATCGCGTGCTGTTTCCATAATCGTGTGATCACGCCAAAGGCTACTTCATTTTCTCGCACGACGATGAAATTGCGCTGCGCCAGTGTCCCGAGCGAGATATCCGAATCGCTCTCGCTGACCGCACGCCGCAAACCCGTATTGATACGTAGCACACCAAATATTTCATGCTCGCGCGTGACCACGACGTGGCGAAATGCAGGGCCTTCGGATCGAGTCAGCAGGACACGAAAAGGCACCTGGGCATCAAGCACAAAAACGTCCGTTTCCATCACCTGACCCGCGCTTTGCACGAGAAACATGTTGGCGTGCATGGCATTCGGAATCGGATGACCGCGCCGCACCAGCTTGAGCGTGTAGATGCTCTCCTGCGACAGTAGCCGACGTGTCCCAAGGCTGAACGCCACAGCAAGAATCATGGGTAGCACGATGTCATAGTCACGCGTCATTTCGAAGATCATCGCCACAGCGGTCATCGCGGCGCCCGTGCCGCTGCCGACCATTGCGCCCATGCCCACCATCGCAAACGCAGGCGCGCTGACAGGTGCCCCAGGCATGACTATCTGTACGACGGACGCGAAAGCTGCGCCGAGTGTGGCACCGATAAACAGCGACGGAGAAAACACACCGCCCGAAGAGCCCGACCCGAGGCTGACGGAAGTAGCCAGCGTCTTGCATACCGCGAGCATCAGCAGAAAGGCGCCGCCCTGCAACTGACCGTAGAGCGTGGCCTGAATCGTCGCGTAGCCGACGCCCTCCACGTAATAGTGACCCGCAAAGCGGAATAGCAGGTACATTGTCACGCCAACCATCAGCATCCCGCATGCGTGCCGTGGATAATGCCCGGGTATGAGGTCAAAGGCGTCCTCGGCCCAGTGCAACGCACGAATCAGCAACGCTGCCGCGGCCCCTGTCACCGCGCCGAGCAACGCGTAAAGAAGCAGGGTCAATGCGCTGCCAGGCTGATTCGGAATGGCGCCGAGCTGCGCGGGTACGAAGAAAGCCGGGGCGGCGCCGAAGAACAGTCGGCCCAGAAACGTCGCCGTGCCGGTCGCGATTGCCACCGGCAAAAATGTATTGACGCTGATTTCCGGCATCATCAGTTCAGTGGCGAACAGTACGCCACCGATCGGCGTGTTGAAGGTTGCCGCAATGCCTGCCCCAGCTCCCGCTGCCACCAGCGTAATGCGCTGCCCTGCGCTCATCCGCACGACCTGTCCTAGCGTCGAGCCGAGCGCCGAGCCGATCTGGATAATGGGTCCCTCGCGCCCCACCGCAGCCCCGGAACCAATCGCGAGAGCGGACGCAATCGACTTCACGACCGCCACAACCGGGCGGATCATGCCACGCTTGTAGTAAATCGCGTCCATCACTTCCGGTACGCCGTGCCCTTTGGCTTCCGGAGCAAACGTGCTGACGATCCACGTGACCACGAGACCGCCCAGTACGGGTACAAGAATCACGAGCGCGCCCCACGGCGAGGCGGCCGTAAAGTGACTCGCGTCATACGCGAACGAGAGGCGGCCGAGAAAGAACGCGTTGTGTACGAGTCCAATCAGGGCGCGAAATGCAACGGCCCCGAACCCTGTAACGATGCCGACCACGAACGCAAGACAGCAGAGCCAGCGCAACGCGACCGGCTCGGTAGCATCGTCGTCTGGATGGGTGACCGCGCGCGGCTGAAGCGGAGCCACCTTGACGTGGCGCGGCTCGCTTTTCGCTTCCTGATCGGCCTGATCGGAGTCGCCCGGCATCGTATGGTGTCCTCACAGGACTACGGGTTTGTTCGCTGGCTCACTCGCGCGTGGCCCTTTGTTGCCTCACGCGGCGGTACGCGCATAACAACATGGTAGTACACGGCGTACAGCACGAACACGATCGCGACCATCGAAAAGGAGGCTGCTGGTCCTGAATCAAGGTCCAATCCCCTGATGCTACGGTCGACATTGGTAATATGTCACCTCATGATCTACCATACTGTTTCGTCGGCTAGATTTCCATATTTTTTCAAGTACGAAAGTTTTCTGGCACGGTTTGCGCAAGGCACCAGTCGGCACGCCGGTGCCGGTACAGGCATGCCACGTTTGAATATAAAGGACTCCATCCTGCCTGTGCGATTTGGGCCGACGGCAAGAAGGCTCTAGTACCCCAGCAAGTTCTCTAAAGAAAGACTCCGGACGAGGCAATCCATTGCGGAAGTTAAGGCGTGAAACAGTGTCTGATAGCGTTACTCATAGTCCTGCCCGTGTCCGTTGCGAGTACTTCTGCGGGCACTCGCGCAGAACGCGGCATCGACGTCGCGATGGTGAGCCCTGTTCAATCTGATCCATCAGGGATGACGAGCGACCCTGTGTCCGGGAAGGCGGACATGGCGCGGATCACCTATTCACCGTTGCCGTCGAACCGGAGCTCACCGCTCTCACGCGCCTTGCTAAACAATACAAGCTACGAGGGCGATCGAAGCAAGCGTTTGCGCGGTGACAGGTTTGAATGGCCGTGGCGCGAAAATTCGAAGTGACCGTCCAATGTGACCGGCAGCGAGACTTTGTTCTCGGTGAGGACACGAGCACCTGCTGCGCACAACGGTTGATGTTCATTGAACGAACAGGCGACCTGCAACTCGCCAGGTCCGTTCCGTTCAGCTCCGTTTAAACCCGGCCAGCCGCAGATGGATCAACCCCGTCCCCAGCTTGATTGTTACGCATTGTCGATCTGCCGCAGAGACGTCCAAGTTTGCTGTCGAACTGGGTGTCACCGCTATCTCGCACCATTCAGCGCCTTTGCAACTGCTAATTCTGTTCTAAGTTTTGTGGTCCAGGCTCAGATGGCGGTTGCAGCCCAGGCGTCGCAACCGTAGTCGCAAAACGCGATGGAGACAGATCAGAACCGCCGGTACAGGAGTTCGCTATGTATGGAAGATTCGCTGCGAATTCTCTGAGCCGGCGTCTTTGCTTTTGGCTACTCTGCACATTGCTCACCGTCGGTTGTGCGGGAATGGCCGGAACCGTCCTGGTTGCTCGCAAGTTCGAAACTAACGTCAGCCAATCCGCCGAGACTGCTGCGCCGCAGAACGCGGGAGATGTCGTAGATACAGCACCCGGGTCAGACATCGCACGCAGTGGAAACAATGAGAAGGGCGGTGGACTGCCGCTGGACTGCGTCGCACCAATTGCCATGTCCCTGCTGCTCCTGGCGGCCGCAAATGTCCTGATAGTGTGCCGATGTCTGCGCCCGCTGGATCAGTTGCAGCACCTTGTCACTTCGCTTGATCCTGAACGGCCAAAACCGGTTGAAGCGGGAGATGCGCCGCTCGAGTTAAAACCCATCGTCGATACCATCAATGGTTTGGCTGTGCGGCTTTCAACGCGCAGCGAAGTAGACAGGCGATTTACGCGAAATGCGGCCCACCTGCTGCGCACTCCGATTGCGGCCGTCAGCGTTCAGGTTGCCAATCTGAACAACGCGCCGACCGGGCAGCGTGAAGAGCGCCTGGCCGAGTTGCAGCAAGGCGTCGAGCGATTGACGTCACTTGCCTCACAACTCCTCGATCTCGCGAACGCGGATGGGGAAGCGCCCCGCGATATTGTTTCCAACGTTGCGCTGAGCCGGGTTGTCCATGACGTCGTCGCGAACCTTTTCCCGTTCGCCATTCAACGCGACGTGGACCTCGGCGCGGGTCGAATACAGGAAGTGAAAGTCCGTGCGTCAGAGGCAGATCTCAGGATCCTGCTGAGAAACGTCGTCGACAACGCGATCCGTTACAGCGGTGCAGGTGCGCACGTCGATATCACAGTATCGTGCATAGACAACGTTGCGGTCATTCTGGTCATCGACGACGGGCACGGCATGACTGCGCAGCAAATTGATCAGGTGTTTGAAAGATTTCAGCGTGATGAAACGCACCGAGGCAACGGGAGCGGACTGGGTCTTCCAATCGCACGGGCCCTGGCCAGGCGCTATGGTGGAACAGTCGAACTGGAGACCCGTTCGCCCCGGGCGACTGGCATGATAGTACGAATTGAAATTCCCGCAATACCTGACCGCGAAAATCAGGACGACGTGTAGGGCGCGCCAGGACTGAACGTGACGCAAGCGCGTTTTTTCGTTGTGCTTCAGCGTGCAGTGAACAAACAGAACCATACGGGTTCAAGAGGCCTCTTCAGAAAGAGGCTCCGGCTTTTGCCATAGCGACGTTCTGGACCATCCTTGAACGAGTAGGTGGATGCCTCCAGCTAATCGCACACTTCGAACAGAACGCCGCAGGACACACGATTGAGCAACGAAGTATGATTCTCCCCGGTCCACCAGCGTGCGAAGAAGCCTTCGGGATGGTGGCCAATAACGATCAGATCAACTTTCAGTGAGTTCGCGAGACGTGCGATTTCTTCAACGACGCTCCCAATAGCAAAATGCCCAGTCGCCGTGACACCCCAGGCATGAAGCTTCTCGATTCCTTCCTGGAGTATCTCTTTTGCCGTGCCTTCGTCAATGTCGGGCTTCACCGTAGAAAAGAAATCATAACCCCCTGAACACCACGAGAAACTTAGAATCGCGAGCAAATGGGTTTCGGCCTGCAGTTGCCGCGCAAGTGCCGAGCCGCAGCGTAGCGCCAGCCTCCCTTCGGGGGTGCCGTCATAACAAAGAAGAATCCGGTTAAACGGAGCCATTATCCAGATCACCTCCAACGACCCGCCGGAGATCGTCACCCATGCGGATCCGTTGTCACCGCACAGGTATTGCCGGTACGTTCGCGACCACCACCTACCCACGCCGGGCGAGCTAGACGAAGACCGTAACGGCCTCGAGCAGCGCCAGGCCTAATAGCGTGCCTAGCGCCGCACTCCGCAGCTTCGGATGCCATCGTTCGATACGCAGCGCTGTAAGCAGGCTGTCGGTGAAAATGATTCCGAGTAGGGCAAAAGCCACGATCAGATAGCTGATCCCGAAGTCGCTGTTAATGAACACGATGTCCTCCCGAAATCCACCCTTCAATTCTATGTCACGCTGTGACACATGCAAGATTCCATGAGCGATCTGGCGCACATTCAAACGGCCGAGTCTCATTTTTCACACCGGATCAACCGCGCGGGTTTGTCCCTATGTCGTCTTTAAGTTTCGCTTAAGCCCTTCATCCTAGATTCGGGCAGGTGGTAACGGCTCATGGCATCGTCGTCTGGCAGTATGTCCGAAGAAGCCTATGTGCCTTGATATTCGAATGCGGCAAGTCCGAATATGCTTGCGGGCGGGAACTGGACCTTCAGAGCACGGCCTCGCGTGCTCGTTGCAACTGGACTGCTAGAGGTGGCCAGACAGCCCTATTCCCTGTATCGGGGCTGATTTTGAGGATCCGGACGTAAGGCCGGATCCATTTTTTTATTCTGGGTGACACGGTGTCCGACGCGGCGCGACAATCACACCTCCAGGTCACCGTCCCGTTCGTCCATTTCGAGCTTTGCGAGTGTTCGACATCAGACTTCCTCCTTTTCCCAGCGATGTGAACAAACTCCGTCTATACGATAGTTGTCGAGGTATGGAATGAAGAGACTGCTCAGTCCGCACGAGATTGCGATGCTGTTTGTGTTACTCACTTCGCCAACCGCGGTCGAACTTTCGGACCCCGACGTGGCAAGCCTCCAGCGGGAACGTCTGGTCGAACTGGTCACAACAACGATTGATGCCGCCGAGTTCAAGCTGACGTCGGAAGGCGCGGAACTGATCAGGCGGTTTGGATCGATGAGGGACGATGGCTAGCCTGGCAACATTGACGGCGTGCGGATCCGCGGATCTTCAGTCTTCTCCAGTCGTCTGGTTGAACGCCCAACCGAATGCTTCGATCTCCGGTTTGTGCTTAGACGCGAGCCGTGCGAGGCACTGTGCCCCTTTGGCCGTCAGGTGCACTTCAACCTGACGCCCGTCTGCCCTGCTGGCACGACGCAATACAAGCCCGTTGGCCTCACAGCGCGACACGAGCGCTACGGTACCATTCGGCGCTGCCTGAAGCCGCTCCGCCAGTTCTCCGACCGTGGCCCAGTCACGTCCCCGGAAACCGCGGACATGCAGCATCAGTTGATACTGCAGAGGCGTGACACCTTCGGCATGTGTCACCTCCTCCGAGAAGCGAAGAAATCGACGCAATCGATAGCGGAAAAGTGACATCGCTTCGAGGTCTTCCTTATCCGGCATACTCTGCGGAGCTACTGGTTTCCTGTGCGTCGCCATTCTATAGGTTCCCGTAATCGGAATGGGCTGGTTGATCCGACATCATACTCACGATCTCCCGGCTCCGCGTGCTACGAATGTCGCTTGGCAGGTGAGCAAGGGACGTTGGCAATTCTTAGGCGACCGACTCAAAGTGGCCGACCTCTGCTTGACACGGTCGGCTGAGTACGACCCGGAAAAGACAGTCGCGTCACCCTGAACCGGTCATTGAGATAGGTTGCTCGGGTAGGGTTGATGGCGTCTGGCAAGTAGCGAATCCCCTACGAGTTGCTGCCTGACGCCGCCTATGCAGGCGTGATTTGGCACGATATAGTCAGCGCGATCTCAGGCCACTTCCGCGACCATAGATGATTAGCACTTTGCCTATATACCTATCTGTTGGCTCAGCGATGCTCATCACTGCGCCGCTATCGGTTCTTGTTAGTCGTCCGGTCACCGGAATTCAGTGGCAATACGTAGTGGCGGCTTTCGCAGTGTTCTGCGTCAGTTGCTTCTTTCGTAAGCGGTGTTTTCTCCACACTACGGAAGAAGCATGGGAGCGGAGCTCCCCTAGAACGGCATATCGTCGAAACGCGGCGTGGCTAATGACCGTTTCACGAACTTTAGCCAGCCCTTAAGTTGCTTGACGTCGTCGAATACGAACAGGTCACGTTCAAGGGCGTGGAGGCTCTCCTGCAGCGAGAAGATATCAGCGGCAAGATTGCGCATGATGGTGCTGGGCGACACATCGATGAAGGGTGGAATTCCGTAGCTGTGCTTGAATCCGTTCTCGACATGCAGGATTTCGTGGTCAAGTTCACCGACCTGTTCCTTCAGAATCTTGTTGTAGTGTTTCAACCGGTCTTCGCCGATGTTGTTGATGGCGCTTTGGTCGATATGTTCCAGCTCCAACTGCAACTCAAGTAATTGCAACAGGCTGTTTTTGCTATATGCCTGGTTGGCCCTTTGCATCAGAGCGGTCTTCCGATCACGCTCCTGCGGATCGGTTTCGCGGTCGGGATGCAAGGCACTGGCCAGTTTGCGATAGACCTCGCGGATGGATAAGCTCAGTTCGGCCTGCTCAACTTGTTCTCGTGCCTCTGCTGCGAGTTGCCTGGGCGTCTTTTTTCGTTTGGCGCGGCGCGCTTCCCGAGCCTGGTTTTCGAGTGCATCTTGTGCCTGCAGCTGTTCCATTTGCGCATGGGCGCGCTGCAGCACATCCTCGGGCGAACTCATATCAACGTCGTCGCCCAATTCGACCCCGAGCATAGCTTCGAGCGCTGATTTCATGTCGTCCAACTCGGCGGCGGCTTCACTGTCATAGTCGGATTCGCTGTATCGGTTGTAAATCGTTTTAAGCTCCGGATCGTCGCTCTGGGCGACCAGCTCACCTGCCAGGTCGCTGATCAAATCTGCAATCGTGCGCAGCTCGGATTTGGTCAGTCCCTTCTGACCGTACGCCTGGTCCAGGCGATGCACGAGCCTGGTCCGCAATTCGATGGAAGTTTGTTCAAGGGGAGCGAATTCGCTTAGATATTTCCGATGGAAGGCAGGCATTGCAGCCTCCCAGGCACTCAGCCGGGCGCGCCGCTTTTCGATCTGCTTGATCAGCGTGTTGAACGCCTTTTGCCCCTTCGACAGTTGAGACTTGTTATGGTCGGGAGCAATGCTGATGGACCTGAGATTTGTCCTGGTCATGGGATGATTTCCGCTGGTTGATGCGAGAGCGAGCACCCCGCTATTTTAGCCGAGGTCGCGGTTGCAACGCGCTGGCGTCCGCGCCGTGATAGCGAGCACGCGCACGTTGCCGACCAATGATCGACTTATGCCGGAGCTCGTGGAGAATGCGGACTGGACCCCAGATCGGGGTGCTAGGGGTGGGTTGTAGCGAGCTGCACTCGTTTGGCGAAGTTAAACGGCAGCAGGTCGCTGATGTCCGCGTCCGATGTCCGTTGTGGCATTTCGGTCAGCACATGATGCAGATACGCGTAGGGCTCGACGTTGCAGGCCCGGCACGTCAGCACGAGGCTGTAGACCATGGCACTCGCCTTCGCGCCCGCAACTGTGTCAGAGAAGAGCCACGAATGTCTCGCTGTTGCAAATGGCCTGATGTCTCTTTCCAGAATGTTATGCCGACTCCCCGATTATGCCGCGTCATGCATGCACGTGGCGGTGGGTCTGTCCTTTCATGATCGCTGTGTCGGCATAAATCTATGATTTCTTAGGCTGGCTATCGCGCTGGCCAGGAGAGATCAGATGAATGCGACACGCACAGTCAGCGAATCCGGCGGGCTGCCGGCTCATCACATCGATGCATTTCTTGATCGTCTACGGACGGCTCACTACTCCGAGGTATCGCTTCGCAAGAAACGAAGAGTCCTGTGTGCGTTCTCTGGGTGGATGAAGCACAGGAACATCGACCTGATTGACCTCGATGAGTCTGTCACGGCTTGTTTTATGAAGCGCATGATCGACGTATCACGAGACCGCGTCCAGCGTGCTCGTCCCACATTGCGGCAGTTTCTCGCCTATCTGCGCGCGGAAGCCATTGTGTGTTCGCCGACATTAGGCAGCCAGTCTGCGATCGCGCACACTTATTGCCGATACCTGGAGTATCTGAGGCAGGATCGTGGACTCGCGAAGAACTCTCTGCTCGTCTACGGCCCGTTCATTCGCGACTTTCTCGACAGTCACTCGGCCGGCGACGGAAGTTTATTGCCAGATGCATTTGACGCGGTAACGATCCGGAATCATCTTCTTGCCCGCAGCAAAGGCCGATCGGCGGAATACACGCGGCTGATGGCAGTTGCGCTTCGCTCGTTCTGCCATTTCCTCTTTCTGCGTGGCGATACGGCCCGAGACTTGGCTGGGTCAGTGCCCTCGGTTCGGAAGTGGCGACAGTCGACTGTGCCGACGTTCCTCACGCCTGAGCAGCAAGAAGCTCTCATTGCATCTGCAGACCGGTCGACTCCGACTGGGCTCCGTGACTATGCAATCCTGCTGTTGTTGGCGAGGCTCGGCTTACGTGCCGGAGAAATCATCGAAATCGAGCTCGACGACATTCACTGGCGTTCGGCGGAACTCGTCGTTCATGGCAAGGGGCAGATGGTCGAGCACATGCCGCTCTCATCGGAGGTTGGAGAAGCAATCGCAACATATCTCCGCGATGGTCGCGGAGCGAGTGCATCGCGTCGCGTCTTCCTTCGCAGATTGGCGCCTCGAGTTGGTTTGGCGGGCCCGGCGGCGATTGGCAAGATTGTTTGTCAGGCCTTCGCACGTGTTGGTTTCCGCCCCGCGTGCAGGGGCGCTGCACATCTGTTCCGTCACGGGCTGGCGACGACGATGATTCGCCACGGGGCCTCGATGGCAGAAATCGCCGAGGTCTTGCGGCACCGCTCACCCGACAGTACCGCGATCTACGCAAAGGTCGCGTTTGAGGACCTGCGTGGTGTCGCGCGTTCGTGGCCCACGGCAGGAGGTGCAATATGACTGCGATCCACGAGTCTCTCGCCCAGTACGTGGCAGTCCGCCGTGCTCTCGGGGCGTCATTCTATGAGCCTGCGTTGGCACTCGGTCATTTCGTTGATCTGCTGGAACGCGAAGGCGCCGAGTTCATTACAACCGATCTGGCTCTGCGCTGGGCGACGACACCCGAACTCGTCGAACGCGCTACGTGGGGGCGGCGCCTCTCTCAAGTGAGAGGATTTGCCAGATGGATGAACGTGATTGACAGTCGAAACCAGATTCCTCCAGCAGGACTCCTGAGTGCCCGCAGACGGCGCAACGCCCCGCATATTTACACTGAGCAGGAAATTGATCGGCTTATGACCCGCGCCTCTCAACTGCGATCCCGAACTGGCATGCGAGCACTGACCTATTCGACGCTCATAGGGCTTCTTGTAGCAACGGGTCTCAGGCCAGGCGAGGCGCTCCGGCTCGACCGGTCCGACGTTGACCTCGTCAGCGGGATACTCTCTATCCGGGAATCAAAGTTCGGCAACTATGCCGCGTTTGAGGCAATGCCGATCGGGCTGGAGCTGGACCACGAATATGCCAGCAATCAGACAGCGGGACGATGTTAACGAGTCGTCTGGCTCGGCATAGTTTAGATGCCTAAAGACCTTGGAGAAACGTTACGAGCTTACTATCGGGCCGGTATCGTACGGTCTTACTATCATGTGGCGCGACATTGGCGAGAATTTTCTCTTTCAACTCCAGACTGGCATCCAGGTACATCTGGGTTGTCTGGGGGGATTCATGCCCCAACCACATGGCAATGTTAAATGGATCCACGCCGGCCTGCAGTAATTCCATGGCTGCCGTATGTCTCAGCACGTGCGGGGTCACGCTTTTTTTTCGCAGCGAAGGACATACCCTGGCAGCCTGGGCAGTGTACTTTTTCAGAAGGCGTTGTATGGCATCCGAACTGAGATGTCCGCCTCGAACACTCGGAAACAGCGGATTATCGACGGGTACGCGAAGCTCTTTCATCCAGGCTTTTAGAACAACGGCGGTCTGCTTACTGAAGGGGGTGACGCGTTGTTTTCGACCTTTACCCACGACGTCAACGTGCGCGCCAGTGCCAAGGGTTACAGCTTCGCATGTGAGGCTGGTCATTTCCGATACACGCAATCCCGTCTCCACCGCCAATCGGAGTAAAGCATGATCGCGACGACCACACCAGGTGCGCGTATCGGGCGCAGCAAGCAGCGCCTTGACTTCCGGCCGCGTCAGGAAGTGAATGAGCCTGCGATCGTAGCGCTTTCCGGGCATCGACAGAACGCGCTGGATTTGCGCAGAATACGCGGGCGCTTCGAAGGCCGCATAGCGGAAGAACGAACGGATCGCCGTAAGGCGCAGATTCCGTGTGCGGGCACTGATGGCCCGGGTCCTTTCCAGATCATTCAGGAATGCTGTCACGAGCGGCGCATTGATGTCCTCAAATGCCAAATGGTCCGGCGGTTTGTGCAGTCGCTTGTTGACAAACCGAAGAAGCAGCCTGAACGTGTCCCGATACGAACTGATGGTGTGCGGGCTGGCCTGCCGCTGTTGCATGAGACGTTCCGTAAAGAACCGCTGCAATAGTGTCGGGAAACTGATCGTAGATTTCATGGCACATCCTTCCAACGACGCTCCAGGCGCTTCATCGCCTGCTTCATAAGCTCTGGGTTTTGCTCTACATACCAGTATGTATCTTTCACCCATTGGTGACCGAGGAAGGTCGACAACACTGGTAACCAATGCTCAGGGTCTTTACCCGATTGGTCTAATCTCACCAGCGTCGTGACCGCGAATAGATGGCGATAGTCAATCAGCCGCGGAGCATGCTTTGTTGAATCGCGAAGACCGATTTTCCGTGTGAGTGCCGTAAATGTATGGGAGATCATATCTCCACTGAGAGGCTTGCCTTGCGAAGTGAGGAATAAACGGGGTTCCGGGCGACCCGCAAGACATAGTTCACGACGTCGAAGGTAGTCTGCAAGTACATCTCGAGTGGTGGAATGGATAGGAACCAACCTCGATTTTCCGTGTTTGCTTTCCCGCACCGTCAGAACACATTCCTTCAAGTCTACGTCTTCAAGCTCCAGATTGACCGCTTCACCGGGGCGCAACCCTGTGACGCTTAGGAGACCGATCAGTGTAAAATAGGTCCACCTTCTGAGTCCCCATGGCGGAGGAAGGGCCACTGCGGCAGCCAGTATCTTTCTGTTTTCTTCATTGGTGTAAAGGTGGGGTGCCCGCCGGTGATACCGATGCGGAAGCAGTCCGTCCGGTGGAATCTCCGTGTGTGGATCGAAGGCGCTCAGATAGCGTGCGAAGTCACGTACTACGCCTAATCGCTGAGCCCAGATTACCGGTTGAACCGACGGGGGTTTTTTCGCCCAGGTTAACGCCAGCGACGCGTTAATGTGTGAGAACCGACGCCGCTCCATAAAGCTGACGAAGTCTTCCAGCCGTTGGCCTGCTTCATGGAGTTTGAATCCCATACGACGGCGCATCATCAAGTACTCTTCCATTGACTTGCGTAACGTACTCACGATCGACTCCCCGGCCATGGTGGTGCCAAGATTCGCAGCGAGTCCAAATCGATTTTGGTATATATTCTCGTCGAGTCGGGACTCTTGTGGCGCAAGACCTCGCTAATCTCGGCCAACGAGGATCCTTGACGCAGCATCTGCGTCGCTAGCGCGTGGCGGAATTGATGGGCTCCTTTTCTCTGCGAATCGATGCCAGCCCGCTCCAACGCGTATTTGACTACATTGCTTACCGATTTTGACGTGCTGAATCCACGAATCGGTGCGTTTATACGCAGGAAGACTCTCCGACTCTCAGAATGTGCACGACCGTTTTTCAGGTAGTCGGCGATCGCTTCACCCACCGGCGCCAGTAATGGCAATGGCGACTCCTGTCCACCTTTTCCATGAATGTTCAGCGTACCAGCTTCCCAATCGATGTCATCCAACGTCAAGGAAGCAACCTCGCCACTCCGCAAGCCGAGCCGGGCAAGGAGGAGCAGAATCGCATAATCACGGCGACCGACGGGACGACTGCGGTCACAACTGGCCAACGCGCGCCTGGCATGTTCAGGAGATATCGCCTTGGGGATTGAAGTCATTGACCAGTGAGCGACCTTGGGAATCGCTGCAGCGAGGTCAAGTTTGATTAAGCCCCGATAACGCGCATACCGCAAAAAGGAGCGCAACACCTTTGCGATCGAATGCGTTCGTGTTGGATATTGAGCAGCCTCATGCTGAACAAAGTCTATGAGCTCACAGGCATGGAGTTCCGAAAGCCGCGTTGCTTCGTCACCGTATAGTTTTTTCAAAAACAAATACGCATACGACCGATATGTTCTGATCGTCGTAGCTGCCAAGCCTCGTTCGTGGTGCAGATACAAAGCGTATTCGCCTACCAGTTTTTCAACTGGTGTCTGCACAACGGGTGCGTCCCTTGCAACGATTCCATTATCTTGCAGAAATTGCACAAAACATCTTAGCGCGTATTGTTCGCCTTTCCGTGGACATCGGTAGTATGCGCGGTAGCGCAGGTAACGAAGCGTGGTTTTGTGAGTCACTTCCTCGATCGACGTTTTCTTGCGCTTGAGCCACACGCTGAAATCGGCAATGAGACGCAAGTATCTGCGAATGGTTTCTTGCGGATAACCTTGATCACAGAGCATGCCTTGAAATGCACCGAGGTGCTCAGCTAGAGGGCCTTCGGGCGCATCGAGCGAATGCGACCGCGTTTTTGGATACGACTTCTCCATGACCTGCGTCTCTCGCGAAAGCGAGTCCAATGTCAATTAGACTATGCCGATCATATTTGGTTCGTTGCGCTTAAATTCTCGACTCGTTCTGTCTGTATTGAACATAGTTTACGAGGCGGCATAGTTGCCACTACGCCGCTAGCGGCGTAGCGGCAAGTCACGCGTCGTTCCAATTCATCCAACCGTCGTGCGAGCACTCAGTCGCTACGTAAAGCTACGGGATCACGATTGGCCCGTCACGCTAAGCGATCACTTCTTCATCGTGCACGGAAGCAGCATGAAGATCAGTACGGTCGAGGATGTCTTCGGGTCATTGCGTTCACAGTTGGGATGGGTCGCCCGTGGTGATCATCCGGCTCCACGCATCCACGATCTGAGACACTCGTTTATCTGTCGACGGGTGTTGCTCTGGTACCAGCAAGGGGTGGACGTCGACAACGCGATGGTCATGCTGTCGACTTACGTCGGGCATGCCAAGGTGACCGACACTTACTGGTATCTGACCGGCATCCCCGAACTGATGGCGATTGCGGCCCAGCGCTTTGAGCACTTTGCAGGAGGAGCTTGCCATGTCTAGGCCCAGGCATTCTTCGGCGTCGAACTTCGCGGCGCTGCTACAGGAATTCTTCGTTGAACGGTTGATGCAACAGCGGGCAGTCAGTCCGCAGACGATAGCCAGCTACCGGGATACATTTCGATTGTTCCTCCAGTTCGCTCAGGCGCATCTCCACAAGTCGCCCACCGACCTGGCGTTGACGGACATCGACGTGAAATTAGTGTTGGCTTTCCTTCGTCATCTGGAAGACGACCGACATAATTGCGCGCGTACCCGGAACGCGCGGCTCGTTGCCCTCCGTTCATTCCTGAAGTACGCGGCACTTAAGGACATTTCTGCACTGGCTGTTATCCAAAGCACTCTGGCCATTCCGATGAAACGCTTCGACAGACCGCTCGTCGGCCACCTGTCGCGTGATGAGATCGAGGCGCTACTCGCCGCGCCTGACCTCAACACCTGGTGCGGGCAGCGGGACCGGGTACTGTTTGCAACTCTTTACAACACTGGCGCACGCGTTTCCGAACTGATCGGTCTGCGGGTGGGCGACGTCGTCCTGGATAAAGCGCCCTGTGCCCATATCCACGGCAAAGGTCGGAAGCGGCGCACCGTACCTCTGTGGCGCTCGACAGCGAGCCTGATCAGAAGCTGGTTGCCACACATCGGGGCGTCACCCGACCAGATGCTGTTTCCCAATCGCTCGGGCAATCCGATGACGCGCTCTAACGTAACGGATCGGCTCAAGCTCGCCGTGCGGGCGGCCACCGGGCAATGTCCCCAACTGTCAAGCCATCCCGTTTCTCCGCATGTCATCCGGCATTCGACCGGGACGCATCTGCTGCAATCAGGCGTTGACCTCAGCGTCATTGCGCTGTGGCTCGGACACGAAAGCCCAGCCACGACTCACATGTACGTCGAGGCCGACCTGGCGATGAAGGAGCGCGCGCTCAATACTTTGCAGCCACCTCACAGCAAGATCCCGCGATATCGACCGCCCGATCGCCTGATGCAGTTCCTTGAAAGCCTGTAATTATGCGCAGTTCACACCACGGACCCGCCATGCATAGCCCATCGCAGAGAGACAAACGAGTCTCCGTGGCGCGGAACTGCGCATATTCCCGAGATCGGCATAGTTTCGATCATGCAAATATTTGCATGACAGAAAGACGAGATGCACTCCGCTGCGGCCGGATGTCGTTGCCGTCCTGAAACAATGGCTGTTGTATCAATCGGGCGAACCGGGTGATCCAGTCTTCCCCAGTTCGCGCGGTGGTCATCTCAGTGCCGATGCTCTTCAGCGACTCGTGTCGCGCAACGCCGTAATAGCGCGTCTCTCGTGCCCCTCGCTGAAGAAAAAATCCATAACGCCTCATACGCTTCGGCACACAGCCGCAATGAGCCTGATGCATCACGGCGTCGACCTAACCGTGATCGCGCTCTGGCTCGGCCACGAATCCTCCGAGACTACCCAGATCTACTTGCACGCCGACATGCAACTCAAGGAACGCGCGCTCGCGCACGCCACGGCGAGCGGCGTCGCGCCGACACGCTACAAACCTCCAGATCCGTTGCTCGCCTTCCTGGAGGCTCTCTGATAATGCCGACAATCCGAGTGACCGGGAACAGAGATCCGCCCAACCGTTGTGCGTCTGGATTCGTGACGCGGCATAATCGGGGAGTCGGCATAACTTCGTGGAGCGGCTGTGGCGCAACGTGAAGCATGAAGACGTGTATCTGAAGGGCTACGCCAACATGGGCGAGCTGACGGTGGGACTGGCGCAATATTTTGCGTTCTACAACGCCGAACGGCCGCACCAGTCGCTGGGATACGCAACGCCGGATCAGGTCTATCGCTCGGGTATCGGTGGCGGCGCACTGATCGTCGATAAATATGGCCACACGGATGAAAGGCCGGGAGAGGAATGCGGGACGGGGCAGCGCCGTGCAGCTGCGGAATCGGACGCGATCGCAGCTTAAATCGACCAGAAAAGTGTCTTGACTGATGGGTCCACTTTACTGAAAGCAGTTGTTTCTGAAGTGAAACGTTTTTCGACAAGGAAGCACAAACCCGCACGATAGCTACCTTGCGTAGCTCGAGTTGCTCATGCTAAAAAGCGAATATCAAAATACGAGACGCGAGCCATGACCGGTGTAAAATCCCCACGATTGACGAAAGCCGTGATAGTCCTTCTTTCAACTATGCTCGCTGCATGGTTCATTGTGGGCTGTATTACGACACAGGTGGCGCCGTTGGCACCACACCCATCCACGTGGCACACGGTACCTGTCAAGCGGGGGGACTCTGTTGCATACATCACTCCGCCTGAGGCGTGGATACTCCGGATTTCTCCGTACGGCGTAGTTCTCGCAATTCTCTTGGCAGTCCTCGTGGCTGGGAGTCGCAAACAGAAGAAAGCTCACGGCTGAACAATATTCGACCCGTTTCGCGTCGCGGCAATATCGGGCGAACCATGCCCAGCGAGGAATTTCGCCAGATTTTTCGCCGAATACTTAGCAGTCCAGATATTCAATGTTTTCAGGCGACCCATCGCATAAATATTTTCCCTCGACGCATTCTCGGCAGATTGAGCTTGTCATGATGTTCTTAATTAAGGACCACGACTGATTAAGAGTGCGCGGTGGGTGTTGTATTAAAAATCCCTGTTTGAGTGAGTAGACGGCTCGCGACGGGCTTGAACCATTCGCCTGTGTAGTGGGGCATTGTCGATAGCCCTCGGGAAAGAGCATCAGCGTGAGATTGTGTTCTACCTATTTGGCCGAAAAAATCGCTAAATCATACTGAAACGGCGCCTGAACCACGACTTGATGCATCTCGCATTGCTTCTGAGCACTAACATGACAAGGCGGCTCGCTGGCTGGGCGCACCTGCAGCCAGCTGTCTCGGCAAATAGGATGGCATCCGAACCTGGTTTCTATCGGTGCCTGCTCAGCTCAATGCGCAGCCTACTTAAGACATGGGGTCCGCGGTCCGCTGCCTCGATAACGCTACAAACCACGCCGGCCGAAACCACGCCTTCCTAACGTAGCGTAGTGACTTAGTGCCGCGAACCAAACTACCCGGAGTCGATACCATCGATGGCTTCCAAACAGCTTCCGAAAAGCCTCTTCAAGTATCGCTCCTTCTCAAAAATTCCTTGCGCATGTTTTCGGAGGCTGAAGTGTTTTACGCACGGCCAGAGGCCTTCAACGACCCGTTCGACGTAAGCGTTAAATAAGCCACACCTTGAGGAATCGTGTCGTTACCCAGTAACGTTGAGCTATGGGATTGTTACCGGGTAACGATAGTGAGGAGCGCATTGACTCATCAGAATTGCAACTCGCGCTGACCTGTTGCCTCACGTAGTTTGCTACCCGTCGGATTGTCCGGCGGGAGCGGCTCGAGGTGACGAGGCAAATCGGCATGACGACACGCAAGGAGTTGGTGGCAGCATTGCAATTGCGGTATGGCAGCGCGACGTTCGGTGACCTGATCAGGATTCTTGATGAGTTCGTGGCCTGACCGGGTATCACCGCAAGCACGCCATCCGGCTGCTGCGGCAGGAGCCCGGCGCGGCGAAGGGGGCACGCGAGCGCAACCGGCTATACGACGAGGCGGTACGCCAGGCGCTGACGGTGTTGTGGGAAGCAGCCGACAGGGTTTGCGGCAAGCGACTGAAGGCGTTGATCCCGAAGCTGGTTGATGCCATGGAGCGGCACGGCCATCTCGATCTGGATCCGGTCGTCAAGGCCAAACTCCTTCGGATCAGCGCGGCGACCATCGATCGCTTGCTGGCCAATGCGCGTGCGCACATCGATGGGCGGCGCAAACGGCGCACGGGGGTGGGTTCGGCCATCCGGCGCAGCATTCCTGTGCGTACCTTCGCCGACTGGCGTGATCCACCACCGGGATTTTTCGAGATTGATATGGTCGAACACTGCGGCGGCTCGAAGATAAACGGTGAGTTCGTCCACACCCTCACGCTGACGGATATCGCCAGCGGCTGGACAGAATGCGTGGCCATGCGAGTACGTAACCAGATGCTGGTGATTGAAGGATTTGAGAAAGCGGCTGCGGATCTGCCATTCGCGATGCTTGGAGTGGACTCGGATAATGACAGTGCGTTCATGAACCAGAGCGTCCTCGACTACTGCAAGGGCCGTGGCCTTGTGCAAACCGGTTCAAGGGCCTACAAGAAGAACGATCAGGCCTGGGTGGAGCAGAAGAACGGCGCTGTCGTGCGACGGCTGGTCGGTTATGGCCGGCTGAGTGGGGTCGATGCCAGGAACGCGCTGGCGCAGCTGTACGCGTCATCGCGGCTATACATTAACTTCTTCCAGCCCTCGTCGTGTCGTCAACGACGCGTTCAAGCAGTTCAATTTCGGTGGGTGTAAACGCGAGGTCTGCGGGAGCTGTCGATGCCGAGCGACCGAGCATTGTGATCCAGAATATGCGCCAGCTTAGGATGCAGAAGACTGCAATCAGGTTCGCCAGCCGGTCCGCTGTACGAAGCCGGGATTCTTCCGCTTTGCAGCCCGATTTCAGGATTTTGTGGAAGGTCTCGATTTTCCAGCGCATCGCGTACCAGTCGAGCTTCTCGATTGCCTCGGCACGAGAGCAGACGGGCAAATTGGTGATCAATTTCCATTCAATTGGAGGACGCCCGGGCGGTGGATCGCGCTCCTGGGCGTAAAGGACTGTCAGTTGTAGCGCAGGGTAGCGGTTTTGCTTGCCGATGGGCGGCAGCACGGTCATTCGCTGGTAGCGGAGCTCGAGCGTCGCGATCATCGGACGGCCCCTCGCGTCGCGAAGCTCGACGCGATGCAGTCCCTTTAGCTGGACTTGCTTCATGATCCTGGAGATCGTGTGCTGGCCATCTCCCGCGAGCCTGTCGACGCAGGTGCGCACCAGGAAGTGAGTGCACAGGTCATACGCCGTATAGAACAGCTCGTAAATGTCGCTTTCACGGTCACCGATGTGAATGCAACGCACAGGATCGTCGAGAAGCTCGGTCGACTCGCGCATATTCTCCAGCCAGCGCCAGCTTTCCTTTTCCTCAATCGGTACGCGCGTGGGATTGATATGGCGCTTGAGTTCCGAAGTTCCTTTGAACTGCTTCCGCGTCCAGAATTTCACCGCAGCCAAGCCGAGAGGCAAGCCATCTGCAGTGACAACAAGACTTGAATGCATCAGGATGCCGCACTGCGTGAGCGGTTGTTGATAACCCAAGCCATTCTTTCCCGTTCGGAGAGACGTCTTGCCCGTGTAGCCGATGAGTTCGGGGCGCTCCCGTTGGTATGAAAATGTGGTTGTGTCCTGCAAGATAAGAATCGGCCCATCGGTGGCCTTGAAAACGTTCAGCGCTCGCCTGGAAATGCCCACTCAGAATATCGTGTTCGCTCACACGATCGTTGGACAGGAACCGGTAGGCGGCCTTGGTCGAAGCCCAGTCTTGACACGCGAACGGAATAGTCTGCCCCATGCCGTCCCATAGCTTTCCCAGCAAGATCGCAAAGCGGCGGCGCAACCTGGCGTCCTGGAACTCGCTCCCCTGGACTTCCAGATCGAACCACGATCAATTATCCGCCTGTCGCTTGCCGGCCATCTCGCTTGCACATGGGACTAAAGTGGACCCATCAGTCAAGACACTTTTCTGGTCGATTTAAGCTGTGATCGCGTCCAACTGCGCAGCTGCCCGGCGCTGCCCCGTGCTGCAT
>NZ_JBNDMK010000048.1:0-28768 GCF_050436545.1 Paraburkholderia sp. GAS41
GATCTGGGCTCTTTACAATTCGCGTCGCTTGCTAAGCGCGAAGGTCCGGGCGTTCATGGACATACTGCAGGATTTGCCTGGGCGATAGCAAACAACGGTGTGACTTGAGTGACATCACGCGAGTTGACGGACGATGACAGACCGTGGTCGGCCAGGAGTCGCCATTCGGTCGCTGTATCGCCCGGTCGTACCAATGTCATTTCTGCAACAGTAAACGGCCACTCGCTATACGAGTAAGTGCAACGCATTATTGCAGTGGACCCGATAGTCCCTTTGACTGTCCACGACTCCACCCGGCTGCGATACCGGGTGGGACACAATCTTCTCAAAGGGGCTGCCGAACTGACCTGAACGCTGCACGGAGCTCCTCGGCAAAGCGTTGCGGCTGCTCCCAGGCCGCGAAATGGCCACCCTTGTCAACCTCGTGGTAGTAGTACAGGGACGGATACGCCTGTTTGCTCCAGCTTTCCGGCGCGCAGTAAATCTCGTGGGGGAACACGCTGATAGCCACCGGTACCTTGATTACACGCGTTTTCTGCGCATCGGCGCTGAAATTGTTGTTGTTGTTCTCCCAATAGAAGCGCGAAGATGACGCGCCCGTATCCGTGAGCCAATAGAGGGTGATGTCATTCAGGATGGCGTCCCTGGTAAGCACGCGCTCAGGAGCACCGTTACTGTCGCTCCATTCCGCAATCTTTTCGTAAGTCCACGCGGCCAGGCCAGCCGGAGAGTCCGACAGCGAATAACCGATGGTCTGTGGACGCGTGACCATCATCGCACCGTAGGCGGCATTGCGGCCGAAAAAGGAACTCAGCGACTGGTAAGCGGTGCGCTCGGGAACTGACAAGTTTGCAGGTGCTGGATCACCGGCAAGGATGGATTTCATGAGATCGCCCGGCACGGTGGCAGGCATATTGAGATGGATGGCCAGCAGGCCCGCCGGTGCCTGATGCGCAAGCGCGTCGGAAATAACCGAGCCGTGATCGCCGCCCTGGGACACGTAATGCGTGTAACCGAGCCGCTTCATCAGGACGTCCCATGCGCGCGCTGTCCTGTCCGGACCCCAGCCCAGATCCTTCGGCTTGCTGGAGAATCCGTAGCCGGGGATCGATGGAATGACGACATCGAATGCGTCTTCTGCGCGGCCGCCGTAGGCAGTCGGGTCGGTCAGCGGACCAATCGTCTTGATGAACTCGAAGATCGAACCGGGCCAGCCGTGCGTGAGAATGACCGGCAAGGCATTCGGGTGGCGCGAGCGAACGTGGATGAACTGGATGTCCACTCCATCGATCGTCGTAACAAACTGCGGAAGCGCATTGAGCTGCGCCTCGGCTTTGCGCCAGTCGTATTGCGATCCCCAATATCGAACGAGTTCCTGTACTTGCGACGACTGGATGCCTTGAGAATCGTCGTTGACGGTTTCCTTGTCGGGCCAACGCGTAGCTGCAATACGTCGACGCAGATCATCAAGTTGTGCCTGCGGCACGTGGACTCGGAAGGGACGGATGCTCTCGTCGACCCGCACATGCTGCGTGCCTGCAACTTGCGCGGTGCGGGCCGACGATTCGTCGATCGTCGCGGAGACGGATGGACTATCGGCGGCGAAAGCATATGGCGAAGCCACGGTCGCGGCGAGCAGAAAGAGGTCGATCACTCGTGTTTTCAGCGAGCCATAGGAATGTCGCTGTGTCGGTGTTATGGAAAACATGAATATGCAATCCTAATGAAAATGAAAGTGAAGATGAATTAAATCAAACGCCGTCAAGATCGCTGCGCTGTCTTCCCTAGTAGCTGGCTACCTCGATGACTGCATCCGCAAACGCAACCGGGGCTTCCTGCGGCAAGTTGTGACCGATTCCCCCTGTGACGCCGCGGTGTCTGTACGTGCCAACGAACTTCCTGGAATAGGCAGCAGGCTCTGGATGCGGCGCTCCGTTTGCGTCACCTTCGAGAGTGATCGTTGGCACCGAAATGACGGGAGCCTCTACCAGATGCTTTTCGAGCGCATCGAACTGCGGCTCCCCTTTCGAAAGGCCCAGGCGCCAACGATAGTTGTCTATCACGATCGCCGCGTGGTCAGGGTTCTGGAGCGCACTCGCAGATCGCTCGAAGGTCGTATCGTCGAAGCTCCACTTCGGCGACGCAGATTGCCAGATCAGTTTTGCGAAATCGCGCCGGTTCTCCGAATAGCCTTGTGCGCCGCGCTCCGTGGCGAAGTAGAACTGATACCACCATGCGAGTTCTGCCTTTGGTGGCAACGGCGCCTTGTTGCCTGTCTGGCTGCCGATCAGGTACCCGCTCACCGACACTAGCGCCTTGCATCGATCCGGCCAGAGTGCAGCCACGACGCAGGCCGTGCGTGCGCCCCAGTCGAAGCCAGCGAGTATCGCCGTCCGAATGTTAAGCGCATCCATTAGCGCGATGACGTCGACCGCAAGCACTGAATGCTGGCCGTTTCTGGGCGTTTCCGGCGATTGGAAGCGCGTCGAGCCGTAGCTGCGCAAATACGGAACGATGACCCGGTAGCCCGCCGATGCGAGTCGAGGAGCAACCTCGGCAAAGCTGTGAATGTCATATGGCCAGCCGTGAAGTAAAACCACGGCGGGGCCATTAATCGGGCCAAGTTCCGCATATCCAATCTCGGCTGGAAACTCGCCGCAGTCCTGCAAGGACGGAGTGGAAACGACCTCTTGCGCTCGTATTCCGATGAACGCCAGCCCGTCGCGCAAGAGCTGATCGATTTCGACAAGGAGTGGTCCGCCATGATGGCCGCGCCACCGAAAGATCCGCATCGCCCCGAAGCAGGCGGTGTCGATCCAGCCGAACTGCAGGCTTACTTCGTGCGTGCTGGCCGCTATACGGCGGGCGTTGCGACGCGATATAGGCCGGGTGCGTTAACGGGCGAAGCGAAGTATCAGTCACTCGCGAGTGGCTTCACCATCGGCACGCGCTTCCATTCGTCGCCTGTCGTTCGACTCGCCGATGCGAAAGCGATGCAACTCGGCCACGTTGCGCGTGCTGACGGCCGCTGGCGTCTGTACGCTTTTTCAGACGCTGGCAGAATCGCGCTTGATGCGCTGTGCGAACATCTCACCACGTCGCCTAATTCTGTCTTGCGTCTCGTCACGCCAGAAAATGCCGATGTGGATAGCGTATTCGATCTGCGCGCAGTACTACAGCAACCCCATCGCGAAGCACGGCTCGAAGATTTGCACCCGCTGCTACTGCCGCGTAAGGGACGCTTCGGGCTCATCGACTACGAGAAGGCATTTACGAGCGACACAGCGGCTGATATCTTTACTGCGCGCGGCATCGACCGCGAACGGGGTGCGCTGGTCGTAGTCCGTCCGGACCAATATGTCGCGCACGTCCTCCCGCTGGACGCTTACGTTGAATTAAGTGAATTTTTGCGACCCATTTTTCTAACGAACACCCTTTCGCTACGCACCTGAAAATTGCCGATCAAACCCGACTATCCCGAAGCGCTTTCGAAATTCACTGGCAGTCTGGTACGACGCGCCCAGCAGCGACACGTTGCGGTATGGCTCAGTGAAGTTTCCACCGATATCACGAGTGTCCAATACGCGGCGCTCGAGATTTTGCAGAGAACACCCGGCATCAATCAACGACAACTCGGCGATGAACTCGACGTGGACCGTTCGACAATCGCCGATCTCGTTGCACGCATGGTGCGTAATGATCTGATCGAACGTTCGGACGATCTCGCCGACAAGCGTAGTTATGTGCTGTTCCTGGCGGCCGAAGGCAAGAAAAGTCTTGCGATGTTGCGCCCACGTGTCGAGGACGTCGAGCGCATTCTCACTGCAAAACTGACGCCACGCGAGTGTCTGGAACTACGACGCCTCCTGTTGGCATTGTTGCCGCTGGGGGGATAGGCGATCGTTATGGATCTGTCGCAGCAACGCGTCGGGGTATCATGTGCCGTGACGTTACGAACGGTCCGACGCTTGATGAAGACTCTGAATCCGGATGTGGCACGGGTGCTCAAGCGTTTGCACCATCCCAGCGTCGGCACGGGGCCATGCAAAACGTCCCTTCTCCAGACGCTTTGCAAGTAAGCATAGGCCCCCATCGCAACGCAACAAGGTTATCATGTGTCGCTTTCCATAGGCTCGCGCAAAAACCAACATCGCTTGAGACGTTGACCGTGTCGATCTAGTAGAGCGTTAATGCGAGAATTGCGATCAGCAGCCCTCCGATCAAGGCGAGATAAAAGTTGAGGTTGCCCGACTGCAGCGCACGTAAGCGCTCCGCGCACCATTCGACCCCGTGCGTGGCGGGCCGGAAGAGATACCGGTCAAAAATATCGGTAACATGCGCCAGATGAGCTGCCACACGGCGCGCGTCTGGCGCCGCGGGCTCTGGCTGGCGATATCGCTGCGCGGGTCAGACCGGATCGACACGCCGGATCGTGCCGACCATCAACGCATAGCTTGCCACCGCCAGCAGCGCATGCACACCGACGAAGACGAGCGCGCCATTGAACGAGTGCATTGTGTGGACGATGAAGCCGATAGCGATAGGGGTGGTGATGCCGGAGAGGCTGCTGAACGTGTTGAACACCGACGCATTTAGTCCAGCCGCGTTGACCGGCGACGTATCGGCGATCACGGCCCATCCTAGCGCGCCGAAGCCCTTGCCGAAGAACGCGAGCGCCATGATGGCCACGACGAGCCAGTCCGCGTGCACGTAGTTGCAGGCCATGATGCTCGACGCCATCAGCATGCCCACGTAGATGGGAATCTTGCGTGCGACCGTGAGCGAGCGGCCGTGACGCAGCAGCAGATCGGACAGCATGCCGCCGAGAATTCCACCTGAAAACCCACACACGGCCGGTATCGAGGCGAGGATCCCCGCGCGCAGCAAGGGGATGTGCCGTTCCTGCACGAGGTACACCGGCACCCACATGATGAAGAAAAAGCTCAAGGTACTGATGCAGTACTGCGCCAGCGAAATCCCAAGTAGCACACGGTTGCGCAGCAGGTGCACGAACGTGCCGATACTGAACCCTGGCCGCGGGGTGCTGTCCGCGCAAACGTGCGAGCCCCCTCCCGCCCGAACGTCGTCCATCGACAAGGTGCCGCCGCCTGCTTCGATGAGTTCGCGTTCTTCTTGTGTGAGACGCGGATGGTCGAGTGGCGCCTTGAGCCTGAGGCCGAATAGGGCACCGGCGACGATGCCGATCGCGCCCATCGCGAAGAAGACCGAACGCCAGCCCAGGTTGGCGGCGAGCAGGGCGAGCGCGGGGGTGAACGCCGCGGCAGCGAAATACTGGGTGGCGTTGAAGATGGCCGAAGCGGTACCGCGTTCGGTGGCCGGAAACCACGCGGAGACGATTTTCGCGTTGGCTGGGTAGCAGGGCGCCGCGGCCATGCCGATCAGGAAGATCAGCACGAAGATCAGGCTACTGGCCACCTGCTGGCCGAAGAACGGAGCGAAGCCCACGCCGGCCGTGCAGAACGACCACAAGAAGATGGCGCACGTGTAGGTGCGCTTGGCGCCGAACCGGTCGAGCGCCCAGCCGCCTGCGAGCTGAAACAGCACGTAGGCCCACGCGAACGACGAGAAAATCCACCCTAGCTGGAGGTGGTTTAGATGCAGTTCGGCCGACATCGGCGTGCCAGAGATCGACATCGCAGCGCGATCCGCAAGGTTGATCGTCATGACGAAAAAGATCAAGCCGATCACTTCGTAGCGCACGCGCTGCGCCATGAACTTGCGCGAGCGCGCAATGATGCCAGTTGCGACGGGGCGCTCGAAGGTGTGTGTGGGGTCGACGTTCATGGGAGTCCGTTGGTTGCACATTGTTCCGAATATCGGAACTTTGTGAGAATGTAGCAGCCAACGGAATAGGGGGGATGGGATCTAGGGAATATACCTAGGCATTGACAGGCGAGCGCCAGAGCACCCCAACGAGCGGGGGATCTTCGTGAACGCGCCGTGGCGTGACCGCACCATCTTTTCTGTTTCGATCGAATGTAAGCTTATGGCTAGCTATCGAGAGATAGTAGAAAATCCTCATGTTTTCCATTAAATGAAACTCGTCGTGTAGTCGTAGGGTTTATTGTGGATTTGAAACGTTCACTCTCTCGAACATCCGGACACCTTCGCAGATCTTGTGGCGGCCCGTTCGCGCCGCTTTTTGTGTGACTGTCTATACCGCAGCGGCCGCGTGTGCGACCTGTGCCGGCGCGGCAGCTTGAAGCGTCATTACGAGTACCGGGAGTGTGCTGTAGCGCATCACGTCTTTCGGCACGTTCTGAGCGTAAATGCGCAGCCAGCCGGGGTTGACGCCGCTGACCATGATGAGATCCGCGCCGAGTTCCCGTGCGGCAGCGGCGATGACGTGTCCAATCGTGGATCCGGAGAGCGGCGTGGCCCACATTTGCGCCTCGCCATCGCAACCGGCTTCGTCGAGGATGCGGTTGCATTGGTCGACGACCGAGCGGGCGTGAGTTTCGAAAGCGTCGATGGCGGCCCCGATGCTCAGATCGGCCATCATCGCCATATGCGGCGCGGCGTCCACAACGTGCACCGTGGTGAGATAGGCACCGCATTCGCGCGCCATATCAATGGCCGAGTGCAGGGTCGAGAAGTTGGAGTCGCTGCCTACAGCGACAAGAATATGCTTGTACATGGTGTAACTCAGTTCGTCTGGTAGTGGTTGGCAGAGTGTGTCGAGTGAGTGCCGGTTTTGTTTGGAATGCGTTATCTGAGCTTGGCAACGCTGCCGTTTCAGATACCGGCAGCCATCGCGAGCACCAGGTAAGGCATGAGTTCTTCGTAGGTTGCAGCGCGCTCTCCGGTCGAGGCGCCGTCGTCGCGCGCCGTGTCTATGGGTGCGGACGGCAGGGCCGATGCGCTCCCGACGGGTTCCGTGTCGGTCGCCTCGGAGCGGACAGTACGGTGAAAAATTAGGAGCATGATTGGCTTTCCTTTCGATCGGTTGCGCGAATTGCTGTGTCGCGGGACTGATATTCGCCGACGAAAATGAGCTAAAAATGAGCGTGCGATTCCACCCGATGCTTTGGCGTAGACGGCGCTTCTGAGAGAGTCAGGCAGTGACTACAATGGGCCATTGAATGGCCGGTTTGTTTTTGCGAAGTCAGATGGGATATTCACTCAGAAATAACCTCGTCATTGCGCCGGGATACTGGTGAGCGTGGTCGGCACTGTGCAAGGCATCAGTTCATACCAACAGTCCTCCGCGGGTCTGTGCGCGCTGCTTGATATGCGGCTCGAACATGTTGCGGTTCGGATGAGCAACGGCTTCGCTGACACCATTCCGGCCACGCCAGCGCGCGGTTCGTAGCACGCGCGATATCGTCATCACCGTCCACAAGCCATGGTCGTCAGTGCCTTTGCGTTCGACGGACCAGTCGCCACGTCTACCCGGAGACGCCGACGCCGGACTCAGTTCGAGAGAAATTGATGGCGAGAGGTGACGGATTTACACGCTCCGCGATCCGGGCACGCTGATTCAGGTTGCGCAACGCTCTTCGGTGCGTGACAATCTGGAGCCGCGAAGCGGCAATCAATACGTTATGGGCCAGTGCTTGCGATGTTGTCGTTGGTGCTCGGCTCAGCGCTGCGGTAGAGCGAAGCAAATCTGTCGTTGATCTGGACAGTAATGGAGAGGATTGAAAGGAGCCGGTTGACACATTTACGTTCACTCTGAGGGGCGCAAAAGTGTCGATTCGGATATGTCTGCATTAGTTTTGCCAATTCTCTTCCTACACTTCGAACCCCGTTTCGTAGGCGTGGATCCCCAGTGAATCGTCCCTTTCGGCGGTCAAGCCAATCGCGATTGTGAGAACACAAGGTGCACGGATCTAGCCGCTAGATTCCATCATGTCGATATTGATCTGGATCTGGCGCGAAACAATTTGCTATTCATATCTGGGTTCGAAGCAATCGCGCAGCGGAAACTGTCTGTAGTCGGTTGTTGCGCATACACTGCCCGGATATCACCGCACCAATATGCGCTGCTTATAGCCACATTGTGACCGGGCATTTTCGACTCCTTACAACCTGCAGACTTCGGCACTGTCCGACTGCGACCGTTCTTGACAGTACCTTGATATGGAACGGTTGAAGGCGGCGTGTTGAATTAGGTGAAGTCGCGGTGAAGCTGATCGGCAACGACGCGTGGCAACAGTTCGTCGATGCGATTTACCAGATGCTCGGCGATGCGAGCGATGACGTGGTGCAGATAGGCTTCGGTTGGCAGGCTGCGTCACTCGTGGCCAACCGGAAAAGCAAATCGCCAGTTAATTTTGAGCTAATTCAGCGGCTTTAATGTTTGTCCTAGCAATCTGCCGTATTGGGCAATATATGGAAAAAGCCAAGCCCCTATTACCCCTTTTGGAGTGTCTATGAAAACCGCAGCAATCGTAGCCGTATTGTCCTGTTTGACGATCTCTCTCGCGGCAAGCGCGCAGGACCAGGAAGTGAGTCCAGCGAAAATGACCTGATTTCACCGCAGTGGATGAAGCGTACCGGCCGGCGCTGATTTACTGGGTTGCGGGCGTGGACAAGCTCGGCGTGAAGGAGACGGACACCATGGTCGTGGATACCGCTCATCCGGTGGCCGAAACCGTAATGGAAGAGTGCCAGAAGGACCCGAAGGCGCGCTTCATGACGAAGGTCCACTCCCTGATCAAGAAAAACAAGATCTCATTGTTTGACCATCACTAAGGCCAGGTTCCTGAAATCAGCAAGTAGTGCGAAGAAATCGGCGGAAGTCTCCTTGGCTCTCTGACCCGAAACCGTTCCGCCGAATATCTAACTCACAGTTCTTGCCGGCGCTACGTAATTTTGCCGAGACGGATCAGAACAGGTGGCGCAGGCCGACTGTGTAGCCGGTGCCGCTGCCCGACGTGCCCGTCGCCTGCCAGCCTGTGGTGGTTCCGTACGCGTATTTGCCTGTCTGGGTGTCGTAGACTACATCGGCGTAAACGCTGGTCGCTTTGGACAGGAAGTAGAAATAGCCCACTGCGGTGCGGCATTGAATGGTTCGTCCATTAAATGTCGTGTGGCTGAAGGTTGACATGACCGCCTGCTCGGGGCCAAACGGTATGTTGATACCGATCATCTGGTTGTGCATCGTCTGGCTGAATGTATTCTGGCCAAAACCATAGCCGGCATAGAGGCGCGCCAGACCAAGATCGTATTGACCGGCCGTGTAGGCCCAATGAGCATGGTCCCCTTGTGGACGGATGAAGGAGGCGGCCAGTTTGAGCTTCGGATCCTCATAGACGATCGAGGTGGAGTAGGGAATGTTGTCCCCAACGACCGCCGAGTCCTTTGACGCCACCTGTGCCCGCAAAGTCACAGGGCCGAACTTGTACGCGTAGTTTGCGGAGTTGTTGGTCCGCACGGTGTCGATCTGGCCTGGGCCGCCGTTCGCTTCCGAAATGCCGCCGCGTGCGCCGTAGCCTGACACCAGGCCGTTCTGGCCAAACGGATCGGCCGATACTTCCGCGTAATGGCTGGCGTTGACGTCCCGGCCCAACGCCAGGTGACCAAACCAGCCCTCGAGCCCGACAGTCGATCGGCCGCTGAAAAACGAGCTCGAATTGTAGAAGGTGCCGTTATTAGGATTGAACTGTTGCTCAAGCTGGAAAATTGCCCTGTACCCGCCGCCCAGATCTTCGGTGCCTTTCAAGCCCCAAAAGCTGGTGGCGCCGGTATTCATCCGGATGGCGTTGCTGCCGTCGTACTTACCGACCTCGAGATCGGTCAGTCCATAAAGGGTCACCGACGATTGGGCCATCGCCGCATTTGCGCCCAGCATCGTCACAGCGGCCATGACCAGTTTTCTTTTCATAATTTGCTGTCTCCTCGTTGAGTTCCGACAAATGGAACTGATTTGGGAAGGTTACCATTTGATGGAACTTTCGCAAGAGAGTTTTGTGCGGATTCGGGATAGCCCCAGGGATCTGTTGCAATTCGGCATCAAGAGAATCTGGGGAAGTCGGGAGGTGCTTCCAGGGCGAGAGCCTTGCTGGCTCAGGATCTCCTCGAGTTTGGAGCCTTGGGAGCCTTGGGAGGCGTGGGGAGCATTGGGGGGATTGGGGAGGGGAAACGCCGCCGGGCGTGATGCCGGCGACGTCTGAAGCTGACGAGGGAGGAAGACGGGGGAGTTAGCCGGCGAACGTGGTTTCGGGCAGTCCGCGCACCCCGTTGATATTGACAGCGAAGAGCGAGCCGGACAGCGGGGCGCTGTTCAGCAGGTCTTCGGCGAGCCGCACACGGGCGCTGGTGACGTACAGGATGTCGAGGTTCTGGCCGCCGAAGCAGCAACTGGTGGGGCGCGGCACCGGCATGCGGATGCGGGTCATTTCGCGGCCTTCAGGGTCGAAGCGAACCACGCACCAGTCGTCCCACATCGCAACCCAGAGGCAGCCGTCCGCGTCGACGGTCATCCCGTCGGGGGAGCCCGCCGACGAATCCAGCGTGATGAGCGGGCGGCGGTTGGCGATCATGCCGTTGATCAGGTCAAAGTCGTACTGGTAGACGGTCTTGCGGTGAGAGTCCGTGAAGTACATGGTCCGGTTGTCCGGGCTCCAGCCGAGGCCGTTCGACACCGTAAAGCCCGTGTCCATCTTTTTCCAAGAGCCGTCGGCGTCGACCCTGAACAGGTTGCCGCGGTTTGCCGCCGCGCCCATGTCCATCGTGCCGACCCACAGGCGGCCCATGCGGTCGCATTTGCCGTCGTTGTAGCGGTTGCCGGGGCGGTCGAATTCGGGGTGCGAGAAGCGCGTCAGGTTGCCGGCGTCGTCGACGGTCATCAGCCCGCCGGGCGACGCGATGAGCAGGCCGCCCGTGGCCTTGGGGATCACGAGGCTCAGCATCGAGCCCAGCTTTGTTTCGGTGCTGGCGTGGGTGGACGCGTCGTACCGGTGGATGGTGGGTGTCAGGATATCGACCCAGTAAAGGGCGTCGTCGCGCGGCGACCACATGGGCGCCTCGCCGAGCAGCGAAGGCTGCTGGCTCACGCACTGGACGTCGGCGTGTTCCAGTGCGGGCGGTTGGCTCTTGGCGGCGAGCGACATCGACTGACCGCCCGAGTTGTGCGAGATCTTGCGCGCCGCCCCCATGACCGCCGCCGACAGGTTGTGCGCGCGGACTGCATCGAGCCGGGCGGTTGAGCCGGAGACCGCCACCGCGCCGACCGGTCGACCCTCGAAATCGAAAATCGGCGCCGCGAGCGCCACCGTGTCGTCCGAGCTCTCCTGGTTGGCCAGCGCATAGCCGCGCGAGCGCGTGAGATCCAGCTCGTGACGCAGTGCGTCGATCGACGTAATCGTCCGCGGCGCCAGCGTATCGAGCGTGATTGAAGCCAGCAGATCCTGCTGCTGACGGGGATCGAGATAAGCGGCGATGGCCTTGCCGGCTGCGCTTGCATGGAGCGGCAGCCGCATGCCGACGCCGAGCGCGACGCGCCCCGTCTGGCGCGCGTCTTCGCTGGCGATGACCACGACCTTATTGCCGTCGAGGATGGCCAGCTGCACCGCCTCCCCAACCAGATCGCGCAGCACCACGAGTTCGTCCTGCGCGGCGACGCGCAGGTCGAAGTCGCTCCAGACCTCGTGCGCGAGTTCCAGAAAGCGCAGTCCAAGGCGGAACGTCTTGCTGTAGGCGTCGTGGCGCAGCAGACCTTCGCGCTGGAGGGTAGTGAGAATGCGGTGCAGCGTGCCCTTGGGCAGGCCGCAGGCGCGCAGCAACTGGGTGAAGGTCATGGGCGCCGGCGCCTGGGAGACGATGTTCAGCAGGTACATCGCCTTCTCGAGGACGCCGACTCCCGCCGATGCTTTCTCCTCGGGCACGGCGGGCGCCGCAGGCTCCTCCATCCCCAGTTCCGCTTCAGCGCCGTTGGCCGACGCGGTCTCTACAAGCTTTCGTTTCGCTGTGTTCAAGTTTTCTTGCCCCTGACGTAATTGGTGCGCTGGAATTTGGCTGGTTCGTATCTTTTTTCGGCATTGTACGGACAAATACATGGCAGACAATTTTTGTTCTACTGAATGGAACTTTCAAATTCGCTGTGCTATGATGGATTCACGAGTTCCAATTATAGAAACAAGGAGACAGAAACTGTGCTTAGTCGACGCAAATTCATGTCCATGATGGCGGCTTCGGCCGTCATGGCGCCCGCGATGGTAAGAGCCGCCATCAACACCGGTTTCACGTATGTTGGCTGGACCCAGGACGAGGCAGCCAGCAAGGCCACGATCGCGAAGATGTTCCAGCAGTTCGAGCAGAGCGATCCCAGCGCGTCGATGAGCGTAGTCGGATTCCCCTATGCGCAGATGCAGCAAAATCTCTTCCTGCGACTGCGCGCGCACCAGCCTGTCGACGTGGCCCAGTTGACCCTGCAATGGCTGCCGCAATTCGGCGGCACTGGGAAGATGGTCGATTTCAACGACGTCTTCGGCAAGGCCGCGCTAGAGAAGGTGATCGATCCGGGTCTGCTGCGGCTGGGACAAATCAAGGGCAAGCAGGTCGGCATGCCCTGGACCATGGGCTCGATCGCGATGGTCGCCAATGCGTCGATGCTGAAGGATGCGGGCATTACCCAGTCACCCGTCACGATCGACGCCTTCATTGAAGCGCTCAAGGCGATCAAGGCGAAGTTCCCGGAGTCGGTGCCGTATGGCATGTCGACCAAGGACAATGCGTCGGTGGTGGGGGACTTCCAGACGTGGTTGTGGACCTTCGGCGGCCACATCTTCGACGAGCAGGGGCAGGTGGTAGTCAACAGCCCCGCTGCTGTGCGTACCCTGGAATTCATGACCAGTCTCGTGAAAGACCGGTTGGCCGCCAAAGACACGGACCGATACGACGCGCGCCGCCTGTTCGCGCAGAACCGCTGCGCGTTCTATCAGGACGCGCCGCTGGCGCGCGGTTTTGCGCGCGACAACTCGGGCAAAGGCGCAGCCTTCGACTCAAACGTGCTCTCTGTTGCGACGCCTGTCCTCAAGCAGGGCGACACGCCGCGCTCGTTTGCCTGGGGGCATCTGTTCGGTAGTTTCGCCACTGACAAGCAAGCTTTCGATGCAAAGTCGGCGCCCGCGCAATTCGTTTCCTATCTCAGTCTGACTGACGCACCGCAACTCGAGTACTTCAATCAGGTCGGCCTGTTCCCTGTGACGCGCAGCGCGATCGCGAAACTGTCCGGCGACCCGTATGTGGCCAACTGGACGAAAAACGCACGCAACGCCACGCGCGACGAATTGGCGTTCTTCCCGAATGTCGCCGATCTCACCGTTATCGTCGGCGAGCAGGTGCAAGCGGCGCTGCTCGGGCAGAAGTCGCCAGCGGAGGCCATTGGCAACATGAGCCAGCGCCTGAGCGCTGCCCTCTAATGAGGCGGCGGCGAAAACTGGATTGTCATGTTCAGTTTCGTCGCCCATCCATGGGTGTTCCCGGCTAGAACCTGCAGCCTGTTTCTGCTGTGACTCCCTAAACCAACCCGGTTTGAAGCAAATATGGCTAGCTTACCTACCACGCAGTCCGGTGAGCGGAGCGCGAAGCCGCGCCGATCACTGAAGTCCCACGAACGAAGGGTCGGATTTGCTTTCGCGTTGCCTTCGCTGATCGCCTTCTTCGTTGTCATCCTGATTCCGTTTCTCCAGTCGCTCAAGCTCTCGTTCTATCGCTACACGATTGAAATGGATGAGCCGAAATTCATCGGGCTCAAAAACTTCAAAAAGCTGTTGAGTAATCCCGATACGTTGTCGATCTGGTTCAACACGCTAATATTCGTTGTGCTGACCACCAGTATCACGCTCGTCCTCGGGCTCGCGTGGGCCATGGTGCTCAATCAGTCATTCCGCGGCAAGGTGGTGCTACGCGCGCTTTCGTTGCTGCCCTGGGTGCTGCCTTCGACTGTCACTGCGTTTCTGGCGGCGTGGATCTTCAATGGTCAGTACGGCATTCTCAATGCAATCTTGCTACAACTGGGCATCATTCACGATCCGGTGCCCTGGCTCGCAGAAGCGCATTCGGCAATGGCCGCCGTGATCCTCACGCGCGTCTGGGTTTCGGTGCCACTCTTCATGGCGTTCTTCCTCGCCGGCCTGCAAGGTGTCTCGCAGGACCAGATGGACGCGGCGCGCGTAGACGGCTGCGAAAACCTTGCCATGTTTCGCTATGTCGTGCTTCCCCATCTCGCGCCGACCATCATCATCGTGACAATCCTCGGCGCCATGAGCAACCTGCAGGCCTTCGACGTGATCTACGCGCTGACGCAGGGTGGTCCGGTCAAGGCGACGACGATGCTGTCCATCGAGGTCTACAAGGAAGCGTTCCAGAACTGGGATATCGGCAGCGCATGTTCGATCGGCGTGCTCTGGTTCGTAACTATCGCTATTCCGTCGATCTTCTATCTGCGCATTCTGTTCAAGCGGGAGAAATAGGCATGTTGCTTCTTAATAACTGGCGCTCGCGTGCGGGTTTCACCGCGATGCTGTGTGCGATCGGAGCGTTTCTGTTCCTGCCGATCATCTGGATGGTCCTCACATCAATCAAGCCAGAAGGCGAGGTATTCGTTCGGATTCCTTCAATTTTTCCGCATGCGCCAACGCTGGAAAATTATCGCGCGCTGTTAGGTAATAGCGAAACCCTGGCGCAGCTGCGCAACAGCCTGATCACGGCGGGCGGCGGCGCGCTGCTGACGGTCATGCTGTCGACCTACGCGGCCTATAGTTTCGCCAAGTTCCGCTATTTCGGCCGCAAGCCGCTGATGTTCATGATGCTCTCGGCGCAGATGTTTCCCTTTGCCATGCTGCTGATCAGCGTTTATCCGATGTTGCAATGGGCCAATCTGCTCAATACGCGAGTTGGGCTGATCATCGCTTACATCATCCTCGCGCTGCCGAGCGGCACCTACATGCTGTACAGCTACTTCATCAGCATTCCGAGCGAAATCATCGAGGCGGCGCGCGTGGATGGTGCAAGTGAAATCTATATCCTGCATCGGATCGTGACGCCACTCGCCATTCCCGCAATGGTAACCGTCGGGCTGTATTCGTTCATGTGGGCCTGGAATGACCTGCTGTTTTCGCTCACGTTGATCACTTCGCCGGAGCTGCGCACGGTGGGTCCAGGTCTGCTGCTGAGCTACCTGGGTGAGGGGCGGGCGAACTGGGGTGGCGCAATGGCGGAATCGATCGTGATTTCGTTGCCGGTTGTGCTTGGATTCGCCTTCCTGCAGCGCTACTTCATCAAAGGCTTGACCGCTGGAGCCGTCAAATCATGAGACTCGCAAACAAGGTGGCGATCGTCACAGGGGCCGGTCAAGGCATCGGCCGGGCGATTCTTGAACGCTTCGTGGCGGAAGGGGCGCAGGTCGTGGTGGTGGAACTCTCGCGAGAGTCTGGGGATCACGCGATCGCCGCGCTACCGTCCGATCGGGTCAGCATGCTTTACCTCGACGCACACGCGCAGTCGACGGTGGACGAGGCGATTCGCGTGGCAAAAGAGCAATTCGGCGGGCTCGACATCCTCGTCAACAACGCTGTTCGGTACGTGAGCGCCAGTATCACGAACGAAACCGACGAAGGTTGGGCCAGCACCATCGACTCGGCGCTGACGGCCACGTTTCGCTTCTGCCGCGCCGCTGTGCCGGAGATGATAGCGCGCGGCGGTGGATCGATTATTAACCTCGCATCGGTCAACCAGCTTGTCGCCAATCCTGGGCTTGCGGCTTATACCGCTGCCAAAGGCGGTGTCCATGCGCTGACGAAGCAGATCGCCGTGGAGTTTGGCAGGCAGCGCGTGCGATGCAATGCGATTTCCCCCGCGTTCATCGTGACGGAGCGGACGGGTCAAGGGCTCACAGCCGCCGATCTTGCCGCCGTCGCGCAGAGCTATCCGCTGGGCCGACTCGGCGAACCCGCCGACATTGCCAATGCCGCTGTGTTTCTCGCAAGCGAGGAGTCGTCGTTCATCACGGGCGTGGATCTCCCGCTCGACGGCGGCCTGACGTCGCTGGCCGCCAGTGCGCTCCTTTCAAACCATATTCGGACTTCGTGGGGACTTCCTCCCCTGCCTATCGTGGAGAACAAGAAATGACAATGACGATCGCCCACACCAATCTGGCCGGCGTCTTTCCCGTATTGCCCACCCCGTTCATGGAGGACGGAAGCCCCGACGTTGCCAGTCTGCGCAATCTGGTGCGATATCTCGTGACGGCTGGCGTGGACGGCATCACGTATCCTGGTGTCGCGAGCGAATTCGGGCAGTTGACCACCGATGAGCGCGCCATGCTCACCGACGTTGTGCTCGATGAAATCGACGGCCGCGTGCCGCTGGTCGCCGGCGTTTCGCACACTGACGCCGAAGTGACGATTCGCCTCGCTCAGCAAGCGGCGAAGGGCGGCGCAGCCGCGCTGATGATTGCCGTTCCGCCGGAGCGTAAGACGGCACAGGCGCAGATCGAATTTTTCAGCCGTGTCGCAGATGCCGTTCCCGACACCGCCATCATGCTGCAGAACGTGCCGGCTCCCGTTGGCGCCGGTCTTGACCCCGATGTGCTGCTTGAAATCCTGACGGCGGTACCTTCCATCCGGTACATCAAGGAAGAGACGCTGCCGAGCGGCCAGCGTCTGTCGACGATCAGGCGCAGCGCACCTGAGACGTTGCGCGGTGTGTTCGGTGGCGCGGGCGGACGCTACATCACTGACGAATTGCGGCGTGGCGCGTGCGGGACCATGCCGGCGGTCGAGCTCGCCGAAGTGCATGTTGCACTGTTTCAGGCCCACCGTACCGGCCAAAGCGATCAAGTGCGAGAGCTGTTCACCCGAATGCTGCCGATCCTGAACGTGCAAGCGGTGTTCCGCTGGTCGCTGACCAAGTATGTATTGCATCGGCGCGGGCTGATTCAGTGCCGCGTGCAGCGCGCGAAAGGGCCGTTGCTCGACGCCGCTGACGCAGTTGATGTCGATACCTTCCTGCACGACATCGACGATCTGCTGATTTCCCAGAAAGTGCTTCCCACCATCGGAGACCGAATTCATGGCACAGCTTGAATTGCGGCAGGTTCACAAGTCCTTCGGCGACACGTCGGTCATTCACAATGTCGACCTTCACGTTGCCGACGGCGAGTTCTGCGTGTTTGTTGGACCCTCTGGGTGTGGCAAGTCCACGTTGTTGCGTCTGATTGCGGGCCTCGAGGAAAGCACCTCCGGTCAGATCTCGATTGGCGATCAAAACGTGACGGCTTTGCCGCCCGCGAAGCGCGGTATTGCGATGGTGTTTCAGTCGTATGCGCTGTATCCGCACATGAGTGTTGCGGAAAACATGGGTTTTGGACTGCGCATGGCCAATGCGCCGAAGGCGCAGATCGACACCAAGGTCCAGCAGAGCGCGCGTATTCTGCAGATCGAACACCTGCTTGGCAGAAGGCCGAAAGACCTGTCCGGCGGCCAGCGTCAGCGCGTCGCCATCGGCCGCGCGATCGTGCGCGAGCCTTCACTGTTTCTATTCGACGAACCGCTGTCTAACCTCGACGCCGCCCTTCGGGTCGAAATGCGGCTTGAACTCGCTCGTATCAAGGAAGAACTTGGGACGACATTCGTCTACGTGACGCACGATCAGGTTGAAGCCATGACGCTCGCGGACAAGATCGTCGTCTTGCGTGATGGCAAGATCGAACAGGTGGGGCGGCCGCTGAACCTGTATCACCATCCGGCGAACCGCTTTGTCGCGGGGTTTATCGGCTCTCCGAAAATGAACTTCATTGACGTGACCGCGAATCCGCTGGATTCGCGTACGGTCGAAGTGGATATGCCTGGCGGCCGCTTGCGCGTGCCGACCGTGAAGCGCATTAGCGATCGGAACCTGACGCTCGGCGTGCGCCCGGAACATACCCGCATCGTGCCGATCCAGGACGCAGTCGTGACCGGTCAGGTCACCCTTGCGGAGCGGCTCGGCAGTGAGACGTTCGTCTATGTGAAAACAGGGGTCGGCACGGTCATGGTTAAGCTCGACGGTGCCACGACCTGTGCCAAGGGCGAGACGGTGGGTCTCGCCTTCATCGACAACGAAGTGCATCTGTTCGACGGCAGCGGTTTGCGCGTTTCCGGATTCTGACCCACGACGAGACGATCGATATGAATACCGCACCCAAAATCGCATCGGTCGAGACCTTCATCGTCTCGATCCCGCGCGACGAACCTTACCTCGGCGGGCTCGGCAAGGACGAGCAGGTCAATAGCCGCGGCTACCTGATCCGCAAAGGTAACGGGACGATCTACCCGACCACCGACATGTCGGTGCTCATCAAGCTGACGACCGATAACGGCACGGTTGGCTGGGGCGAGACCTACGGCATCGTGGCGCCGGAAGCCGTGACCGCAATCATCGACGACGTGCTCGGACCGGCGGTCATCGGGCGAGATCCGCGCGACGCCGTGGTGATCCAGGAAGACCTGTACGACATGATGCGGGTGCGGGGATTCTTCGGCGGCTTTTTCGTCGATTCCATCGCGGGCGTGGATATCGCCATGTGGGATCTGTTCGGGAAGCTCGTTGGTCAGCCCGTGGTCAAGCTCATCGGTGGCCAGCGTCGTTCGTCGATTCCCGCCTACGTGTCCGGGCTTCCCGGCAAGTCTCTGGATGACCGCGTGGCGCTGGCTCGTACGTTCATGCCGCGAGGATTTAATGCGTTCAAATACCACTCGGCGGTATCATTCGACGGCATCGTCGACGAAATGCGCGCGCTTCGTGAGGGGCTCGGAGATGATGTGGAGTTGATGGTCGACCTGCACTGGAAATTCACGGCGCAGGAAGCCATCCAGCTTATAGACCGGCTGACTCCATATCGTCCGTATTTCGTCGAGGCGCCGGTTCAGCCCGAGGATATCGAAGGCCAGTTGCACGTGGGCGCGAACATCCGGGTGCCTCTCGCATTGGGGGAAGAGTGGCGCACGGTCTTCGAATACCGCCCGCGTCTGGAAAAGCGCTCCATGTCCATCATTCAGCCCGAAATGGGGCATATCGGTATCAGCCAGTTCATGCAAATTGCACGAATGGCCAACGCGTTTCATATGAAGGTGATTCCGCACGCGAGCATTGGTGTCGGCATTTTTCAGGCGGCGAGCCTGCATGCGACGGCAGCGCTTCCCAATGCACCGATGCACGAATATCAGCACTCGGTTTTCGACCGTAATCTGCAATATGTGCAGACCAGCATGCGGTGCGTCAATGGCGCGTTTCACTTGCCCGAGGGGCCGGGACTCGGCATTGAGCCCAACGAAAAGTTATGGCAGCACGTTCGGAAAAAGCCTGTGGTGTAAAGACGGAACGAGCGCAGCGGGAATGAATGGTTTCACGCTGCGTTACCATTACTTTATTTTTTGATAAATTTATAAGGAGTCCAAATCATGAAGCCATCGTTCATTAGCCTTGATTGGGGAACGTCGAGTCTACGCGCAGTACTCGTATCGGAAGAGGGCGCAATCATCGAGGCGCGAAGCGCCCCGGGCGGAGTGATGGCGGTAAAGGATCGGCAGTTCCAGGCATCACTGTACGCGATCTGCAGCGACTGGATCGAAAATTGCGGCTGCCCGATCGTGGCGAGCGGGATGATCGGTAGCCGGCAAGGCTGGGTGGAGGCGCCTTATCTCGACTGCCCGGCGACGCCCGCAACCGCAGCGCAAGCGCTGACGACGCTGCGGATTTCCGAGCGGGTCGACATGCATATCGTTCCTGGCTTGCGCTGTGGTTCGAAGACGACGATGTACGACGTCATGCGCGGCGAAGAAACGCAGATCTGGGGCGCGGACGTGTCTCCCGACAGTGTGTGTGTCTTGCCCGGCACGCACAGCAAATGGGTCTTCGTCGACGAACATTTGAGGATCAAGCGGTTCGCGACCTACTTGACCGGGGAGTTGTACGGTTTGCTGACGAAGCACGGCATACTTGGCCGGCTGATGGAGTTTGGTGATTCGGATAGAGAAGCGTTCGCGCGCGGTGCAACGCTGGGATTGAAACATTCGGCGCAAGCTTCGCACGTGCTGTTTGCAGCGCGTACAGCAGCACTGATGGGGGAAGTGCATCCGGCTGGATTGCCTGATTATCTGTCCGGCATCCTGATCGGCGTGGAGGTGGCGAGCGCATTGGCCGCGGAAAATGTCAGCGGTGACCAACGAATCATTCTGATCGGAGACGACGATTTGTGCTGCCGTTACGAAGAGGTTCTACAGCTTGCTGGATTAAAGTCGGATCGCGCGGCCGATGGTGCCACCGTTCAGGGCCATGTCCGCGTTGCGAGAGAAGCGGGCATTCTGGCGTGCGAGTCAGCCTGAGAATCCACGGAAATGCAGCCTCCCATCAACTTGCCGGTCCCGTATCGGCCGCACGCGGGATTCATTGCCTCATTCGAGAGATGTCCGTTAATCGCGATCCTGCGCGGCATTACGGCAGCGGATGCGGCAGACCATGGCCGTGCACTCTACGAAGCAGGTTTTCGCGTCGTCGAAGTGCCGCTGAATTCACCGCGGCCGTTTGACAGCATAGAGGCAATCCGGCGGGCGTTGCCCGAAGACGCCATCGTCGGAGCAGGAACCGTACTGCGACCGGACCTCGCTAACGACGTGAAAGCAGCGGGCGGCGACCTGATTGTCATGCCGCACAGCGACGCCGAAATCGTGCTTGCCGCAAAAGCACTGGGGCTCGCCTGTGTACCAGGCGTTGCGACATTGAATGAAGCGTTCCTCGCGCTGAAGAACGGCGCCGACGTACTCAAGGTATTCCCTGCCGAACAGCTTGGCGCGCATGTCATCAAGGCGTGGCGCGCGGTCATCGCAAAGGAAATCCCGCTCGTGCCGGTTGGCGGCATCGCGCCGGACAACATGGGTCCGCTCCTCTCTGCGGGTGCGAACGGTTTCGGTCTTGGCTCTGCGCTGTACAAGCCAGGGCAGTGCGCCTCGGTCACGGCTTCGCTTGCGAAGGCATACGTAGACGGCTTGCATTCAGCTAGCCGATAGACTCGACATGAAAGGTGTTGTAGCTCGCGGTGAAAACCGCGAGATCACGCACTGCCCAACGCATGTCGTACGAAGCCGACTTATTTCGGGGGTATTTGCTCAAGCGTAAGGACGGTGCCTGGCGAAGAACCTCCGTTGGCCGCAGCCTGATTTGGCCCATTGACTCCGGAAGACAGACTTGTTTGTGTTGCCGACATATTTGCCGAATGGGCGGTGGTTTGCGAGGAGTCGTCGCCGCCGCAGGCGGACAAAAGGAGTGAGAGACACACTGCGCCATATGCCGCAGCCACGGGTTGCTTCCTGATAAGACCAGACTTGATCATGATCGGATCGATTGAGCAGGTGTTGGGTGAGAAGCCGCCTCGGGCGGCCCGAGGGCTAGGGTCAGTTTACGCGGAGGAACTTGACGTTTTCTGCACGTGCACAACCGCTGCCGCTCGACGTTAGCGTCACCGTCGTTGAATTGCCCGCAGGGACGGCGATCGGCGCTGCGGTGAGCAGTATCCAGCCGGTAGTGCCGGTTGTGCCATTGACCATGGTGGTCTGCCCGGCAACATTCAGGCTCATGTTTGGATCACTGTTGGCATTGACAATGTTGTAGTAGTAGACGTTGTAGTTGCCGGCGTTCAGGACTGTTGGCGTCCACGTGGCTGTGTTACCGGCCGTGTTGCAGGTGGCGTAGCGCGATACGTATCCCTTTGTCCAGCCGGGAAGGCTAGAGGTGTACCAGGTTCCGGTGACCTCTGCGTAACCCGTGCCTGCGTCGTTATAGTCAGAGTAGTAATCCTTCTGCCAGTAGGTTGCATAGGCCCAGTTACTGTGGTCCGTAGCTGCCGTGGGTGACTCGGTTGCTACGGTGGAAAGCCAGATATTGATGTAATCGTTCGTGTCCGTGCTGGGTGAGTATGTGGTGCTGTACATCAAGTTGCCGTCGACGTAGTAAGTGATCGAACCTTCTTCCCAGTCAACGCCATACGTGTGGTAGCCCGTCGAAAAGTTTGCTCCCGACGCGAAGTAGGGATACACATACTGGCCGGAAGTTATTTCTGGCGTGCTGGTGAACGGCGGATACCACTCAAAAAGGTTGTGCCGGATGTAAGTCGGCGTCTTGGAATCGATTTCGAAGGCGTCGATCTCGGTACGTCGGGCTGAGGTGTAGGTATTCGAACCGTTGCCTCCGTCCTCCTGAAACCAGAAGGAGCTATGCCAGCCGGAGGTGGAATTGATCTGGGCGGAAGTTTCATAGTAGCCGTACCGGAACGCCTGCGTGCTGATAATGCCGCCGCCGGTAAACTGCTGCGTGATGGTCCCACTCGAAGTCTGCACGTTCGGTGTGGCTTGCTTGAGAAGCGCGATGGTCAGACCGTTGTTGACGCTTACGTTGGCGGGGGTCTGCACGCTCTGCAACCCTGACTTCCACTGATCCGTGCGATAGGTCCACTTCGATGTGTCGAGTGTCGCCCCACTGAAGTTGTCGGTAAACACGGGATTGGCAGCGACGTCTGCCGTCCAACCGTTGGTTCCAACCGGTGGACCCGAGGCCTCTGCGAGCGGGACAACGACAACCAAGCCCAGAATACCCGCGACTGCGGTAGCCAGAGGGGCAGGGCGAAGCGATTTCAATGGCGCACGCAGGCGCGCAACCTTCTGTCTCATGGTGCTCCCGTCTAAAAAGTTTGGCTTGTTGGTTCCGATTATCGGAACAACTAGAAGATTAATGGCGGAATAAGCTCGCGTGAAATAAGTGTTAGTACCTAAAAATTCCGATCAATAGAACGATTGGAGTTTTTGTTGTTTTTTTGTTATCCGTTCAATGGAATTTCAGAGATAGTCGCGCGGACCACTGCCAATGCAGCGCGGGATCCACGCGGATAGGTGCTCCCGGATTAAGGCAGGAGAGGTGGAGAGGAGGTCGTGGAGAGGGCGTCTTGGCAAGGAGCATAGGCAATAGGCAGCCCTGCAGCCGACGCGTTTTGGCCGCCACGACTACAATGAAATTACCGACCGTCGGCTCTTCGCCGGTGTGGCCGGGGTGACGTCACCTGTCTTCGGAGGGAATCAATCGTGAAGTTCCTTCTCTACGCCGTAACGGCGCTCGCTGTATCAACAGTTCCAGCAGTTTCCTTCGCACAGTCAACGGTGCCCTTGACCCGGGCTCAAGTCATTGCCGAGCTCATCGAGGTCGAGAATGCGGGCTTCCATCCTGGATCCGTCGACTACGTTGAGTACCCCGATAATCTTCAGGCAGCAGAAGCACGTGTCGCAGCGGAGCACACCAGGCACATCACCGTACCGAAAGCCAACGGCTTATCGCAATAGCTCTTGTCAGAACGACAGTGTCGACGGGCGGATACATGGACGAGCAGATGCACGGGAGACCGGTCTAACAAATGATCAATCGGTAGTCGGCAGATCCCCGGTTGACCGTGCTCGTTGCAGCCGCACCTTAGAAAGGGAGCACGGCCGCGCGAGGTCCGACTGCGGAAGTTCAGGATCGGACCAGATACATGCGACATAACCTGGTGCGAACACTGTCGCGACAAGTGCGCAACTCTCCATTTGCGGCGTCGCCTCGGCGATCGATTCCGCAGTATGGGTAGGAGGATGGGTGGACCGCGTCTATGCGACATGGAAGCCAAACCTGGCGGGGCTTTGCGGCTGATGTTTGGAGTTGGCTGCCTTCCCCCGAACAGCAAACAGGTACATCCGGTTTGATGAGTAAAACAATCACTTTTTCGCGTTAATATGTATTCCTCACGGTGCAGCGCAAGGCCCGCTCGCGTCGTATTCCGGCTTAAGTGGTCGATCGAGTGGTCACAAGAAGCTCGCGCCAGCGGCGGCCGGACATGCACTGATCTGTGAGGCCCAAGCCAGTGCACGCCGTCGCTGATTTCCGCGGCGCGCGCCGGCAAGCTGTTGCCTCCGTTGCCTGTGGTTAATCTGGAAGGCATGCGGCAGACACGCTTACGCGCAAAGCGCTCGAGTCGGCTATTCCTCAGTAAGGCAACGATCCGGAATTTGCGGCGCAGCCTATCGATAACTTCACGTTCTACGAGTCTGGAAGGGCCCTGTCAGCGGTGACGCTTTCAGACCGGCTTTTCCGGAAGCGGAACGACTGGCGGCGCAATGGGACAAGGTCTGGGGACAGTTGGGCTTCTAGTTCGCGACTATAAAAGAAGTAAGTGGATCGAAACACCACCGGAGCTTGCAATTACTGCATTGAACGGGCCTTGGTCGTCTGGCGCAACGTCATCGCAGCGTTTGCGTGGCCCCATTCAGCACTCAGCGAGCATCCAACTCAGGCGGCGCGGTGCACATCGGATCGTCACGGAAGCGCGCGAAGATCTCGCTTTCGCGGAATCGCGCGATGCTGATCTGTGCACCGGCAAACAGGTCCGGCGCCGCCCAATCGGCAAGCGCGAGAGCCGGACATCCTTTGACGCGATGTGACGGGTAGGCGAATCCATCCGGCCGCTCGCCCAGAGGCTTCATCAACATGGCTTCACGCATCTGCAAACCAAGGTGCTGACAGGTTTCGTGATCGCGCTCCGAAATCGGATCCTGGATGCCGAGCCTGCTGCTGTGATCTTCGCCCAGATTCCACAGCACCAGCGGTTTTGCAAATTGAATTGAAGCAAGCACGCCATCAGCTTCAGCCTTCCGCGGGACGTGAAAACCGTTCCCGGCCCCCCGATTGTTGAGCACCGCCAGTGAATTGCGCTACATGGGCCATACCCTGAGCGACAACCGACACGGTCTGGTGGCCAATGCCGTGGTGACGATCGCTGATGGTCATGCCGAGCGCGAAGCCGCCAAGATCATGATTAATGATGCCAGACAGGCGCTCGATGACCCGGCGCGCGAGATCACGCTCGGAGCTGACAAGGGCTATGACGCCCAGGAATTCGTGGAGGCCTGTGTGGACATGAAGGTCGCGCCGCATGTGGCGCAGAACAAGTCGGGACGGCATTCGGCGGTGCCGGATGCGATTGCCCAAAGCGCGGGCTACGCCATCTCGCAGCAAAAACGCAAGCTGATTGAGCAGGGATTCGGCTGGGCCAAGACGGTTGGGGGCATGCGTCAGGTGATGGTGCGCGGCCTGAAGAAAGTGGACCAGATGCTTGTGCTGACGATGGCGGCGTACAACCTGGTTCGTATGCGCACCTTGGGACAAATCCGTACGCAGGTGGCGCAATAAGCTAAATCGGGGCTAAAAGAGGCGCCGACTAGCCACCAGAGACGGGAATCGGGCGATCAATTCCCGGATGGTGAAAAAACGACTACAGCTTCCCCTTCGGGAGGAAAGCCGCTCGTGATTGCTTCGGGTATTTCCGCAGCCTGCTAAACCCGCGAGTTCTCTTCAGAGCCTGGCGGGTTTTTCTTTGCCTGCGGGGGCGCGGGCTACATAGAGTCGCTCAGCCGTTCAGTTGCGACTCGACGTTCAGGACGATCCGTGCGACCGGGTTGTTGTCTGCGGATTGCGGCGCGAACTTGATCTGGGCGAAGGTGACGACACCGAGAGCGACGACCAGGAGGGCTCCAGACGCGGCGATGCGGGGAAGGTATTTCACAGGGACCTCATTGCGATGGTGTAGACAGAAACTGGGCGAAGCTGACAGGCGTGTCGAATCACCCTTCAGCGGCATGTCTGCCCGCAACCCGGCAACGCCGGACGCGGTCGTCAGATCGCACTTGCCGATCGGACAGTGCTTGTGCAGTGCACTATAACACGACCGTCAGATCGCACCTACCGATCACACGGGCTTGTGCAGTGCACTATAAATGGTTTATCCGCGTGCCCAGTGCGACATCCTGTCGCCAGCGGATGCCTAATTGCTTGAGCGTTTCGTGTACGAAAGATTTCTGTAGGCTGTAACGCGCCGCCATGCTATGTGGGCGATTCTCGCAGGTACGGACGATGTCGAGGTAGCCGCCTCGACAGGCTCCCCGCTGGAGCCAGCTAGATTGAAGATGGGTTTGCGGATGGTATCAATTGCGCTATCATTGGGTATCAACTGATACTTTAGTCGGGGGTCGCATGTCACTGATTACGCCTGAAGCAGTGGCCGCGGTCATGGAACTGCGGCAGGTGCCGCACACGCTCGCGGAACTCGAGGCACTTGTCCGCGACGGCCTGCCCAAGTCCGCGCTGCGCGCGGGCGTCGAACATGCGACGCAGGGTGCCGACGCCCGGCGTGCGCTACTTGCCCGCATCATCCCCGAAGCGACCTATAAGCGGCGTCGCGATCGGCTGACCCCAGACGAATCGGAAAAGACTGAGCGGCTGGCCAGGATCGTCGCGACGACGGCCTACGTCTGGAACGACGAAGAGGACGCGCGGGAATTCCTGTCGACGCCGCACCCGGAGCTCGAAGGGCGGGCGCCGCTCGATGTTGCGCTGACCGAGCTCGGTGCGCGCCGGGTCGAAGAGCTGCTCTGGAAACTGTTTTATGGGTTGCCGGCGTGAAGTTGTTTCGAATCGCCGACACTCGACACACGGTCTGGAGCGGCACCGGCGCGATGCTGGTGGGCGGCCGCTTCAATAGCCCGGGGCGACCGGTCATCTACGCCGCGTCGACATTCGCCGGTGCAATGCTCGAGGTTCTTGTTCATGCGCGCATTGGCAAGGTACCGAAGACACACGGATGGGTTGAAGCAACGGTTCCTGACGATGTTCGCGTCGAACGCCATTCGGCCGAATCGTTGCCGGGGGGATGGGATGCGCCAGCACTGCAAGCGGCAAGGGAGTTCGGCGACGCTTGGCTGACCGAGTCGCGTACCGCGCTCCTGATCGTACCTTCGGTCGTTGTCCGTGCAGAGTTCAACGTGCTGGTCAATCCCGCACACCCCGACGCGACGCGGATTGCCGTGACCGAGCCGCAACCCGTGGTGTGGGACGAACGCCTCTTTGTGATGCCGTCGGTCGGCCACTCCTAGATTATGATGGTGGTCGGCTAGCCTTGCCTCGGCGCTTTGCTCCTCGAGGGAGATGCCCAGGACGTCGCTTCTAGTTTAGTTCGCACTCGCCGCTCGCAATGGCACGTGCAGTGCCGTCTTATATTCTCCTTGTCTGGTTGCCAAAGCCGACACGGCTGTCATTTTTTGTCGATCGCCCTGACGACTTGACATAACATAATTTGGCCCTTTTTATTCATGTCGAGGCCATTTCAAGATGTCGTAGCGGCAGCTAAATACAGATGTCGTGTTTTTAAGGGTTAAAAGGTCTATCTTTCATGGGTTACTGATCACGCAGTGTTGAAGGATCCGTCCTGAATGGGCAGGGCGCTTACGTCTGCGTCGACCACCTTTGCAGACCGACGGCCAGGTTTGCGGGGTTGCGGTTGTGCCTGTCTTTGCTGGGCAAGATCCACGACCACCTGTTCGATATCCGCCTGCGTGAATTCGCGTTGCTTCTTCTTGCCCGGTTGACGCTCGTTCCGGCTGGTCCGGGTCGAATCGCCCCGGTGCGTTCGGGAGGGCGCCTTGCCAATCCGGCTGTTATCGCGTTGCGCCTGCATCACCTGCGAGACCTGAAGTACGTGGCCCAGCCGCTTGTGCTCGACGACCGCACCCTGATCAACTTCGGCCAGCCGGTCGTACGAGTGGCATGGGATCGCCTTACCATCCGCACGGATCTCGATACGCCCGTTCGGGTACTCCCAAACCTCGATATACCGATCGATCAGCCGCCGGTTCTCCGGCGTATCGTCCATCAAATACCGAAGCCGGTCGTACTGCACGGTCAGCGCCTTCGTCACCTTCCGCGGCTCGCGCCAGGTGAGCACGAGGTCAAGGTTCTCGTCAGTCCTCAGCGGGCGGTGTGCGTCAAAGTCGCTCTTCGGAGGTTTTGCGAAACGCGCGTTGTAGGCAGCCGTGAAGGAGGGCGCCCAGGCATTGGCCTCAGCCATCGTGCTGATGCCGCGCAACCGCATTTCCTTCACCATCCGGTCCTGCAGCGTCAGGTGCGCGCGCTCGACACGCCCCTTGGCCGAGCTGCTGTTTGCACAGATTGTGTCGATGTTCAGCTCGTACATCGCCCGGCCAAAGTGCGTCACGCTGTTGCCCGTCTTGCCGGCGGCCGTATTCCGAAACACGCTTGCCTTGTCGCTGTAGAACGCTCCGGGCTTACCGTGACGCTCGATGTACGCACGCGTTGCCTCGAAGCAGCTGAACGTCGATTCGGTGGCCGTGAAAAGCACGTGCATTAGCCGGCTGGTTGCGTCGTCGACGTACACCAGCAGCGTGCACTGAGGCGCCCGGTCTTCGAACCACGCATGCTCGCTGCCGTCGATCTGGATCAACTCGCCCAGGCACGACCGCCTGGCGCGTGGCTGGTAGACCTTCGGTGGCCGCTGCCGGCGTGGCACCCACAGGCCGGCGTCCGTCATCAGCCTGCGAACCGTTTCCTTCGCCAGACGGATGCCGTTGTGAATGGCGGTCGGAATCCGACATTGGATGGCGGCGTCGGACAGCCGTGCGACGCGATTGCTGTTCAGCCCGGCGACTCTGGGACGTTTCATGAGGCTCAGATTCGGGTGCGTCGGAGGGAGCCCGTAGGGCGAGCGCAGACGCACCGGGGATGTGCGGTTCGGCAGGGGGATGACGCGGGAATCGGGATGCGGTAGAAGAACGACTACAACTGACCGCCGAAGAAACAGGCCGACACCGGTCCTAACCGCCAAGTTCATTCCAGTGTCGAGCCCCACACGCGCACAACGGGGTACGGGTGCCGGGCCAGTATGGCACGGCTGATC
>NZ_JBNDMK010000049.1:0-22341 GCF_050436545.1 Paraburkholderia sp. GAS41
GGTATTGGTCATGCACCTGGAGTGCCTACCCGGACCCTCATAAAGCTGGACTGTCTGATAAGAGAGTGCCGGTTGAAGCACGGGAGCGGGTGAAAACACAAGGAATACCGGGCACTGCGGGCGGAATGGTCACACGGCCTTGTTTTCTGCGTTCGCGGAGCAGTGAATTTCGCTATTCAAACACGGAGCGGTCAGCGTCCGACTATCATCGAGAAAAAAAGTCCTGTCCATGCGAATCGCACGGTACGTGCTTGCGGCTGCGAGCGATCCGAACGAGCACGTAACGGATACGAAGCGAGATTGCCCGTTGTCTGGCTTACTTGTTTTTTGGCCGAATTAGGATAGCCAAAATCGCATGCCTATCATGACGAAATGGCATCATTGGATCATACGATAAGTTTCGTTGTTAAATAATTTACTTGAATGATTCGGATAACGAATCAAAATTGTGACGAAATTTCTATCAAATGGATCGGAAGATGCCAGCGCGCCGCCCTGAAAGACGTTGTCGATCTAATAGCGTTCAAGCGAAAACCTGATTTTTCGGTGTGCGTGGTCGAGCAAATAATCGACCACATCGACTCATGTCCATGTCAACTTTTTGCGACGGGAAATTTTTTTCGATGTCCTGGGAGGATGGATCGCGTTATCGTCCGCGGAGTGATGTCCAAATCGTGATCCACCTGGAGAAACAGATGAAACGAACAGCGCTCTCAACACTTCCGCTGACACTGCTGGCTGCTGCTGGCGCAGCACATGCACAAAGTAGCGTCACGCTATACGGCACCATCGACACGTCGGTTACGTTTATTCATAATGCGAATGCAGCTGGCCAAAACCAATGGTCGGTCGGCAACGCGAGTAACGGGGATCTTTCCGGTAGTCGCTGGGGCTTGAAAGGTCAGGAAGACCTGGGCGGTGGTCTGAAGGCAATTTTCCAGTTGGAAAACGGGTTTAATCCAAGTACGGGACAACTTGCGCAGGGCGGCCGAGAGTTTGGCCGCCAGGCATTTGTGGGTTTGTCATCCGGTCAATATGGCACGCTCACGTTGGGTCGCCAATATGACCCACTAGTGGACCTTGTCCAGGGCATTACTGAAGACAATTATTTCGGGAGTGGATTTGCAACTGCAGGTGACGTCGACAACTACGACAACAGTTCCCGAACGAACAACGCGATCAAATATTTGTCGCCGGTGTACTCCGGACTACAGGTCGAGGGCATGTATGCGTTCGGCGGCGTCGCGGGGCAGACGGGCGCCGGCCAGACCTGGTCGGCCGCTGCGGCGTACAACAATGGTCCGATTTCGCTGGCGGCAGGCTATTTTGTGGCGAACAATCCGTCTGTAAACGGCCTTGTGCGGCCATCGACGACGAATGGCTCTGGCTGGGGCGGATCATCAGACGGCACATTCGACGGCTCGCTGATCAACCTGGGCTTGCAGAGCGCGAAGTCCATCAACATTGCCCGCGTCGCGGCGCAGTATGTGGCAGGCCCGTTCACGTTCGGCGCTGCGTATAGCAATGCACAATACAAGGCGGATGGGCAGTCAGCATTCTCATCGACTGAGAAATTCAACACGGGGCAAGCCTTCGTCAACTACCAGGCCACCAAGGCAGTCCTGCTGGGCGTGGGTTACAGCTATACGAAGTCGAGCGGCGAGACGGGTGCGACGTACCATCAGGTCAATATTGGCGCGGACTACAATTTGTCCACACGCACGGATGTATATCTGGTGGGCGCATGGCAACACGCCAGCGGAGAGACGCTTAGCGCAAATGGTACCAACGTGGTGGCCGCGCAGGCGTCCGTGGGCTCCTATGGCTACGGTGGCACCAACACCCAGGAAGTTGTTAGCGTCGGACTGCGCCATAGGTTCTGATGATGTCCCAACAGCAGTGCTCATAGGGAAGTCACAGCAGCGGTCAGACTAGAGCCGGTCGTCAGCGTGAACTGACAACCGGCTTTTTTCTCGCGCGTCTACAGGAGGCGCCCACGCGGGGAACCAAGTCATCTATAGTGCTGCGCCTGCGGGAGAAAATATATAGCATTGGCCGTCGAGTTAATTTGCGGAGCGCGTTGAGCGATCGATCGCCGGCCCCAAAAAGCAAGATTCAGATACAGCTATGCCATGCCGTTATCGAAGGTATGACGTGATGGCGGTCCTAATTCGATGAGAGAAGAACGAGAATGTTGAGACGCTGTATTTGATTCAGTTCTAGCGACATGGGGCATATTATGTTTTCCGTTATCGGAGCCACAGGCCAAGTAGGAGGCGTCGTTGCGCGCATGCTTCTCGCAAACGGATGTGACGTTCGTGCCATTACTCGAAATCCGGCCACGGCGTCGACGTTGCGGGAGCAGGGCTACGAGGTGTCGGTTGCTGATCTGCGCGACACGCGAGCATTGGCGCGGGCGCTTCAGGGAACTGAGGGCGTCTTTGCGATGGTGCCCCTGAATCTCGATCCCTCCTCTGATTTTTCAGAGGCGCACGAAATCGTTTCGTCTTTGCGCGATGCGATAGCCATCGCACAACCCGGAAAGGTCGTTTGCCTGTCTGCTATTGGAGCTCAGGTGATGCAACCTAGCCTTCTCACGCAAGTGCGCTATCTGGAGGAAGCGCTCAGCTATCTCCAGATGCCGGTCGCGTTCGTGCGTGCTGCATGGTTCATGGAGAACGCCATATGTGATGTTGAGTCTGCGTGCGAAAGCGGGGAAATTCCCTCCTTTCTTCAGCCTCTTGGTCGAGGCATACCTATGGTGGCAACGGCCGATATCGGACGGGTGATTTCGGAAACGCTCATGGAGGAATGGGATGGTCTTCGGATCATCGAACTTGAGGGTGATAAGCGCATTAGCCCGAATGACATCGCCCAGACCTTTGATCGGTTGCTTGGACGCGAGGTCCGGCCGAGGCTGGTTCCCCGGGACGCGTGGGAAGAAATGTTTCGGGCGCAAGGCATGAAGAATCCTGGCCCGCGCATGCAAATGCTCGATGGATTCAACGAAGGCTGGTTGAAATTCGAGGGCCGTCGAACTGAAACGCGGATAGGGCGCGTGTCTTTAGATATCGTTTTGCGTGAGCTTGTTCGAAACGCGCGCTAATCAAACCTCGGTGTCTGGCTACGAGGAGTTGCGAGTGGTGTCCGAGATCGGGTAGCGAGGCGACCTACCTCCGTGGAGGACTCCAGTCGCAGTCAGGTCCTACAAGGTCGGAACGGCTAGCCGCTTCTTACGACTTAAGGGCCATCGTCACAACGCAGGTTTGCCGATAACTTTTTACTTGTAATCAGGGTTCCGATGGACACTTTGGAAAATATGCGGACGTTCGTGCGAGTGACAGAAACCGGCAGTTTCACGAAAGCTGCGAGTCTCGCATCAGTGTCGACAGCCCACGTTTCACGTGCGATCACGGAGTTGGAATCGCGTCTGCATACGCGTCTGCTGCAAAGAACAACACGGCGGGTGTCGCTTACCGGCGCTGGCGAACGCTATCTGCAACGCTGTGAGCAGATTCTGGCAGAAGTCGACGTCGCAGAGACCGAGGCGGCGGGCGCTGGCACCCAACCCTCCGGCAAGTTAAGGGTTCACGCTACCGCCGGATTCGGCCAACATCAGCTAGCGCGGCTCATCGCGCGCTATAGCAGGCGGTTCCCGGACGTCCTAATCGAACTGGTACTCGCACCGCGCATGCCAGATATTGTCAACGAAGGTATTGACGTGTCGGTTGTCATGACGCGTGATCTGGTGGATTCGGCCTTGGTTTCCCAGCGAATCGGAAGTATTCAGACGATTCTATGCGCCTCCCCACAATACCTGGCAAAGCGCGGTGTGCCGGTTCAGCTCGCGGATCTTGGCGAACACACGTGCCTGCAACTGGTGTTGCCGTATATGTCTCCTGGACAATGGCAATTCGAAGATGTAAGTGAGCCGATATCTCTGCATACGCGGGCTGCGTCGCTCACTGTCAACGACGCAGAAGCGCTGGTCGAGACAATACGCGAGGGGCTTGGAATCGGACCTTTGCCGATTTCTGTCGCACTGTCGGGTCTGCGTGATGGGAGTCTGGTTCGAGTCTTGCCCGCCCATCGTCTGCAGGAATGCTACATCTATGCGCTGTATGCGTCGAGACGTTATCTGGACGCCAAGATCAAAACGTTTGTTGAATTTGCGAGAGAACAGATACCGCTTGCACTTGCCGACGAGAATCGGGAAATTTTTGCGTTGACGGAGAGCTCGTTAAATGAGGCCTTACTCTGACTGATTCGAACGGACATTCTGAGACTTTAGCTCTTTGTCATGGCAGACATACAGTCGCAGCGTTTCCTTATACACGCATGGCTCGCTCGACACGCCCCTTTCGCGGTGGCCTGTTGCGTTCTACGGCACGCTCGTTCCAGAGGTACCGCGCAGCTAATGACGACGGCAATGGAAGGGCACATTCGGATGACCAGGAAAAATCAACAGACGATCAATGAGTTTCTGCTGTACACACTCAACTTGAAACTTGCAAATCGCACGTGGTCATGGGACGCCTACGGCGAGGATGTGGTCGTATTGACGTTGTGGGAGAAGCACCGCGAGACGTTGCCGGACGAGACCGAACGAATCGAAGTGTGGAGTCCGATGCTGTGGCGCAAACCGGCGAAAGTCGGCCGCAACGAACGGCGGAAAAACATCGACAGACTGAACGAAGGCGGTACAACGTACGCAATCCTGCGTGGCGGCAACGGATCCGACGAGCGCGAGGCGTGGGACTACGACGGAGACCGTCTGTACAAGTTGAGCCGGGTGGTAGTCGATCACGATGGATATGAATATGCGATCGTGGACTGCTCGATATCTATTGACGAGTTTTTGGCTCGCCAAGCGCAACTAAAGTGGTTCTCCAGGTCGTAGCGATACGATTCGCTGATGTCTGCGGTTCGTGCGGCGCGACGGGTTTGCGACGCTTACAGCGGAGTCACGTCCCGCAACACAGCTGGCATGCGCGTCAGCAAAGTGATCGAGTATTTTGTGCGGCGCCACGACGCCGCTGATCCTGTGCGTGTCCTCTACCAGAAGGAACCCTGTATCCAAGGCAGCAGTGAAGAGTTGCGTATAACTGCGATGCTACGACGTAATGACAGACATGACCTGACGTACGTAGAAGTCTTGGCTTGTTTTGATGAAAATATTATCAAGTTCAGCGCGTGCAAAGAAGACAGTGGGTGGAACCTGATGAAAACTGGATATCCACGGAATGACGCTACGTTGAACTGATTAAGGAAATGCTAATCGTCGAAATGCAGTCAATAATTTCCGCGACGCAGCCTTGTTTCACTCACTCAAACTTTCGTTGATACACAGGAGCTTGAAAATGATCGTCAGCATCCGAAATCTGGTTATTGGTCTCACGGTGGCTCTCCCTGTACTGGCAAGTGCCCAGGAAGATAGTGCCTCCATCACGCGTGAGCAGGTACGCGCTGAGCTGGTAGCTCTCGAGAAGGTAGGTTTTCATCCCGGCAGGCCCAGCATACATTACCCGGCCGACATTCAGGCCGCCGAAGCCGAGCTCCATGCGGAAACGGACGTCGGCGGAAATCTGCAAACGTCCTATGGCGGCGTAACCAACGTGAACTCAGCGTCTGGTAAGTAGAGAGCTGGGATACCTTAAACCAACGCCCTGTTTCGCATCAGGGAGCAGCAATGTGGGACGAGCTTCTGTAAGCCCCCGGGATTTGGAAGTTCGTCTCTAGACTGCCTGCGGAAGACCGGGCAGTGTTTGACGCGTGTGACATTCCGTGTAGCTGCGAGCAGAGTCGATTTCCGAGTCGTAGTCTATGGGAACGAACGGTAACGATGGGATTGGAAACCAGGTTTTGGTGGGTCTCGTTTCGCTCGGTAAGTTCGATAGCCTTACACAGCGTTGGACATGCCTCAGCTATTTGTCCCGAATCATCACAGCGTGTCGCCTTGCGCAGACATTCGGCCAATATCCTGAAACGTTGGCATCGATCCATATGTACCTGGTTGTGCAGCGACTGATAGCTCCAGTTACGAAAATAAAAATTCACCGTTTTTCAGGCGCTCTGTCAGGACAACTATGTCGACCAGCCTTGGTTCTTGCGGACGCTGTTCGTTAGCCAATCGACTTTACGCGGTCATCGCGTATTTCTGGACATTTTTGGGCTACCCGATGATGCGTTGGTCACACCATATCCAGCTCGCTCTTGGGCCATCCTTGAAGCTCGAATCAACTACTATTTGGTCGAACGACATCGTTGGTGCACGTTCTCGTTCGCTCCGCACAGTAACTGAAAAGCGTTGGTATCGAGGACTCGCATGCGATGCCATCAATTCAATGATTTCGCTGAACATTGGAACATTTGGCGTCTTTGGGCTCAACCGTGCTTGCCGCTTTGTCGTAGCGTCGGGCTACTTTTTGTGGAACTTGGCGCAGAGCTTGCTGATGTCACTCGTAAATCGGGGCCGTGCGCGGGAGGCTATGTCAATTATTCATCTCCGTGTCCGGATGAGTTGCATGATGTGCAAGTCGTCCGGTAGTGGTGGTGGCGCGGTGGCCGGATGGATCTGGGGGCACTGGGGCTGGATGGGCGTCGGTGCTGCTGGAATCTCCATTCTGGCTGTTCAATTGGTCTGGTGGCTGTTGCCGCTGAAAACATCTGGCCGAAATGCTTAAAATTGTTAATGAACCCATTGTCCAGATGCAATTCGATCGGCTCGAAAAGCTCTGCCTTATTCTCTTTGATGGATGGCGCGAGAGAAGACGGGTATTGCCGCTCGCATACCTCTTGAGTGCATGGCCTATTATTTCCCCGAGTCGATTAATAGATGTTCTCCGGGAACTTCAGCTATATCACTCGATCATGCTGACACCTGATGAGGATCGAGTAATCGCGCAGATACTGGGAATCGATGTGCGCGGAATGGAACAGGTCGTATAGCATCCCTCGGCATGACCAGCCGTTCCGTAGAACTTGAGCTGCTGTTAGCAGGCATCGGGCTGCGTGCGAATGAATCTGTAGTTCTCTGTTTCGACGGGACGAACGTGTGGCTTGCATTTCGCGCAGCTTAGAGCTTGCACGGGAGGATAAATGATGGCGGTTGGGGCACATCTTTCGTCGTGAGGAGTCGTGCTGCAATCTTAGAAATATGCTATTTGGGATGGAGGGTCGACATTGCACAGGAGTTTGTTAAATAAATAGGAATCCATATGAAATATGGATATCAGAATTGGATTATAAGATACGCAACTGGACAATATGATAAGCCGGTGCTCGGACATACTCCTAGAATTTACGAACAGGATTTACTTATCTGAGGAAGGTTTGCGAAACCTTAAGTAGTTCTCTTCCTCGAAAGATAAAGCTAGGAGACAGTGCCATGCTCACTACACATGAGAGCCCAGAACAATGTCCGGTCGCCAGTCAGGGTAACAGCGATGGTCGCCGGTCGAATACCATCGCAATATGCCGTACCTGTCCAAGGGACCAGCCGCGCAGCGGTGAGCCGGGATTGGCTCTCTATAACGAAATGAAAGAAACACTGACCAGCCAGGGAATGACCGTGATGATGGTCCACTGCCTCGGTAGCTGTCGGAAGCCATGTGCTGTCGCATTTGATGCGCCGGAAAAGCCGCGGGTACGTCTATCGGGTCTGAACGAAGCCGATGCAGCGAATCTGATCGATGCCGCTCTCGAATATCAACAGGCGGTATCAGACGATGTGCGGATCACAATGTTTCCGGCTGAGTTGCGGGGGCACGTAACTGCGATTTCACCGAAGCGCAGAAGTAGCACTGAATAGCCGGGCGGTGCGCCCGGCGCACAGTGTCAATGTTAATTCTAAAAACCTGTTTTGCTGCGTTGCGAAGCAGCGTAGCTTTTTGTCTTGGATGAAGAGGAAATAAATTGAGCAAGGGATACTGGGTCTCTACCTACCGCGAAACGAAGGATGAAGCAAAACTAGCAGCGTATTCAAAGCTGGCTGTGCCCGCTTTGGAAACTGCCGGCGGCAAGATCATCGTACGTGGAGTGCCCGACGAAGTCCGGGAGCATGGTTTGAAGGAGCGAACCGTCGTGATTGAGTTTCCCTCATACGAACAGGCGGTTGCCGCATACGAAAGCGAGACATATCGGAAAGCTCTTGAGGCATTGGGGGATGCCGCGATGCGCGATTTTCGGATCGTTCGCGGCGCAGAATGACGCGAGGTGCGAAGGACGGTACTGCTGTGCGTCCGTCGGCATTCGCTCTGACAGCGGTTGAATATTTGGGTCAGATACGCTAACCGGTGGCATCTTCGGGCGAGATGGGTTAGGCGTGCCGCTGGACCAGCGGTCGTAATGGCCGGGTCAATGTCCTGGTGGGACCGCTACGTGCAAAGGACTGGCACTTGCTGATTCGGGGCTGGTTCATTCATCCATCGTTCTCGTATTAGCTGTGCGATTCACAGACATCATTTCACTTTCTTGAACGTCGTTTTCTTTGCGCGCTTGAGTTTGTGGCTCCGTTAGGAGACGCGAGTTCAAGCGCGCGCCGATGATGTTCGGCAAGGATCTTGTCGACTCGCCATTCGCGATGCCGGATCCTCTCTTTCAACCCGTAGTAGGCGGTTTCTACCTGCTCAGCGAGAGGTGTGATTTCGCTCACTTCTGCGATGCGGTCGACGGGAGTCTTGCCGCCGAGTGAGCCGTGTGGGCGGCGCCAGTTGTAGTCGAACTGCCACTCGGGAACTTGTGAGTGCCGACTTGAGGTGGACCTGAGTCGGACACCAACTGTCTCAGGTCGATTGCAGATTTGGCCTTTCGACGTACGCTACGATCCGTATGAGGAACAATTCCTTTGTAGTATGCCGTCGATTGAGGGCACGGATGCGTGGCTGTGATTGGTGATCGCGCGCAAGGGTGTCGCTCAGAATCGATCGTTTATTGCCGTCTTCGTACTACGCGAAGGCAAGCTAGAGCGGATCTTGGCGTCATCGAAGACGCCAGGACCCAAACTATGATTTCTTGTACGAGCGACGCAATTTGCCGACACTGACCTATGCCGCTATCGCCGCCTTCGCAACCCAGAGGAGGGGCATCCGTGGCGCGAGCTGAGCAGTTCGTCGAGACGGGACCAATCACATGAATTCAGTCTTCCAGCAAGGCGGCGTGGTCCCGGATCCGTTCTGTTCCCAGCGGGGCAGTCTCGCCTGCGTCGATCAGCATCCAGCTCAGGGCGGCGGCTATCAGCGCAATGGCGCCCGCCGTGAAGAGCACGGCCTCATAACCACTTCCAAAGCTCAACTGCGCAAACCACACGCCATTGGCTTGAACGTCCAGCAACTGCGCAGCATGCCAATTACCGTCTGTGATCAATCGCGCAAGCTCTTTGCGCACGGTCACCGAGTACTCGGGCAAAGCGTTTGCGAGCAACGCATCGACGCGTGAAAACAGAATCGCACCCAGCATAGCAAAGCCGATTACGATTCCGCTAAATTTGACGGTCCCCGAAACCCCAGACGCCATCCCCGCACGGTCTAAGGGAATGACTGTCATTCCTACCCGGGCCGTTTCCCCATTGAGAATTCCGGCACCGCAAGAGGCGACGAGCATGCTAACGAGAATTGGTGCATAGGTGAAACTGCGCATTTCGGTGGAAGTCCATATCAATCCCAGCCCCACCAATGCCAGGCCCGTGCTGAGAAGCAGCCGACCCGACCAATGCGGAGCCAGCCATCGAGCGACGACGCGTGGAACCACGAATAACGGTAATGCCATTGGCAACATTAGAAGTCCTGCGTCAAGCGGCGTATGGCCCATGCCATTCTGGAAGTACATCGGCAGATAGGTCAGCATTGTCAGAAAAGCCATCCCGTAGGCGAGTCCAGCGATATTCGCGCCAAGATATGTTGGACGGCAAAAAAAGCGAAGGTCGACCATCGGCCGGCCCTGTAGTGTCTCTACGGTCAGGAACGCGGCAAAGAGTACCGCCGCCCCAATGAATTCTGCCAGAATCACAGCATTCGACCACCCTGCACGGTTGCCTGAGATAAGTGCAAGAGTCAGCAATATCAGGAAGCCGCTGAACGTCGTGACACCTGCGATGTCGAGTCGCTTCGCTTGCGGATCTTTCGAATCTTCGACCGCGTACAACGTCAAAGCAATCATTGACAGACCCACCGGCAAATTTACGAAGAAAATCCAGCGCCAACCGAGATACTGAGTGATCAGACCGCCGGCGACGGGTCCGAGCATGATTGCAACGCCAATTACGGAGCCCCAGAACGAAAACGCGCGGGCACGCGCGGGTCCACGAAATGAATGCGAGAGGGTCGCCATCGCGGCACTCAGTTGCAACGCCGCACCGACGCCCTGCAGTGCACGTGCCCAGTTGAGCGCTGTGTCAGAGTGTGCCGCGCCGCATATCGCCGAGGCGGCGGTAAACATGCTGAGGCCGACGATCAGCATGCGTTTGCGACCGAAGCGGTCGGCAAGTGTTCCCGCCGGCATGAGCATGGCCGCAAACGTCAAGGTGTATGCGCTTATAACCCATTCGACCGCGGCAAAATCAGTATGTAAAGAACGTGCAATCGAAGTGAGTGACACGGCGATGATGTTTCCGTCGAGGTTGATCATGAATGACGGAATGGAAACGCATAGCATGATCAGGAACTGTTTTGATGCCTTCATGGACTATCTCCAACTGCGGCCGCCTGCTTGGGAAGTTGTCTACGGTTGTGCGCTTTCATACTTCTCAACAGCCAAGAATCAATTTAATGACAACGTTTGCAAGACGTGATTTATATCACATCTTTTTACGTAAAATCAACGATGTATTTATTTGCAATCGTTGTCATAAATGAATTCGTAAGGATGTCTCGTCAAAGGGTCGCCCGACCGGAATCGAGCAATGTTGTCGGCACTTCCATTGGCGACTGGTGGTGTTGAGGAAGGTCTGCACAACCCGCTTCAAGGCGTTACATTTCGCATCGAGCGCGGCGTTGGCGTTCAGATCTCATATGGTCTTAAGGATGTGGCCGGGGATTCGTTGAACCGGAACGTTGCGATATTGTCGGCGACTCTATCGGAGAGTGGCATGAAGGGGATGACTCATTTGATACACTCAACGCCGCACGATCCTATGGATATGAAAATGTCGGTTCCGGGGAAAACATGGTGAATCTGAAACAAGTCGCCGCCCTTGCCGGGGTGTCGTCGTCCACCGTTTCGCGCGCGCTGGCAGCGCCGGAACTCCTGCATCCCAAAACGCTGAAAAAGGTCAGAGAGGCAATTGCCTCGCTCGATTACGTTCCGTACGCGCCTGCTCGTGTGCTCCGCTCGGGTCGCTCGCGAACCATCGGTATCGTGGCTCCGACATTGATGAATGAGTTGTACGCGCGAGCCGTCGATGTCTTGGAAAGCAGGTTTCTTCAGTTGGATTATACGGGGCTGCTGACCTGCCATCGCGACGATCGGCATCTGGAGTTGCGTATCGTTCGCACGCTTATTGAACGTGGAGTCGACGGCCTTGCGCTAGTCGGTTCCAGCCATCATCCTGACGTGCTCGCCATCATACGCAGGCAGAAACTTCCTTACGTATTGATGTGGGCAACGGACCCGGAGCGCATTCATCCGACAGTCGGCTACGACAACCAGCGTGCCATGGGGCGCGTCACCGAACATCTCGTCAGCCTTGGACATGTCCGTATTGGCGTGCTCACGGGTCCGTCCGATGTTCTGTCGGCCGTCAGGCTCTCCGGCATACGCGAGGAGTTGGGGCGTCATGGGATAGCGTTGCGACCTGAAGCTGTGATTGCGACGCCGTATGACCCCGAGTCCGTTCGAACTGCAGCGCGTCAATTGCTTTCCAGGGCGAATGCGCCAACAGCGCTAATCTGCAACAATGATTTTATAGCTGCCTGGGCGCTTACCGAGTGCCGGGCGCTCGGCATTTCCGTTCCAGGTCAGGTCTCAGTGACGGGTTTTGGCGACTGGGATCTAGCCCGGTTGGGGTCACCATCGCTTACCACCATCCATTCTGATGCCATTAAGATCGGACACCTAAGTGCTGAAAATCTGTTGTTTCAGGTCAACAATGACGGCAATCGAACGGTGAGGCAAGACGAGTTCGAAGCGGAACTTATCGTTCGGGAAAGTACTGCCGCTGCACCAGCGGTATAGGTCCGCTCACTCTTAAACATTGTACCTCAAGGTGTGCGACCAGAGACAATCTAGAAAATAAGTAAAACTAATTATTGTCGTCTGTACATCCCGACTGCGAATTCGATTCCCCGTTGCGCCCGCGGCAGTTTTAAGGCTATGTCGCAGTAAGAGGTGGACGGTAGAATTCCGGCGATACAAAGTCGCTGATGAGAGAATCGATGAAGACGCTGAACCTGGCGTTGGCCAAGGCACTGAAACGCTTGCACTATCCGCTGGAGGTGATTCTGACGTGCGTGCGCTGGTACGTCGCGTATCCGTTGAGTCTGCGTCATCTTGAAGAAATGATGGCCGAACGTGGGACTTCGGTCGATCATTCGACCGTCCGTCGCTGGGCGCTCAAACTTTTGCCGGTACTGGAGAAAGCGTTTCGCCATCGCAAGCGGCCAGTTGGAAAGAGCTGGCGAATGGACGAGACGTACATCCGCGTCAAGGGCGAGTGGAAATATCTCTACCGGGCCGTCGACAAAGACGGCAACACCGTCGACTTCCTGCTCCGCGCCCACCGGGACAAGACTGCAGCCCGGCGTTATTTCGAGAAGTCGATCGCTCAGAATGGTGTCCCCGAGACAGTGACCATCGACAAAAGCGGTGCCAATCTCGCCGCGCTCGAAGCCATCAATGCTGATCGTGAAACGCCTATCAACATCCGCCAGTCCAAATATCTCAACAATCTCGTCGAGCAGGACCATCGGGCGATCAAGCGACGCACGCGGCCCATGCTGGGATTTAAAACGTTTCGCTGCGCCCGGATCCTGCTGGGCGGCATCGAAGTGATGCACATGATCACCAAAGGACAGATGAAGTGTGCTCGCGGAACCCCTCCGTCCGCCCCCGATCAATTCTACGAACTGGCAACATAAGCAGTACTTCGCATATCGATCAACTTTCCTCCGCGATCCTTACTGCGACAAAACATCGCCAGCCTCTCATCCGCTGACCAGCGCCGCCGACGCTCAGGTCCGGTCAACGCTTCCATCACTTCCATCACTTCGTTCTTGTTGTTAGTCATATACACAGTCTTAAGCCTACCCGATATTGTAAGTGGGAGACCGTGTCCGGACTTTCAGGGGGCCACTCCACGAACTTCATTTCAACGTGTCGCAAAGATTGAAATGACTGACGTGATCGTTCGCGTGAAAGCGTTACCCAGCTTCGAGTCGCTGACGCCAGATTCAGACGGGCCTTCGGATGTCGAGTCATAACTTGTTTCAGAATCGGCATCTGGTTTCGAAGCTATGTTAGTACCGGCAATTCGCGTGTTGTCTGGACCAGTTGCGTCCACATCGATCACGTTGCGGGCGCTTGTCTTTCCCGAACAAGCGATTTGAGGGGTTGAATTTGTTGCAGTAGTTGCAACACTTTGTTGCGTCGTTTTCGACTCGCTGCTTGTTGCTGAATCGCTTGGCGCTGCTGCATGAAAAATTGGAACGGAAGTGGCTTGATCGGGGATAGACCTGGCGAATAACTCCGACTGAGTGAGGAACATGCCTGTCATAGCTGCGACTATCGCAATTAGAAGATGCTTCGGGATGGACTTCATCAATGATGCCTGCGTTAATTGGCTTCCGGATTGATGCGACGCGAGCGCCACGCCTCGCTACCAGATCATAGTGGGAATTCGACAAACGAAAAGCACCGGATTTCGAACTCACTGTTCTGCCGTACGTAAAAATATGCAGATCGTCTTCATGCAATGCACGTCATGAGCGATTCATGCGTGATTGGTAGTTTCGTGCGCTATTCAACTTCTGCCTGTGACACCATGCACCCTGCGTTGTGCCGACTCCAGGATCAGGTCACCTTCGAAAAAAATGCGGACAGGTGGAGACCTGTGCCAGAAAGCATCGGCTGAACGTCTACGTGCCGTTCGGCAGAAACAGTTTATTGTGAACCCTGGAATGGTCTATTGGATATTCGGGTTGTAGAATCCGATAAATTGTCTGACCTGATCGACGCTCGGCAGGTTGATTTTTAAAATCCTAATAACACCATCTTAGCTTCACACCCAATGTCTCATAACATCCGACGCCAGTCGGCGCGCACAGCGACCGCTCGACGCCATCTGAGCAAAGAGATGCTGCTCCCCGCGTCCAGACAGGTAGTGACCGACACGTCTCTAGCAAACCACCTTTCGCTAGTGGCTTGTCGAAAGAGACAAGGCAATGCTCATCTGGTTCACGAACTAATCCGCCTTGTCTATCTGACGTTTTACCTGCAAGAGGCCGGCTTCGGCAATGCAGATATGGGGCTTTATGTGCGGGCAGAGGCGGGTGTTGAGGAAGCAGGTCTTAGAGGCGTGCGAGAGGGAGTCTGGTATGTTACCGACGACCTGGCGATGGTTCTTGAGGAAATCCTTGCGACCCACGACCGGCAACTGGAAACGGCGCCGTTTTGGCAAGTTATCGATGCGAGGGAGCGTCTGATCAGGTTTGTTCAAGGCAACCGTAGATCACCCATTCCAGGCAGCGAACGAACCAAGCCGATATAGGCCAAGAAAGCGTTCGACCGGCATAAGCGCAAATGAAAGTATCGAAGTTTGGCCGGCGCTTGCTAGCGTTCGTAACGAACTGATCAACGCAATTGAGTTAGAACCTTGTCAGAATGTCGGCAAGCCTCGATAGATCTCTTGTACCAGATTGCCAACGAATATTCGGTGGACAACGTCAAGCAGCACGGTCTCGTCGAGACTTCGAATTCTTCGGTTTTTCCGGTTCGCAGACGGCTGCCGGCGAGATTGAGCCAGGTGCGCTCACTGAATGCGGGTCCGACGGTATGGTCATGCCCAGATTGAACACCCATTGGTCAGCACGGAATCGCAACTGATCTTGCGTATTACCGTCGTAACGACGGAATCGCAACTGATCTTGCGTATTACCGTCGTAACCGGTTACCACCACGGGCCGACATGTGTTGGGAACTTCCGCGAAGGTTGCGTTCAGATGCCATCTACCCGAATTCGGGGGTAAGGACGTTCACGCGCTCCGGAGGAGAATAGCCTTCCTGCTTGTCGCTGAATCTCGAATCCAGGGCGAGGGATAGCCCATTCTGAAGACGCGACGGCAGGAATATCAACGGCATGTATTTGTAAAGCGTGAGTTCCACTACTGTTCCTTTTACACAGTGACCACGAGACGCGACATCACACGCTTGACCTCGCAAGATTGCGCATCATGTGGCTGCGCATGCGCCGGTATCCCGTGATGGTTACGTCCCGAAGAAATGGGTCAGGCAACTGGAACTTTTTGATGGATTGTGCATGAACCGCAAACGAACCAAAGCGATATGGTCATGTAAGTCCTGCCTTTGCGGTCAATCAAGCGCGCAGTTCGCCTCATAAAATCTCACGGCGTACCCGGACTACCCGCGACCCGTGCGACATCTGTCGATGACCCGCGAGGAGCAACCTGGGCAGAAGGCATCGTTGTGTAATCGTCACCGTATGCAGGTAGCGTGGCTCGGCTCTCGAGCAGGTGTTGACGCCGTTGCGAATACGCGTCGCGCACAAAGGAGTACTTGTCCAGCGCGGCTTCTGACAGAAGATCCGTTGCGCCGAGAAGGTCCGCCCGCGTACTCACAATATTCAGTCCAAACAGGGGGATGCTGATGTCACTTGAAAGATAGGTGGTCGGCGTGGTGAAGTAGGCAAACAACCAGCTGGACGAATCGCGCACCGAACTTGGGCCGAACACCGGTAGCACAAGATAGGGCCCAGAAGGCACTCCGTAGTGACCCAGCGTCAACCCAAAGTCCTGGTGATGCTTGGGTAGACCGGCAGGCGTCGCCCAGTCAAGAATCCCGCCAATCCCGAATGTCGAGTTAAACGCGAAACGCACCAGGTCCTCGGTCGCGTCGGTTGCCTTGAGTTGCAGCAGATCATTCGAGAAATTGCCGATGTCACCGAGATTGGAAAAGAAGTTGCTGATGGCGGTACGAACCGGGGCCGGCGTAACCTTCGTGTATCCCAAGGCGGCGGGGCGCGCGACATGTGCGTCCAGACTTTCGTTAAAAGCAAAAACCGCCCGATTCATGGGCTCAAGGGGATCGCCTGGTATGCTTGCTGTGCTGGTCGCGCATCCACTCAAACCTGCGATAGAAGTCAATGCTGCGCCAAGCAACCACGGCTTACTGTTCCGAACAAATTTCATGAGGTCAATCTTCATGAGGTCAATCGCTTATTGATTCTTAACCGGTCAATCCACCGTTGCTCCGGCCCGATGAATTGATGCCTTGAAGGGAACTAACTCGTCGACTGGTCGCTCTGGACGGACCAATTTTCGGGGATATGTCAGGACGTAGCGGAAGCACGCGAAAAGGAGGGCGGCTGCAATTTCAACGGAGCGTTTGCACCTGACTGGGTGCGGCGGAGTGTACTTAAGAAAGTCACGCGAAAAAAGCGCGGTTTCTGGAAAACATCGTTTGAAATCGGGATACAAAGCCAATGGCGACGGTGCACAGGGGTGGCCGCGCAAATTCGGACGTTCGGATGGGTGGAACGTCTGGGGCCTGCGCTAGCGATAATGCCGGCAATGGAATCCAAAAGATGACGAAGAGAGCCCAACGCATGCACTCAGCCGCGTTCGAAGCGAAAGTGTCGATGGCGGCGAAAGGGCGAGCGCACGCTCGCCGAACTGGCGCAGTGGTTCGATGTGCACCCGAACCAGATAGCCGAATGGAAGCGGCAACTACAGGAACGAGCTGCCGACGTGTTCGGCGCAGGCGGCACGATGTCGAGCGAGCTGCAAGTCGATTTGAAGGAACTTCATGCGAAGATCGGCCAGCTCTCGCTGGAGAACGATTTTTCAGATGGCCGGCTTTTGCAAGGAGGATGAGCGTATCTCTCGCTACCGCGATCTCGAACGTCAACGTATCCGATCCGATTGGTAACGCGACACATGGGCTGTTTATCGACGAGGCCGCCTCGCTCTTAAGCACGGAGATCACGCAGTCGCACGTGTCGCGCCACGCTTTGCTCCGGCCTTCGCTGTGGCAGTGTGCACTTCGATGTCCGCTAACGTCAGTCCGTGCTTCAGCATCAATGCCTGGATTTGCTTGACTGCTGCCTGTGCCCTGTTTGTCAGAATCGCCTCGGGTCGGCTTGCGCCTGAAGTTTCTTTAGTCTCGCCTGAATTTGTTCTAGCGTTGCCATCAGAGCTCCCTTTCTTGTCGATTGAATGAGCGCACTATGCCACGTGGGTGCATACTATGAATATTCGTTCATAGGTCTTCGAAAGTCTCGCAGCGATCCAGCCCGCAATTACGACATCAGGAACCGTTTTCTGATTTTTCAATCAGGATAGGCGGTGGCGCAAGCGCTTCCCGAGATGCAGAACATACCACCAGCACGATTACCCATACATCCGCGCGTTACGCGTACGGCGCGATTCGCCACAATCGGCGTTCGATGAGCGCCAATCAATTGTCTTAAGAAGGGAAAATCATGGACGAAAGAAAGCGAGATAGCATTGTTGCTTATCTCCGTCGCCGTATGCAGGAGGTTGGCATCACGCCGGAAGACCTGACATCAGCAATACTGCGCGACCAGTCAAAGCAGACAGAAGCGCGCTACCGGAGTGCAACGGGAGACACGTGGAGCGGTGAGGGTGAAATGCCTCAGTGGCTGAAACAGGCGACTAGCGCGGGACAATCCGTTGAACATTTCGAATTGTCGTCAATGACTGCACGCACAGTCCAGTCTGCCCGAGCCGCTGTGGATTGGCGTGATGACCCGTTTGCGGGCACCCCGCTTGCACGAGGTCAGTACCCATAGTGAGCTTCGATATCGTCGCCCGCCAGTTTTGGAATGCCAGCATCAGCAGGTTGTGCACCCACGTCCTCACTGATAGCTGTAGTTGCCTGCACGTCCGATCCCGAGCTTCCGTGCGCAGCTTTGGCATTAGTCGTAACGGTTGTTACGAAGTACGCGCCCAGGTTCTCGCGCCGCCAACGTTTAGTCGTCGGGATTATCTGACGGTGCGCAACAGATGCTGCTGACGACGATGATTCGGGCCGGAACGTGATGAACATCTCAACTTTCCCAGCGCGAAGGAGCCCGCGACGGAAAGAACGCATACACAGCAAGCCTTTCGTCCGACGAGTCTGGAAAGATGTTCTCGAGCGAGCCTTCACGCATTGCCTGCTTGATGTCAATCTCCACCACCTGGGGGATAGCGCCGGCAATGCACGCGCCGAGCACGGTGCCGATGTCCGACATGAAAGAACACTAGCCTGACCGGCGCAGGACTCGCGCGAGTGGTTAGCTCCTATTGCGCGCGTCCTGCCTACCCCTTCGCACAGCCGTTTGCGTCTGCACGGCCTTCTGCGGAGGGATACAGGTCGTTGTTTTTGCATTGTTGCTACGCAAAACCCTTTGTTTTAAGGCCTCGCCCGTTGCGGATTCAAATCCCAGTTGCTACGGTAGCGCCACCTGAGGATTTAGGCCTTTGCGTATTGTCGGTGACTACGCAAAGACAAAGGTCTCGGGCCAATCTTTGACCAATGACGAGGAATCTATGGCAACAACGAGTGCAACGAAAGCTGCAGCAAAGCCGGCTCCGAAGAAAGCGGTGACTCCGGTTGAGAAAACGGCGAAAATGCCGACCGTGAAGAAGGCAGCGACCCCTGCCACGAAGAAGGCTGTCGCTGCCACGCCGCTGAAGCCGATCAAGGATTCGTTCACGAAGGTTTTGTCGCAGTAAGGATCGCGGAGGAAAGTTGATCGATATGCGAAGTACAGCTTATGTTGCCAGTTCGTAGAATTGATCAGGGGCGGACGGAGGGGTTCCGCGAGCACACTTCATCTGTCCTTTGGTGATCATGTGCATCACTTCGATGCCGCCCAGCAGGATCCGGGCGCAGCGAAACGTTTTAAATCCCAGCATGGGCCACGTGCGTCGCTTGATCGCCCGATGGTTCTGCTCGACGAGATTGTTGAGATATTTGGACTGGCGGATGTTGATAGGCGTTTCACGATCAGCATTGATGGCTTCGAGCGCGGCGAGATTGGCACCGCTTTTGTCGATGGTCACTGTCTCGGGGACACCATTCTGAGCGATCGACTTCTCGAAATAACGCCGGGCTGCAGTCTTGTCCCGGTGGGCGCGGAGCAGGAAGTCGACGGTGTTGCCGTCTTTGTCGACGGCCCGGTAGAGATATTTCCACTCGCCCTTGACGCGGATGTACGTCTCGTCCATTCGCCAGCTCTTTCCAACTGGCCGCTTGCGATGGCGAAACGCTTTCTCCAGTACCGGCAAAAGTTTGAGCGCCCAGCGATGGACGGTCGAATGATCGACCGAAGTCCCACGTTCGGCCATCATTTCTTCAAGATGACGCAGACTCAACGGATACGCGACGTACCAGCGCACGCACGTCAGAATCACCTCCAGCGGATAGTGCAAGCGTTTCAGTGCCTTGGCCAACGCCGGGTTCAGCGTCTTCATCGATTCGCTCATCAGCGACTTTGTATCGCCGGAATTCTACCGACCACCTCTTACTGCGACATAGCCTGCCTACAACGCCGCTGATGCTGCCTTCGCCGGCGTACGTACGGTCACGCCCAAGACGCGCGATGGCATGATCGAATCGCTGCGCGTTCTGAAAGAAACGCAACTAACCGTCAAGCCGGTGCCCGTCTCCGGCAAAGGTCAAAAGCGAAGGCGCGCACAGTTTCGCCACCCGGCGCTACCTTATAATTGAACGGCAATGGCCCGTCATAGCCCGTTTTCCGCCGCATTTCCAAGTCACCATCCATCGACCGGGCGCGGTAAGCAGTCCGCCCCTCAAGTGAGACGTTCACAATACCCGTAAGCGACGCAATTTTTCGAAGGAGGCGCCGGGACAGGGCGCTGGTGGGCGAGCTGCCGTTGGCGTATTAACAGGCGGGTACTGGCGAGTCGCGTTTGCTGCAGCCAGCATTTGCCGCAGTGGCGGGTCGTGCCTTTTTCTACCGCTGCGGATACCGGTCGCTGGTGGGTATCCTGCATCGTCACGTCAACTGACAGGATCTCCCGGATCGAAGCGGATGAACGCGATTGCGTTATCTGGCGGTGTCGCCAATTCGTGAGTCGCGCGACAACCGTCTTCGTCCAGTTGGGCTGATTCAATTCAATACCGATCTCCAGGATCTGGCCTGTTAGTCAGATCGGCAGCGACGTCGTTGGTGGACCGACGCCACTCCTGTTCTACAACGTAACCGCTTGCCGTAAAAGTTCCAGGGCTTTCAGTTCGTCCAGTCGTCCCGTCCGAGCCTTGCCCGCCAGGGTTTTGATCAATGCTTCGGCTATCGGCGCAATACCATCAAGATTGTCCAGGCTGGTCGTGGAAACGAACGGGAGTGGATCCGGATTTTGCCGCGGAGTTGCGGAAACGGGCAACGACTCCGGCATCGATCCAGAGGGCGCAGAGATGGTTACGGTGAGCTCTTCATTCTTTCCCTCTGATGCATGGCCGGTCAGGTCCTTGGGGAAATCATTCTCATGAGCTTGCGGTTCGACGACGATCGTCTTCCTGCCTTCCACAATACTCGCAGTAACGGGTGGGAGGCTTTCAGTATCCCCGGCGATAGTCGAAGGCTTGCGCTTCGCACGCACCTTGCCGTCGGCGAGATTCCTTTTTGCACCGTCGCTTGTCGCTGGCGCGAGCGGCTCATGTTGCTGAAGCGATGCCCGACCGCGCGGACCAGGTGCAAGCATACGCGACACGGACTCGGGGATTTCGGCATCGGTCCGCGGACTGTCCAACCAGCCCGTTGGCAGTCCCAGTCGCTCCGTGAATCGATTTGCTTCGACGCCGTCCATGCGCTTTTTGCCATTTAGCCGATCGGCGATGTTGAATCCACTCATCTCCATGGCCACGCCGAGTCGCACCTTCGATCCGTTGCGACTCGTGAGAAGGCGTAGGTTAGCGCGTCGGATGTTTTCCGCGTCGGGACCTTCGCTCAATGCCAGCGGTTGCTGTTGCGGCGATCGAAGAGATGACCTGTCTTTTGAGCGCAAAGCTTTGGGCTGTTCAGGCATTGCGGTGGGACTATTCTTGACGGCTTTGGATGAGCCGCCAGCGACTTTCTTTGGCATGTGCGCTTCCTTGAGTAAACTATCTTCAGGAACTGGTTGCTCGTCCACGGGCCTGGCTGGTGCAGGCTCCAGAGCGTCGTACTCTGCATCCAATCCTGTATTCAACTGTACGAAGTCGAGCGGTGACTTCAGACGAGCAATGGTCTCGTCCGTTAGCGCAGGATTGGGCTGGTCAAAAAAGCCATGCGGTAATCCAAGCGTGGTTTCCATGTGAAAGGCGGTCTCGGGCGTGAACCGCTCACCTTTCATCAGTTCGGCTACGCGCGTCAGGTTCGATTCGAGTGCTATGGCGATATTCTCTGCACCTACCGCGTCGATGAGAAACTGAAATGATCGTGTTTTGAAGATTGAGGCAGTCTGGGTCGAGTCTCGGGGAGGCGCCTTCACGTACGCTGGCTTCTGCCGTTGGGGCGGAGAGCTTTTCTCGTGGTAAGTTTGGCGTTGGCCGTTGCGTCGGGATCCCTCATATCGCCCGCGGGCTTGACTCATAAAATGCGACTCCATGCGATGTAGACATTCGGGGCTCCCTCATTATAGACGAGGCGATATCGCCAAAAACGCCCTGGATGGACGGTGCTGGTCGCGGCCCATGGCGACCGCATGGGAACGCAAGGTGCGGAAGATTCGAAGGACGAACTCTGCGGCTCGCGGGCACGGTGGAATACCTGGGGTTGCTCTGCGTCTCATTCGTATGTGGGCACCTGGCAGGGTGTATCCAACCGTGGCGAGGTGCTCGTACGCTTATTCACATTAGAACTGTGATCATTCAAGCGGCAATCAGGTGATCGTCAGCGGGCTTCAGGGTCTCGAATTGCTCTATCTGGCAACGTTCGATGAACAGGAAGATTTAGAATGGGCGGCCTCAAATCTGAAGTGCAACACCTGTTTCGTATAAGGTGTTGCGATGCACGAAAGAACTCGGTATCAACAGCTTCAACCTGAGGAGCGCCTGACCATTGCAAGCCTGCATCTGCAGGGTTCGAGTATCCGGGCCATGGCCCGGATACTCGGGCGCTCGCCAGCCACCGTGAGCCGTGAGCTGACGCGAAACAGCTCACCTGCT
>NZ_JBNDMK010000050.1:0-21509 GCF_050436545.1 Paraburkholderia sp. GAS41
GCCTCAATACAAGCGGCTGTTGCGAGGCGATTCGCCTTGCAGCCGGGAAGCAGCCGTTGAAAATCGTCGCCATAGTCGTGGGCGAGTCAATCTAATTAACGATCGCAAACCTAGGCGGGCAGCCCCATGCTTTGACTGCGATCGGGCACATCGAGGGATTGTAATCAATCCAGATACGCTGCCGAACGGCCGAACATGGCCGATTAGCGCCCCACGGCTGAGCTCGACGATCGCCTTGGATACGCAATTCATGCAAATGGCATAACGCGACCCGTTACGGTCATACCTTGCATTTCACTATGATGGCCGCTACCTGGTAAGGTCCGGCCGATGGATTTACGTCGACGCAGCACGCATACGCTAGCGATCGCACTTACAACGTTACGGACCGGACCTTGCGACAAGTCCTCGATGGCTTGTACGGACGCACGATCTGCGCAGCATGCTTGTCCCAACCCAAAAGTCGCTCCTGGCAGTCGCTTTTTCGCAATGAGGGGACGACTGCGGGCGCATACCTCGAACCGAAAGGGACATTCCGGTAACGATCAACTCACGGCGCGATGCTCGATAGCGAGCCCGCTTCACGATATGCGTTGACAGTCCTAGTTTGGCACTGTATCGTGGGCCTTGAAATATTCAAGAAGCCCGATTGCTGATCACCATTTTCCGCCTCTTTTGCGCGGTACTCGTTATCCTCTCCTCTTCCTTGAAGTTTTTGTCGCTCCGAAACGGAGCTGTTATTTTTATCTCAAGGAATTCTCATGGATACCGGTACTGTTAAGTGGTTCAACGATAGCAAAGGCTTTGGCTTCATCACTCCTGACGCTGGCGGCGACGATCTCTTCGCTCACTTCTCGGAAGTTCGCGGCGACGGTTTCAAGACGCTCGCAGAAAACCAGAAGGTGACCTACGAGACGAAGCGCGGCCCGAAGGGTATGCAGGCCGCGAATATCTCGCCGCAGTAACGAATTTCAAGGGCCGGTCTACCGGCCCTTTGCATGTCTGCCTGACTAGTATCCTCGCGGAGCCGTGCGCTCCCGATCTGATCGCCGCGTTCGTCGTGCGCGTCATTTGTCTTTCGACACGATCCGTCTCGCTTCATTTTCAATTTATTTCGCCATTACGATGTAGAAGTCGTACGGGCGTCGCTCGGTTATTGCTTATGCAAAATAATAAACATCTTCACCACTACAACGGTTATTCAGTCTCCCCTTCTGCACATCGCTTGCCGGACGGCTGGTTTGCCGCCAACCTTCTGCTCGTCAGGGGGGATTCCCTTGAGGCTGATCCGGTTTCCTACAAGTTCCACGCACTCGACTATTTCGATAATGAAACGCAGGCCCTGGGACACGCTACGACCTGGGCGCGTGACTGGGTGGACAGCCGCGGATAATGGGCAATACACGTGCATAGTAGTGGCAAGATGGACGGCGACGAAGATCGACGAGCCGTCGGTGCAGAACGCGTCGGATCAGAACGATACACATCAAGAGCACCTCTTCCTGCATGAACTGATTTCATTGCGGCGACACCGCCTGGCGCGCCGCCAGCAGGCCGGTGGAGATGGGCGCGAACGATGTGCACCGCATGCTGCGAGAAAGCCCGTCATGCGTGTCACATCTGCGCCAATCACACTGCCCACACAACGTCGCAATGAAGCGCCTCAAAGCTGCTCAAGCTTGCGCTCTCCAGAACGTCACTCAACCGGATCACGGGATCCGGTCGCCTGATCGACACAACGCTATTCCCGTCAATCGCAACACAAGGAGCAGAGATGGCGTTATTGGTCATGCAGGTCGCGGTAAGCGGAGAACTGGTCGAGATTTTCGAAATGCGGGTTGATGATGTCGACGGCCACCGGATGCTCGCCGCCGCCAATGAGGACGAGCGGGTGATTCATCTCTCGGGTCAGGCGCTCGAAGACGGTGAAGTCTGGATCGATCTGATCGACGGAGATGGCGAGACGCTGTTCGACCAGGTGGCATGTTTTCACCGGGCGGATGCCTCGGACGCTTTGCAGATTCACTTCGGCATGCATGTCGATGTCGTTAGAGATTGCCTCTCAAAGTCGAACATCGCATCGCTCCATGCAAGGCACCGTCTGGCAGCCCAAGCCTACTTTCGCAAGGTTGACCGTCTTGTCGACTGCTCGTTGGTAGGTTCCAGGCAGAGCAATCGCCGGCGTGTTGGCGACGCCAGTGTCATGGATCTCGTGATAGAGCTTCGCCGGAGGCTGGATGGTGCTGTCACCCAGCTTGCACTGAGCGAGTTGCCAACGCATGTGCAGGCCGCGGCACGGCAACTGAAAGACGCGACAAAGAGCTACGTGGGGGCGGTGCAGAGCCTGTGAAGCAGCAGACTGAGTTGTATTGTGGAATGTGAAGGAACAGCATGCAGAGAACGGTGGGGTATCGCGGGTTTGAGATTGATGTCGACCTGGTGCCGACTTCCGAAGACATGTTTGACGCGTGGTTTCGCATACAGGGACCGACGCACGCCCGGGGAGTAGCGGCGCTAGGCCTGCGTATCAAGGTTCGCGGCGGGCCGTTTTCGCGCCGTTGGGCTTACTTCGTCGCGGAGATCGCCGGTCAGGCGTCAATCGACGTCATCCTCGGTCCCGTCGACTAGTTGGCACCGCAAAGAATGCGAATAGCGGACTTATGTGGCGAGCTTCGCCGCTTGTCGTCAAGACAGGCATCGGACACGATTGGAAAGGAAAGAGGTTCATGGACGAACGCAAGCGGGACAGCATGATTGCCTACCTCCGGCACCGCATGGAAGACTTCGGCATCAGCCCGGACGATCTTGCCACCGCACTCGCGGCCGTACCGGAAGCTGACCGCTACCGCAGCGCGAATGGCGACAGCTGGAGCGGCGAAGGGTCTATGCCTCAATGGCTGAAGCAGGCCATCAGTGCCGGGCAATCCATCGGGCACTTCGAGCTATCGTCGGAGGCAGTTGTCAGGCCGCCCTCGCAGGCAGGCGCAGACTGGACGAACGACCCATTCGCAGGCAGTCCACTCGCGCGGATGAGCACCCGTTAGTTAGATACTGCCCGCCGGACGGTTGCCCGAGCCGTGCATTGTTCGTGAAGTTTTTGCTATCGCTCTCGCTGCGCAGATCACCGGCGCGAACTGGTTTGCTTACCGCATTACCGGTACGCGTCCGAAAGCGACCGCTTGATTCTGCGGCCTCAGCTTCGGCGAGGCGGTTATATAAGCATCCCATTGATCATCCTCAAAAGCGGCCAGTGGGAGCCTCCTTTCTGGCAATATCCGTCAAAGTCAACGACTGGACCGGTCGCGACAAACTCAGCTTTCCCCAATGCCGTAAACGCAATAATGCCCGCATCGCGGGAAGCCGGCATACGCCGCAGCACACGTGCTACTGCGAAACCATTATGTTCCGGCATGCTGATGTCGAGAACGAACACGCGCGGTTGCCAGAAATCCAGCATCTTCAGTGCATCAAGCCCACACAAGGCAAACTGCGTCACCAGTCCATCAATCGCCAGGGATGCCGCCAATGCCTCGGCGTTCGCCCGGCTGTCGTCAACCACAAGGACGCGTGCAGACTTTCCGTTCAGCGGAACCTGTCGTTTTCTAAAAAGTACAGCCGGTTCAGAAAATGGAATGTTTTGCATCGCTGCTCTCGCATGGATAGACGCTGGCAGCATGCCGCGTGCCAGAAGCGCAACCGGTTGGTTTGAAGGTGCGTCGGGGGTCAAATACGCTGTCTCGTGCCTCAAAGTGTCCAATCTGTAACCGACCGAAGTTCGATGAATATCCGACGTCTGAGCGTCCGCTTGTGCGGCCGTGGAAGGGCCGTAGGTGGCCGACCCCGGTCCGACCCCGGTCCGACGCTGACCGGCGCACGTGGTCGGGCACAGATCGGCCGCGCCAGACAGCAGTCGACCCAATGCCGCCGCCCCGAACAGCGCCGCCGCTGTGATCGCTTCCAAGGCACAGCGGCCATCGACTCTTCGAGTCCACCGGCGATTAATCGGCGTTATGCAAAGCGATACGGCCAACGAGGATCGGCACGTCAATCCTTCTTCCGTCTTTCGATTTCTTGTCTCACGCGTTCGATTTCAAGCCGTTTGGCTTCCTTTGTTCCCCATGGTGGCGCTCTGTTCTGGTTGGCTCCGGCGGCGGCATGAATACGTGCTTTGGCCGCAAGTTGGTTGGCTCTGCGTTCGTCCAACTCCCTCATTCTGGCCGCTTGCCGCTCGGCGAAGCGCTCAGCCGCAATGGGTGTAGTTCGTTCAGGTAGTCCGGCAAGGATCACAAGCTTGTCAATATTGTCCCAGGTGCTGATCCAGCCGTCGTTGTAGGCAAACTCGCTAATCAGCGGGAGGTTAAGTGCCGTGTAGATCGGGATCCAGTTTTCTTCTTCGCCTTGGCGGCGACGCACAGCAAGTTTGGGATTGAACTGATACCGCCCGGTGGATACGCGCAGAAACAGGGATCGGTTGTAGGCGTAGTCTCTGTCGATTTCGTTCCTCGCCAGCACGCCAGAAAGATGCTGGCGCTTGTTGCGCTCCGGCCGCACTACGTTAGCGGGTAAGTGTTGCCAGGCATCGAGGATGATTTGGGTCTGGAACGCGCTGTCTGCATTGCGTCGTATCTTGCTGAATCGGGCTTTAAACAATACCCACAGGGTCTGGAACAGAAAGTATTCAGACAGATGCCGGTCGATGCGGACCAAGCGATCACCCGCTCTGACATCAATGCAGGGCGGAGCCAGGCATTCATAGATTGCCGCCAGCGGGCCAGCAGCGAACTTTGCATCGCCAAATGCCTGACGCAACGCCCAGTGCAGTGCATTGTGACCATAGTGATCGACGGCGTCGCGGTCGGCACCGCGCTGCAGCAGGGCTTCCACCAGCGCCACATTTCCTGCAGCAGCTGCGGCCATCAGTGGCGTCTGGTTCATTGGCAGGCGATGATCGACGCCATGCAGGTCACACTGCCTGAGGATGTCCTTGAAGTGGTTGGCGAAGTAAGGGACGTAGCTCTTGCGGGCGAACACCGCGCGCTGCCGATCAAAGGTCCGTGCCTGCTCGAATTTCGCCTCAACTGCCAGCCACTCGGCGAGCTGCGGTTCGTCGAAACAGGTGGCATAGTCAAAGAGTTGCTGCTTGCCCTTGTTGCCGGGAGACTGCTCGCGGAAGACCTTGATCAGCAGCTCCCTGACCTTGGCCTCATCGAACACCGGCCAGGGCACCGGAACCTGCTTCAAGATGGTGCGGCGGATGGCCTCCGCCTGCTCCTGCTTGCCCTGAAGTTCGAGTTTGCGTGCTTCCTTCTGCCAGTCTTCGAGCGTGGATTGTTTGGCCTCGATCCTGGTCTGGCCGACGACGAGATCCAGCAACCCGAACAACCCATGCCCTGTGTCCGACTCGATCATGTAGATGTTCTTGATGGCGCGCGTCAGCGCTACGTACAGGGCATTAACGAAGAACTTATAGACTTCGAGCGACTTGTCACTCTTGTCTTTGGCGCGTTTGTAATCCAGTGTCTCGACCGCCAGATCGGCCTTGGCGACGCCCTCGACGATATCGTTGAACTCGCCGCGGTGATCCGAGATGAAGCGGTAGAGCACGATGTTCTCGTATTCGAGACCCTTGGCTTCTTGGATCGAAAACAACAGCGGCGTGGCAAAGTGCTTGCGGGCGTCGGCCTTGTCCTCATCGCGCATTACCAGGACGGCGAACTGTGTGGATTGGCGAATCTTCTGGTCCAGTTCGCGCTTGGTGGCGTCCTTGTCGGGTATCAGCGTAACCTGGCCGGTCTCGCCGCCGACGGCCTGGACCAGGAAGTTGCTCTCGCGGTCGATGGAGCCGAAGCGCCGCTGCTTGATCTTGAGCAACTGATTGGCGACGCGAGTGGCCTCCAGACCGTTGCGAAAGTTGGCCTCTAGCACGCGCAATTCCTGTCGCTCGGCCAGTTTCGGGTCCTTCCAGAACAGGCTCTTGACTTGGCTCCAGGAAAAGAAATTGGGATGTACGATCTGGTTGGAATCCCCGCAGAGCATGAAATGGCCAGGCTTCTTCAGGGTTTTCAGCACGAGCGCGAGTTGCACGGTGGTGATGTCCTGCACCTCGTCAATAACCACAAAGTCGTAGCGCGGCGCAGCCAGCGCTTGCCAGTCCTGGGCGACAAGATTCAGGTCGTAGAGCTTTGCCTCGGCGAGCCAGGCACGATACTTCTCAAACAGATTGTAGAGTTGGTCGCGCCGTTCTACGGAAAAGATCGATTGACGCACCCCCAGTGCTTGATACTCGCCGCGCGAAAGGACGCCGCTCGCCCCGGCAGCAATCACGCCGCGAATCTCTTCGAAAGCCTGATGGGCTTCTACATCCTTGAAGTTCTGCCGTATGCGGGAGTACCAGCCCGAAAAGTCACGCCAGGTAGCTTCGCGTCCTGCCGGAACGCGGATCGACTCGACAAACTCGCGGTAGGACAGAAATACGGCATCCTGGCCGCCATGCTCGAAACCGTTGGCGTAATAAAGGTCGCGGGCGCTCTGCGCCAGGAACGTGGAGTGAGTGACGTAGAGGACCTCACCATCGGCATGCTTGAGCTTTTCAAGCGTCAATGCAGTCTTTCCGCTGCCAGCGCTCCCGACGACAACCAAGGGAGGTGGCTGGCGGTAAATGGTCTCTTGCGTGTCATCAAACGAGATCGGTTTGTCGAGCAGGTGAATGCCGGTACGCTCGGGATGAAGGTAGCGTAGAGTTTGCGCCTCCCTGATGGCGTCATCGGCGCTGATGTCTGGAATTTTTCTCTCGTCAATCGCCGCGCCGCGCAAGAAACGTGACTTGTCGTAAGCGTGATTGGCGATCACTTCCAGCATCAGTGCGCAGACTTCGTCCCCGTGGCGCACCAACGAGAACAACAGCCGGTCGGCGTCATCCAGCTTCGCCCGGTAGAACTTGCCGTGGCTCAGATTGGCGAGCTTCTTGACTTGGGCAGCACGGAAGTCGTGGCGAGCGATGGCCGCGGACACCTTGCCGTAGCTGGCCTTGACGCGTGAGGTGTCGAGGCCGGTGTATTCGAGGATCTTCATGAGGCGACGAGGATGAGAACATGTGCAAGAACAAGAATTCTCTCATGGTCGTGTGGCCTGCCAACTTCTATAGCAAGTTTCCGGTCTTGAACGGCAGTTATCCGACATGAACCGGACGCCCTATGACTGACGATTTCCTCATACTGAATGTCGGGTTTTGGCCGACCAGTACCCCACGGCTGCGCGCGATGATCGCCTCGGGTGCGCACCTCATGCAAAAGGCATAAAGCGACGCTGAGCCACCTTTCGGACTCGCGACACTGCTACGGCCGCTTCGGAGGCGCAATCTGTCGTCTGGTGTATGGCGATGCTCCGAAGCACACGGCGGATCGACTAAACTTCAGAATCGACGAACAAGGTCATTCCCGCTTGACTACCCCGCCATGGCGCACATCTTCTTCGCTGCTTCGATTCAACGGCATATCGCAACGCCCGAGCGCGAGATCGATGCGCGCACGCTCGGCGAAGCATTCGAGGCCGTTTTCGCCGCGCAACCTCGACTGCGCGGCTACATCGTTGACGATCAGGGCACACTGCGACGGCATCTCGCCGTGTTTGTCGACGGCCGGCGGGTACGCAACCGACAACATCTGTCCGATGCGCTCGGTGAGGAAAGCCAGGTTTACGTCATACAGGCGCTGTCGGGCGGATAAGAAGGTTCCACTCGTAGTCCCGGGGACACTCGACATGAACAATCGATTGCTTGTTGCAACCCGCAAGGGACTGTTCGTTCTGCAAGCCGAGGACGGGGGTGGCTGGACTCTCGGTGAGCCGTATTTCGTCGGCGAGCCGGTGAGCATGGTGCTGCCTGATCCGCGCGACGGATCGCTGTATGCCGCGCTCAATCTCGGCCACTTCGGCGTGAAGCTGCATCGCCGGCGCGCTGGCATGGCGGATTGGGAAGAGTGCGCGGTTCCCGTCTACCCGCCGCAGCCTGCTGACGAGACGCGTACCGGTGACGGCGCGGACAATGCGAGCGAGGCCGCGCCCAGCCCGCCGCCCTGGACGCTTCAGCAAATCTGGTCACTCGAAACCGGCGGCCCGGACGAGCCGGGCGTCTTGTGGGCCGGCACGATCCCCGGTGGGCTCTTCCGTTCTGACGATGGTGGCGACAAATGGATGCTCAACCGTGCACTGTGGGATCGCCCGGAGCGCCGCGAATGGCTCGGGGGCGGCTACGACGCGCCGGGCATCCATTCCGTGATGGTCGATCCGCGTAACAGCCGGCACGTCACGGTCGGCGTGTCGTGCGGCGGCGTCTGGCAAACGGCCGATGACGGTGCGACCTGGCGCCTGAGCGCCGAGGGCATGGAGGCCGACTATATGCCGCCAGACCGGCGCGGCGATGCCAACGTGCAAGACCCGCACCGCGTCGTGCAATGCACGGCAAACCCCGATGTGCTGTGGACGCAGCATCACTGCGCGATCTTCCGCTCTACCGACGGAGCTGCCCACTGGCAGCGGATCGAAGCACAGCCATCGAGTTTCGGCTTCGCGGTTGCCGTGCACCCGCGCGAGCCAGACACCGCGTGGTTCGTACCCGCCGTGAAAGACCAGTACCGGATCCCGGTAGACGGCCAGTTCGTCGTCACGCGCACACGCGACGGAGGCCGCACGTTCGAGCGCTTCTCGAACGGGTTGCCGCCTACACCGGCCTATGACCTCGTGTATCGGCACGGGCTCGCTGTAGACGACTCCGGCACGCGCCTCGCGATGGGGTCGACCACTGGCGCGCTATGGACGTCCGACGATGGCGGCGAAAGCTGGCATTTGATTTCAGCGCATTTGCCTCCGGTATATTGTGTTCGGTTTGGATGAGGGCGCGGGGCGGGCTAGTGAGGCATGAAATGCCTACATTGCCATGCGTGCGCCAGACATAGCCTGAATGCGCGCATCGGCGTGATGGATCGATACTTCGAGCCACACGCGACGGCAAGCCGCTTTGTGTAGCTCGGCTTGTCACAAGAGACTTTTGACACTTCGCCGAAAGTCGGAGCGGCGCCAGCAGCCAAGCCGACGCCCCTGCGCGAGAGACAGCTTTTGGCGGAGGACGCAGCTCATTTTTGCAAATCGAACGGCCGTTTGCAGGCGCGGAACCGCCGCCTGTGGGTCCGGACAGTGATTCCGACGAATGACCCATCATGGCGGCGTACCGCCCGACGACCGCGCGCGGTGATCGTCGCAGGCGCGGCCTTTATGCAAGGGGCATAAACGACCCCTATGCACAGGTCGCAAATATGCTCCGATGATCGGTTGCTGGGCGCCGACCTAGGCACGGCGAGGCTCTGGCAAGGTGGGCGAGCAAGGATCTGGACATAGTTCCGACCTGTGATGCAGTGGTGATCTCACTTCTGGAGAACACCATGGACATCGTTCGCCGCACTGACATAGACGGTTTCGCCGACGGTCGGGTAGAGCCACACGTTGATGCGTTCAAGCAGTACCTGAATCAACGCCGGTATGCTGCGAAGACGGTCGCTACTTACCTGCTCTGTGTCACGCACTTCGCCCACTGGGCGGACTCCGGGCCCTGTCGGCGGTGCCGAATCGATGACGGGTTGATCGCAGCGTTCCTCGACGAGCATCTCCTGCCATGCAAGTGCGCTGGCGCGTTACATCACGATCGGGGTGACCATAGGGCGGCGCTGGGGCATCTGCTCGCGGTTCTGCACGCTCGCGGTGTCATCGCAGTGCCAACGGTCAGCGCAACACCTGTAGACGAGGAACTGCGCCGTTACGGCGAGTATATGGAGCGAGTGCGAGGCTTGGCGCCGAAGACGCGGAGCATCGCCCTGCGGATCATCGCGCGATTGCTGACGGCTCGTTTCGGCGAGGGCCCCGTCGACGTGGCCGCGATCAAGCCTGAGCACGTTCGGCGTTTCTTCGCAGGGCAAGCGAAGCTTTATAGCAAACCGGCGAATGCTGGGTCGGTCGTGGCAGCGCTGCGCGGCTACCAGAACAAACGCGTGCTCTACGACTTGCTGTTTCGCGCCAGCGCCGGGACACTGCGCACGATCGCCGCCGATCCGAAGCACCTGGGCGCCGAGATCGGCTTCATTACGATCCTGCACACGTGGGGGCAGAATCTGCTGCACCACCCGCACGTGCATTGTGTCGTGCCTGGTGGTGGTATCTCCCCGGACGGCGAACGCTGGATCGCCTGCCGCCCCGGCTTCTTCCTGCCCCGTGCGGGTGCTCTCACGGCTCTTTCGCTGGCTGTTCCTCGAGCAGCCGCGCCGCGCGTTCGATGCCGGCATGCTTCGCCTGCACGGCCAGCTCGAGCCGCTGCATGATGCCCGCGCGTTCGCTACCTGGCTTGCGCCCGCTGCCAGGTCGGAGTGGGTCGTCTACGTTAAGCCACCCTTTGACGGGGCCAAACACGTGCTCGATTATCTGGGCCGCTATACCCATCGCGTCGCCATTTCCAATAACCGGCTGTTGGGCTTTGACGGACACGCCGTACAGTTCCGCTGGAAGGACTACCGGCACGACGCCCGGCACAGCACCATGACGCTCACGGCCGACGAGTTCATCCGTCGCTTCCTGCTGCATGTGCTGCCTGACGGCTTCAAGCTCATCCGCAGCTACGGGTGGCTCGCCAACTGCCACCGTGCCGGCAAGCTCGCCACCTGCAAGCAACTGCTCGGTGTCGACGCTCCCGCTGCTGCCGCAGCCAAGCCCGGAGAAGACTACCGTGAGCGCTACCAGCGACTCACCGGCAAGTCACTGCGCGACTGCCCCGTATGTGGTATGGGACACATGCTTCGCCTCGAAGACATGCCCGGCAGCCTTCCACGCGCCCCGCCAGGTCCTGACCATGCGCGCTAGTTGCCACCGCATCTGTTTCGCACACGTTTGCCTTTCCCGAGGAGGCTAACGCAGGCGCACTCGCGCCATCGATCTGCGATCGCGTCAGAATATGCCAAAACTGCGGGTCATTGGCCTGCGCCGGCGCCTACTTTCCAAAGTCTTTCACGTGCGAGGCTTTCCGCGATCGCTGGAAGTCCGGTTGCGGCCGCTCGCGCTGGACAGCAGAAATTACCGCAGTGGTCATTCAACGCCCATAACGGTCACCGCCTGCGGAGCGGCTTAGCACAAATGGTTTTTTAGTTACCGCTCGCGGGCTGATCCTGATCGGCTCCGTTATGCCTCTGCGGCCGCGATCGCTAACCAAAAAATCCTCTGCCTTCTGCCGCCTGGGCCTGGAGGACTCTGTGCCCGCCCCCCTGAATACCTGCAGTCTCGCCGTGAGCGAAAGAAGGTAGAAATGCTCTTCGCTTACCTCAAACGTATCGTGAGGCTCGACCGTTTGCGACTGCGTGGGCTAACAGGGGCACACGACGAATTTCTTCTCGCGGCGACCGCACAAAATCTGCAACGAATGGCGAAGTGGCTCACCCCAAGAGGTACAAAAGGGAATACCGCAACTGCATAACGAGCAACGGGGGCGTTGCTCCGCTCAAATTTGCAACTTCGTTGACGTCCAAGACTGAACGACGCCGGACCAAAGCCATCGTCGCAAGTCAAAACAAGACTTTTTCAAATGTGAGGGACTTCCCCGTCCCGGTGCGACGCTGAAGTCGCAGGCGTCAAGTGCCATGATTGAGGTGCCATCCATCAATCGGAACAGGAGGAGGAAGTCATGGACCAGCTTACTACCGTCGGTATCGACCTGGCAAAGGACATCTTCGCGGTCTGCGTGCTTGATGCTACCGGTGCCGTGTTGCAGCGACGCGTGCTGCGACGTGAAGCGTTCATGCGGTGGGCTGAGCAACTACCTCAGTGCCGTGTCGCAATGGAGGCCTGCGGCTCCTCTCACCACTGGGGACGCTGGTTTTCCACCCGCGGTCATATCGCTCGCCTCATTGCACCCGAATTCGTCAAAGCGTTCCGGCCCGGCGGCAAGAACGACGCAGCCGATGCTGAAGCAATCGCTGTTGCCGCCCGGCAGCCAACCATGCGCTTTGTCGCAATCAAGTCTGTCGACCAGCAGGCCATTCTCGCGTGGCACAGCGTACGTCAGGGCTGGCAGGAGGAACGTACCTCGCTGCTTAACCGCACGCGCGGATTGCTGGCTGAATTTGGCGTGGTGATTGCACGTTCAGCCGAGCGCTTTCTTGGCGCGTTGCCCACACTGATCGAAGACGCCAGACTGCCTGACCCGGTGCGTGCCATGTTGCTCGAGGTGCGCGAACAACTGGTCGCGCTGAACCTGAGGCTCGCCCGCTGCGATCAGCAAATCGCCACTCACGCCAGAGACAGCGATGTCGCCAAACGTGCCGGCGAACTGCTCGGCGTCGGTCCGGTAACATCGAGTGCGCTGGCCGCCACGGTGCCCGATGCGAAGGTTTTCAGAAACGGGCGACAGTTCGGCGCCTGGCTCGGCCTGACACCACGGCAGCACAGCTCAGGCGGCAAGACCCGGCTGGGACATATCAGCCTGCGCGGCAACGTCTATCTGCGCACGCTGCTTGTTCAGGGCGCCCGAAGTACGTTGCAGTCGGCGTTGCGTGCGGACCCCACGCACGCAAGCCGGCTACAACAGTGGATCAGACAGCTCCACGAACGCAAGGGCTATCACAAGACGCTGATTGCGATTGCCAACAAGCATGCCCGGATGCTGTGGGCGATGCTCGCAAAGAACGAACACTACGACGCCGATGCGTGGCAACGGCATCCCATGCATCCGCCGTTACCGCCCGCAGTGGCGTGACCCGGTTAGCGTGAGACCCAACTACTGCTCGACGCGATAGCAAGACGAGGTCGGACCGAACGGGAGAAGAACCCGACGATTCTGTTGGCGAGTCATCATCGCGCGCGGCGTATCACTGCGCGCCAGTTCGCCGGTTTTCAAATAGGGTTCTCCTGTGCGGCTAATATCGTGGCCCGCCCGATACGTTTCGGGCAACAAGGCCGTTTGCAAAGACGCAGTCTGTTCCTGGTATTGCTTCGAACCGCGAGCCTTAGCTGACAACGGAAAAATGATATGACCTCCCAACCAACTGGACCACCAGCACGTTGGCGCCGTGGATTCGCCGACGCCAACCAACCTCACCCCGATCTTGACTTTCGGGGGAAGTCCTTGCAAACACAATCAGCAAGTAACGGACACTCGGGTGGAGCGTTCAGTGGTCGCCGTGCTGTCAGGCACCATTTTCAGGCGACGCTGGGCGAATGAAATAAGCGACTCTTCACCCCGGCGCGAGCCCGTATCCTATTTGGATTTCAAGGGCGCCTCACAGTTGGAAGCGAACGCACGACTGCTCGCACGTGAGTGCGGTCTGACCGCTTGATAGAAGTTAATTAATTTCGGTTGGCAACCGCAACGGGCAGGGTGAACTGAAAGACCGCGCCACGCCCAGGCGTGCCGGTCATGCATAAGCACCCACCATGCGACTCGACGATTGAGCGGCAGATGCGAAGCCCCATGCCGGTGCCGTGGGACTTGGTTGTAAAGAACGGATTGAAAATCTGTTCCGCGAGCTGCGGCGGAACGCCCATGCCGGTATCACTGACAGACACGAGAATCTGCCCGTGTTCGGCACGCTGCGACCTGATGACCATCTCCCGGATTCCATCAACATCCTTCATCGCTTCGATGCTGTTGACGATCAGGTTCATCGCGACCTGCTGCAACTGAACGCGGTCTCCGACAATCTGTGGGAGAACGGCTGCCAGTTCTGTGCGGACCGATATGTCGTATCGCGCTGCCTCGCCGCGCAGGAGAACCACGGTTTCCCGCACAATCTCGTTGACCTCGACGACCTCCTGATTCAGGGCACCCTTCTCGAATTGCGCGCGGATCCTGGCGATGATCTCCGCAGCGCGTTGTCCGTCTCTCACGATATTGGCGACTGCCGAGCGCGCCTGGCCGAGATCCGGATCATCGCGTTCAAGCCATCGCCGGCAGGCATTTGCGTTGGCGATAGCACCTGCGATCGGTTGAATGATTTCATGCGCGAGCGAAGCCGTCAGCTCTCCCATGGTTGTCACCCGGTTGATCCGTGCGAGATCGGCTTGCGATTGACGTAGCGCGTCTTCAGCACGCTTCTGCTCGTCGATGTCGGTGGTGGTACCAATGAATTTCAAAACCTTTCCTTCAACATCACGCAAGACCACAGCTTGCTGGAGATGCCAGCGATAGATTCCGTCCTGAGCGCGCAGGGAGCGGGTTTCTATTGCGAAACCTTGTCCCGAGCGCACTCCGCTCCAAAAGGCTCTCGATGCCGCTTCGCGGTCCTCGGGGTGGACTGCGGTCATCCAGGCCTCCGGATGCGACCGGACGAAATCGAGAGTCTGGCCGGAATAGTCAAGCCAGACTTGATTCACGAAGTCCGGTGTCCCATCAGGCTTGAGCGTCCAAGCGGATACAGGAAGTCGCTGCAGCAGTCCGGCCTGGAGTTGCAGGTCCGAATAGAGGTGCGCATTTTCCAGTGAAATGGCGGCTTGCGAAGCCAGTAACTGCAGAAGGGCAACCCGGTCTGACGTGAAGATACATGGCGCAAGGCTATTCTCCAGATAAAGCGCGCCGACAAGCTTTGCCTGCCTGACGATGGGCACGCAAAGTACGGAGCGCGAACCCTCACGCCGGACATATTCGTCTTTTGAATACACGCTATCGGCCGAGGCGTCGTCGAGGAGCACGCACTCCTGTGTCCGGGTGACATATTGCAGCGCGGATTGCGGGAGGTCGGACGGCGTGATCGTGGCTTGACGAACTGCAACCTCGATACGGCCCGGTCCACTGATCGCTTCCGCTTCGATCCGGGGCTCACCGCCCTGCACGCCGCGCTGAAGGAGGATGAGCAGAGCCCGACTAGCCCCTGCGTTCTCGACCGCGAGTCGTACCAGCTTCTCGATCAGACTGGGAAGGATCATCTCACTGGAAAGTGTCTGCGAAGCTTTGACAACAGTCTCGACATCCAAGTGCCCGGTCGGCTCAATAATCGCGGCTGCGGAACCTGGCGTTCGCTCCCGGCGCAGATTCGGATAGAGTTCGTCAAGTTGTTTTACTTTGCCGCGGGCACCCCAACCGTCGTAGCACTGACGCGCGTTGCGGAGATAGAAGTAGCCCGCGCTTTCGATACCGTCGGCCAGGAAAAAACGTCCTGCAAGCTCGTTGGCGACGGCTGCGTTGTGCACAAGACCGTTCGCTTGCGCGGAGCGGATAGCCTGCTCGTAGAGGCGCATGGCGTCGAGGTCGCGCCCCTGGATCCGGGCGACTTCCGCGCCCACCAGTGCGGCCCGGGTTTCAAAGTTTTCTGGGCAATTCTTCGCCCATACAGCAAGCTGCCTGTGATGATTGGCCAGAGCTTCGTAGTGCGCCGGTCGTGAGTCTCCAGCGGCAGAATCGTAAGCGCCGGCCCGGGCGAGCCCGGCGTAAAAGTAATACTCCGCCACTTCAAAGTAGGAGTGCACTGACCAGAGAAGACGTTCGGCGTTGAGCGACGCCTCGACCGCAGAAACATTATCGCCAGCAAAGAAATGGGCCTGTAATTTACGTATCCAGTAAAAACACTCCCGCGTCGCCAGAGAGGCGTTGCTTGAAAATTGCGCTTCGAACTGAACCTCGTCAAACTGGTCGTCATTAAAGGATCCGAACTGCGTTGTCAGGCCGCGCAATGTCCGCACAAACGCGAGCTGCGTGGCAATCTGGTCAATGAGGCGGCCGAACCGGACTTTCTTCGCAAATTCGAGGCCGGCCTCTGCTTCACGCTGCACCTCGGTTAACGGCTCTCCCGTTGCAAGCAGATTGGTGTTCAGGTGGTGGCAGCTAAACGCGCCAAAACTCAGGTCGCCGATTCTGTTTGCCGCGTCGAACGCACGCCGTATGAGTTGTTGTCCGCTCCTGGCATGTCGCTTCCATGGGATGACACAGCTGCCGAAGCGCATATAGACGCGCGCCTGATAGCGATGCCATCCGTGCTTCTCCACGAGATCGTAGCCTAGCTTTCCGAACTGAAATCCGGCCTCGTAGTTCCCGAAATGAGGTCCGGCGATCATGCCGAAGCATACATACGCGAAGCACGATGCGTCGCTGTTGCCATGCTCAAGGCTAAGGGTAAGTATCCGGCACAGCACGAGCGCGAGAAGGTTCTCATCGGTGAATTGCGCCGTGAGTACAGCCTCCGTGAAAACATCCAGAACGTCGAGTACATCCGGATCGGTGATCTCGGGCAGATCAATGAGTTCGTTGATTTGCCTCGTCCCAAGTAAGACCCAGATCTGTTCGTATTCCTTCGATACTTGCTCATCCGTGGGATGGGGCGACCAGTCTTTGCCACGCCCTCGCTGGTATTCGACGAATACATCCATCCCACGGTCGCCGCGACCCAGCAGGTTATAGAGCGTCAGGCGCGAATGGGCGACCAGCGCAGTATCGTGGGCAGTGTTCGCCCGTTCGGCCAGCATGGAAAGACGGCTTTCCGAGCCAGCCATGTCAGCAGTCAGCAATTCGCATGCGGCAAGCAGATGCTCGATCGGAAAGACAAGCTCGTAGTTGCGATCCCAGGCCTCGTCCGTCAGCAATCTGCGCCCTGCGCGGAGGTACTTGAGTGCCGAGGCGTACGCCGTCGAGATCTTGGCGCGTCTACCCGCGATGAGATTCAGTTGCGCAATGCGTTCGCGTTCCGCAGTCGACGTGACCAGATGGGCACCCCGGTTGAGTTGATTGACGATCTCGAAGATGCCTTCCTCGAGTTTGTCCGGAGCCGTGTGTGACGCCATCAAGGTACCGATTCGCAGATGTTCCTTTGCCCGTAATTGTTCAGGGATGAGCGAGTAGGCGGCTTCCTGCACACGGTCGTGAAGAAACCGGTAGGAGTCTTCGGAACGGATAATCAGTCCCGTTCGGACTGCTTCCCAAAGTTGCTCATACATCTCTTCGCTCGTGTCCTGGTACACAGTGCGAAGCGTGACGAAGTCGGCGCTGTTGCCGAGACATGCGAGCTGCTGCAATGCTTTTTGCGTCTCGGTGGACAGACGGCTCAATTTCCCAACCATGAGGTCCACGACGTTGTCCGTGTAAGCCTTGGCGTGGATGCGGCCCAGGTCCCAGCACCATTGACCCTCGTCGTGATCGAAGACGAGCAATCCTTCCTCGAACAGCGCGGAGATGAATTGAATGGCGAAAAATGGGTTGCCGGTGGTCTTCTCTTCGACCAGTTTCGCCAAAAGGTGGACGCGTTCCCTTTCACAATGAAGGCCATCTCCAAGTAACTCTTCCAGGTCTTCACGCGTCAATGGCGCAAGTACGACGTCATGCACGATCGCACCAGCCTGGCGGATGCTTGCCAGCTTACGCGTCAGCGGATGCGTGGCAGTCACTTCGTTATCACGGTAGGCGCCAATCAGCATCAGGTCTTTCACGTCCGGATGCGTGAGCAGATCTTCCATCAAATCCAGCGTAGCGGCGTCGAGCCATTGCAGATCGTCGAGGAAGAGCGCGAGTGGATGCTCCCGCGTGAATGCACCGATGAACCGGCGAAATACGAGCTGGAAACGACTCTGCGCATCTGCCGGCGACAGTTCTGCGACCGGCGGCTGCTCGCCGATAATGAGTTTCAACACAGGGATCAGATCCACCATGAGCTGACCGTTCGGACCGAGCGCCTCACGGATTGCGTCGCACCAGCGGTCCACCTCTTCCTGGTTCTTCGCGAGAATCGGACGGATAAGGCTCTGAAACGCCTGCGCGAGCGTCGCATATGGGATGTCGCGCTTGTACTGGTCGAACTTTCCAGAAGCAAAGAGGCCTCGGGGCGGGACAAGTGGCTTATGCAGTTCATTGACGACAGCAGACTTACCGATACCCGAATAGCCGGACACCAGAACAAGTTCAGGCCTGCCTCCGCCCATGACACGGTCGAAAGATGCCAACAGCGTGTTGATCTCGGATGCCCGTCCGTACAGTTTCTCGGGAATCAACAACTGGTCCGGCGTGTCGTGCTCGCCCGGCAAGAACGCATCGACGCGCCCAAACGATTCCCATTTTTCGAGACACCGCTGCAGATCGCGCTCCACGCCCACCGCTGTCTGGTATCGCTCTTCGGCGGTCTTGGCGAGCAACTTCATGATGACGCACGAGACGGGAAGAGGGATATCTGGCGTCTGCTCTGCGGGCGAACGTGGCTGTCTGGCGATATGGCAATGCACCCACTCCATCGGATCGGAGCCGGTGAATGGGAGGTTGCCAGTCAATAGTTCGTATAGCGTGACACCCAGGGAATATAGATCGCTGCGGGAATCTACCGAGCGGTTCATCCGCCCGGTCTGTTCAGGCGACATGTAGGCCAGTGTGCCGGCAATTATTTCAGGTGGCACAGGTGGCATGCGCTCGCGGGGAAGACGGGACGCGATGCCGAAGCCGGTGAGCCACACGCGACCGGCGTCGTCGACGAGGACGTTCGCCGGCTTGATGTCCTTATGGACGAGGCCTTGCCGGTGGACCAGGCTCAGCGCCGACGCCAGACCGATGGCGATGCGCAGGAGGCGGGTCAGGTCGAGCGGGTGTTGCTTATGCTGATCGATAACCTGATGTAGCGGTTCGCCCCCTGGATCCTTAAGTATGAGGATCGCTCGGCCCTGGTGACGGGTCAGCGCGAGCGGCTGAGCGGCCCACGCTGCATCGAGTTCGGTCGCGAGCGACCATGCGTGTTCGAGCCGCCGGAGGTTCTGGGGCGACGGCGGTTGAGCGGTAACCGCCAGCGCCAGGATCGGCGTCTGTTTGCCGAGTTCCTTCCCGCGGTAAAGGGTGAAGTCCGCCTCCTCGAGAAGCGGCTCTAGCATATACCCGGAATCCTCTGCCATAGAGAACACTCGTGTTGTCAGGTAAAAAGGTCACTTCTTTCATAGCGAAAGGAATGAGCCTTCAATTTACGCAATCGCGGGTAATGCTATTGTTAGCCGCGGGGAGGAGCCCGTGCTGGCCGGGCGGTTCTCGCAATCGCGATCTCCGATGATTGTCGCACATCGATTTCAATCGGCGGACCGCCCTCTGGTTTCGGCTCACCGGGAACAGAATCGACTAACGGCCGTTCCGAGTTATGAAGCGGCCGCCCAAACACGATCTTCACGGTTGGCGGGAATGTCCCTTCATGGCCGACCCCGGTCCGACGTTGACCGGCGCAAGTGGTCGGGCACAGATCGGCCGCACCAGGCCGCAGTCGACCCACAACGGTCCAATGCAGCCCTCCAAAGCGGACGGTCATTCGCTGCGGGCAAGCATCCACCCGAGCTTTCCGCTCGCCAAAGCTGTTCCGAAGAGCACGATCGCACATCCAGCGATCATCACCGATGTGATCGCCTCCCCCAGGAAAACGGCACCCCAGACCATTCCAAAGATAGGGATAAGAAAAGTGACAGACGCAGCGTATGCGGCACTGACACGTTCAACCAGCCTGAAAAACAACACGTACGCAAAGCCGGTACATACCACGCCGAGTGCTGCGACGCATGCCCAGGTCGACGGCGCGACGGCGTGCTTTGGCCAAAAAAACAGCGCGAGTGGGATCAGCAAGATTGAGGCAAACAGTTGACTGCCAAAAGCGATAACGAACGGATTCACGCCCGCCAGATGACGTTTGGAATAGTTAACCGCAAATCCGTAGAACAAAGTCGCGAGCAGCGCAGCACCGATCGCGAGCGGGAGAGCGCTGGCACCGCCGATGAGGGTGCCCCACGCCAGAATCACGACGCCCCCAAGCCCAAGCATCAACCCGACAGCCTGCCCAAATCGCATTGATCCTCCGAAACCAGCGACCGCAATTAGTGCAGCCCAGAGTGGGGTCGTCGCGTTCAAGATCGAATCAACGCCCGCGTTCACATAGAGAGTCGAATATGCCAGCAGACAAAACGGTACGGCAGAGTTGGTCACGCCCACGACAATCAACGGCCACGCTTTGGATCTAAACTGGCTACGTGCTGTTGCCGATCGAAGCCCTGGCGCCAGAACGATTGCCGCAATTGTGACGCGTAACGCGATTAGAGGGATCGGTCCGAGTTCCGGTGCCGCCACACGCATAAACAGAAACGATGCACCCCAGATAGCAGCAAGCGCGAGCAGTTCGATTACGTTCATTGAGTATGGCAATCCAGTGGTTGAATAGTAATAGGCGCTTGCATCCGTCACTTCTGCAAGGCTGGGAGTGGCGGGTGCACGAGTGAATCGCGCGACAATGCTTCGTCGCGATGGAGATCGGGGCCGTTAAAAATCGCCTGACCCGGGGCGTCCGAGACAGCGTCGCTCTACGCGCCGCGAACTCGGCAGACCGGGGTTATTCGCGTTGCGCTTCGTGACGACGCCAAACGTGCAACGTTGCATAGGCTCGCCACGGTTGCCATCGTTGGGCGTGTTGGTTAAGTGCTGGTGCGCTCGAATAGCCTAGCTGCTTCTTCAGTACGGCATCGCCGTCGGGGAATGCATTGGGCCATGCCAGCGAGCGCATAGCGATGTACTGGACCGTCCATTCGCCAACTCCTCGGATACTCCTCAGCGAGGCGAGCGTCTCGTCCAGCGGTGCCAACGGTTCCAAAACAATCCGACCGGCGGATACTTCCTTCGCGATGGCAATGATTGCTTCTGCCCGGATGCGTGTGATGCCTGCCTCCTGAAGTGCTGTGACCGGGATGTCAGTGAACACCGTTGCCGAAGGAAACGTCGTCGTTAAGTCGAAGGGGCCTGCGAATTTCGTCCCAAAACGGTCAGCTACACGCGACAAGATCGTTCGTGCATTTGAAACGGAGATTTGCTGTCCGACAATAGCGCGTGCCGCAACCTCGAAACCATCGAAGGTGCCGGGAACCCGCATACCTGGTAACTCAGCGGCCAGATCGCCTAGGTGCATGTCGATGAGGTCCGGTCGAGCGGAAAGGTCGAACATTCGTCGAACTCGGCCGAGAACCGGTGCGATGACCGGCGTCAGGGATATAGAAACCTTAACGTCGATCGCGTACCGTTGTGGTGCGTGCGTTACGCTGATCCAGCCCGCTATGTTCTGGCTACCTCGTTTTAGCTCGATGACTCTGGCATAGGAGTCGTCGCCAATGTGCTCAACGCCGTCGATTTGCCGATGCGCGAGAAATGCAAGCACGCCTGACCAGGAAAAAGGCGGCCTGTATCCCAGCGAAAAGGTGATGGTTTCCTGTGGATGAGAGTCGATCTCCTTCCGGAATCGAAGTGGATTCAAACCATACTGTTTCAGAAACAGGTCGTTGAACCTCCGGATGCTGCCGAACCCTGCTGTCAATGCCACTGTCGTGACGGGCAAACGTGTGTCAGTCAGGAGGCGCTTTGCTAGCAGCAACCTTTGCGTCTGAGCGAATTCGATCATCGAGACGCCATATTCGTAAGCGACATTTGGTGGCCGTCTTGACGATCAGAATTTGATCTCGAAGAGGCGTTCGTTGACGCCCTGGAGGTCAAAGGCAGCAGGATCGAA
>NZ_JBNDMK010000051.1:0-16144 GCF_050436545.1 Paraburkholderia sp. GAS41
TCTCCAGGACCGCGACAATATCAAGGTCGTGATGAAGGATGGCGTCTACCACAAGCGTTCCATCCCAGCACCTGCCTTGTAGCAAGCGTACTGTTAGAACTCACAGTCCTGGGCCGGTTACTACGAGCTTACCGAACGAGCCTCGTTCCAGGTGGTCTAGTGCCGCCGGGAGCTGTTCAAACGGATACGTTTTCTCGACCGCGGGTTTCAGTTCCTGCCAGTCAACTGCGCGGACGAGATCTTCCAGCGCGCGCCGCGGCCCGACCGCGATGCCCTGCACCGTGACGCGAGCCTGCAGAAGCGGAAAGACGGAGGTCCGCAACTCGTTTCCCTGCAGATTACCGATCACCGATATACGGCCACCTTGGGTCAATGCTGCCATCGACTGGCCGAAGTTATCTCCACCTGCCAGCTCAACAACGTGGTCGGCCCCGCGTCCACCAGTGATCGCACGTACCGCTGCCGCCCAGTCCGGCGTCTGCTTGCGATTGATGCCATATGCAGCGCCCAGATGCTTGACGCGTTCCAGCTTGTCATCGTTGCCGGAAATCACGACGACCCTTGCACCTTGGGCTCGCGCGATCTGCACCGCGAACAGTGCGACGCCGCCGGTTCCGATCACAACCACGGTGTCGCCTGGACGCGTCGACGCATTCTCGGTCAGTGCAAACCACGCAGTCAGGCCGGCGCAGGTGAGTGTACTTGCTTGAACCGCATTCAACGAACGCGGTGCCAGCACAAGCGAGTCCTCGTCTAGCACAACATATTCGGACAACATACCTGGCCCCGGTGCGCCGAACATCACGCTGGCGTGCGGCTGAACGCCGTCGACCCAGCCGGAGAAGAAAGTGTTGATCACCTTGTCGCCCGCCGCGAAGCTAGTGACGTTCGGTCCCACAGCAATAACCTCACCGCTCATGTCGGAAGCAGGCACGAGGGGCAGCTGCAATGGCATGCCCATTCCATCCCGGATAATCAGCAGATCACGGTAGTTCAGAGCAATGGCTTGCACCTTCACCAGCACCTGCTCCGGGCCGGGCACCGGCACAGCGACTTCAGCGAGTTGCAGATTTTCGCAGCCATACTTCGCCAGTTGCCAGCGTTGCATCGAGAGTGGCATAGTGTTCTTCCGTATTAAGATGATGACAGGCGCAGGATACTGATTATTTGGACTACGGAGTGCTTCATATTAATCGGCAGCATGCAGATAAAATGGAACCAATAGGTGCAACCTGTCTCACATGACCGGCTTGCCGGAATTAGCGCCTTCGTGGCGGCGGTAGAAGCGGGAAGCTTCGCGCAAGCGGCGGAGCGATTGAGACTGACCCGCTCAGCAGTGGGTAAATCAATCGCCCGTCTTGAGGCGCGGCTAGGGACGCGGCTCTTCGTGCGAACAACGCGCAGCCAGAGCCTGACTGACGATGGTCAGGTCTTCTACGAGCGTTGTGCCCGTGCACTGGAGGAGCTGGACACCGCACAACACATCCTCGAAGCGGGCCGAAACGAGCCGGCAGGTCGGGTACGGGTAAGCGCGCCGGTAGTTTTTGGTCGTTTGCACGTGACGCCGATTTTGCTACGACTAGGCAAACGCTTCCCGCGACTCCAGCTTGAGGGAATCTTCACTGATCGCCTGGTCGACTTCGTCGACGACGGCATCGATCTGGCAATCCGCAGCGGTCTCCTGGCGGACAGCGATTCCATTGTGGCACGCCGCCTTGGCGAGCAGCCCATGGTTCTCTGTGCGTCACCAACCTACCTCGATAGCCACGGAACGCCGCGTGATCTTGCCGGTCTCGCCGCACACCAGGGCATCAACTATATGCGCGGGGGTCGGGCATTCCCATGGACACTGACGGACGCCACCGGGCGTACGGTGGAGATGGAGATCGCGCATAAGATTGGATTCGACGACATCGGTGCGATCGCTGCCGCTGCTGTCGATGGTGCTGGACTTGCACACGTCCCGTATTGGCTAGTGAACGAGCACTTGCAATCGGGAGCGCTCGTCCGTGTCCTTAGTGAAGCCTCGTCAATCAAGGTCCCGCTGCACGCTGTCTGGTCCCGGACTCGCTACCTGCCGTACAAGTTGCGAGTCGTGATAGACACGCTGCTAGAGACCCTTCCCCCCTTCTTGCAGCCGGCAGACGAAGTGTGATGATCTCGCCAATCTCACCTCATGCTGTCGTAGCTCATGACCCTGGCGCCGGACGGCGCGCGTGCCTTTTGAAAGCGCCGCTTTTCCAATCCGACGATTGACTCGTCGCGCAGACAGGGCCTGTCGTGCACCACTGGGACTACGAGCAACACGAGCCTGTCTTATTTTGCAATTGATGATCCGATCTGAGGCGAAGTAACCGTCGATGCGCTCGCCACCCCACCCCAACAAGGCGATGTCTTCCAAGAAAGCGGCACACGCATTGATCAAGCGAACGACGGCACGGAATATGTTTCTCAAGTTCAAAGGATTGTCCGGTGAGTGACCGGAATAAAACGCCGGCCACTACTAGGGTTTAGGGCAGCTGTCAGAATCTGTCCCGGTCATGGAAGCGTTGCATCCAGTGCGGATACGGTACGTCAGGCTGCGACACACGATCAAGCTGCTCGCGGAGCTCTGTCGGCAGAGTAAGTTCACCAGCGTGCAGATTGGCGGTCAGTTGTGCCTCAGAACTCGCGCCGACAATCACAGTTGCAACCTCTTCGCGCCCTAACAGCCATGCGAGTGCGACCTGCGCAGGTGTAGAGTTGAGAGCGCTGGCAACCACGCGCAGTTCCTCAACGATCGGGTCAACCTTGCGAGGGTCGATCGGTGGAAAATTGAGGTTTGTGCGCCGCCCTTTTGCGGGCTCGCCGTTCTGTGCGGTGTATTTTCCACTCAAGTAGCCACCAGACAGCGGACTCCAGACCATCAACGCCATATCATGCTGTCGCGCGACGGGGGCAACCTCGTGCTCGATATCGCGTACCGCCAGTGAGTAGTGGATCTGGTTGCTGGCGACATTCAGCCAGTGCTGCGACGCAATCTCCTGTACGCGCTCGATTTCTGATGCGCTGAAATTGCACACGCCAATATGCCGGACCTTGCCCTGCGTGACAAGGTCGTCGAGCGCACGTATCGTCTCGTCAAGTGGCGTCAGGGCATCGCGATCGTGGAGCTGGAGCAGATCAATGTGATCGCGACCGAGCCGTTTCAGACTGGTCTCGACTGTACGTATGATATGTGAACGGCCAAGTCCTACCTGATTGGGGCCAACGCCGGTGCGCAGGCGGACCTTCGTAGCGACGAGCATGCGAGATTCGTCGAGACCCAGATCGGCAAGAACCTGTCCGACCACTACCTCCGATTGCCCTTGAGAATAGGCATCGGCAGTATCGATCAGATTCACGCCCTGATCCAACGCGAGGCCAACAAGACGTGCCGCCTGCTCACGGTTCAGGCCCGCGATTGAAGCCCAGACACCTTCGCCTGTGCCGAATGTCATCGCGCCAAGCGTGAGCCTGGAAATGCGCAGACCAGTCCGGCCGAATATGCAGTAGTTCATGGTGCAGACCTCTAGTTTGTCGAAAACAACACACAATAATGATTCGACCGGAAATCGTCTAGAGCGTAATATGCGAAGACTCTTTTCGGTTCGAGCGAGAAATTCAATGCGTATTGATCAACTGGCGGCCATACGCCTGTTTGTGCGAATCGTGGAAATGGGTTCTTTCGGAAAAGCCGCTCAGTCCCTGGACATGTCTTCATCCAACGCGACTGACCGGATGGCCCGCCTCGAGGAAGTTCTCGGTTTGCAGCTGCTGGCCAGAACGACCCGCGCGGTCGCCCCAACCGAGGCTGGGATCCGTTACTACGAGGTTTGTCGCCGCATACTCGGCGAGCTGGATGAAATCGAATCTTCACTTACTGGCTCCCAGGCGGCGTTCGCGGGCCGGGTTCGGGTCAGTGCGAATATCTCGATTGCTCGCTCGATCCTCATTGCTCGCCTGCCACAGTGGATCGAACAGCATCCGCAGATTCATGTCGAACTGGTGATGAGTGACCACCGGAGCGATTTCGTACGCGACGGGATCGATTTCGCGGTCCGTATCGGAGGCCTGGAGAGCCAGGACATGGTGATGCGGCCGCTGGGTCGCCCGAGACGCGTGACGGTGGCCTCTCCAGAATATCTGCGACAGATGGGAAAACCAAAGCGCCCTGAAGATCTTTCTAAGCACCGTCTAATTGACTTTCTGTTGCCGCAGCCTGGCGCTCGCCTCGAGTGGGAATTCGAGAAGAACGGCAAGCGGATAGAACACTTCCCTGCAACCGTCTTGTCCGTTAGCGATTCGGATGCCCGGTTACAGTTGGCAATAGCGGGCATGGGAATCGTGCAAAGCCTGTCCTGTCTCGCAGCATCCGCACTACGCGAAGGAAAGCTCGTGCGCGTGTTGACGGCGTGGGAGACACTGGCACCCGAGGTGTCGATTCTCTACCGGCGAGATCGACATCTGCCGACGCGAACACGGGTCACGATGGATGCCTTTACGGCGTGGATCAGGCAGGCAATTCACGATACAGACTAAACCACAGCGATCCGGACGCGCTACGATTGGCCTCATGGTGGATCTATGCCGCCAATGCCAGCATGATCAGTCTTTGATTCCTGCCATGAGGGCCTGCGACTGCAGCCTGGTTGGTGCTGTGTCGGCTGGTAACAGGGAGACTGAAATATCCCGAACGGAGACTAAAAGCAGTGTTCGGGTGCAGGGAACTCGCTCGACTTTACAGCCTTGATATAGGCGCTGATAGCGGCTTCAATACTCGGCATTCGATCCATAAAGTTACGCACGAAGCGAGCGGTCTTGCCGGGGAATATACCCAACATGTCGTGCATTACGAGAACCTGACCAGAACAGTCAGGGCCGGCGCCGATTCCGATAGTCGGTATTTGAAGCAGGTCAGTCAATTCCTTGCCCACCGACGCCGGGATCGCTTCAAGCAGCAGCAGTGATGCGCCCGCCTCCTGGAGTGCCAGCGCATCCGCTTTCAACTGTTCGACATCCTCCGCTTTCTTTCCCTGAACCTTGAAACCTCCGAGACGGTGAACCGATTGTGGTGTCAATCCGAGGTGGGCGAACACCGGTATGCCGCGCTCCGTTAAAAATTTGACGGTAGCGGCCAACCAGGCACCACCTTCAAGCTTGACCATTTGCGCACCCGCCTGCATCAATTTCACTGCATGTTCAAACGCAGACTCGGGTGTTCCATAAGTGCCGAAGGGCATATCGGCGGCTACCAAAGCAGATCGATTCCCGCGGGAAACGCACGCTGTGTGATACATAACATCTTCGAGGGTAACTGGTAGGGTCGTGGTGTGGCCTTGCAACACGTTGCCCAGCGAGTCCCCAATCAGCAGCATATCGATTCCACAGCGGTCCATCATCGAAGCAAAGCTTGCGTCGTAGCAAGTCAGCATCGCAATTTTCTCGCCGGCTAGTTTCATGTTCATCAGCGATGATGCTGTGACTGACTTGCGTACGGCGCTTTTGCTCTCTTGAAGATAGCTGATCATTTCAAATCCTTGTCGTTAAAGAAATCATGCCGGGCCCGACGGATGAAGCTTTTGGGACAGCAAATCGTCGGTGAGGATACTTTATTGTGTTGCGAGCGTGTGTAATGCGGCGGCGTTATGCACACGAATCCGACGTCCTTCTTTCGAAATTACGCCCTTGTGCACAAGCGATTTTATAACTCGAGACACCGTCTCTTTGCTGACTCTAGCCATTGCGGCAATAGTCATTTGATTCGGGAGGTCAATAAATGTGGAATCGTTGCCTTTTGCGGCGATAGTCGCGGCCTCTATCACCGCAGAGACTCGGGCGCCGGCCCTTGAGTGACAGGGGGAAGATTGAAGCTTGACCATGCGACGAAGCTCGGAAGACAGGATGCCGCTGAGCTTTATTGAGACGCTGGGATCGTCGAGCAATTCTTGCGCATCAGACCGCTTGAGGATGCCAACCGTGATGGCCTTAACTGCCATGACGCTTGCGGAACTGAGTGAGTTGTGGAGTATTGCAATTGCGCCCACCATATTGCCAGGATTAATCACCCGCAGCGGTACCTCCGTTCCTTCTTCAGAAACGATCGAGACGCGCAATTGTCCGGTAATCGCCAATACGAGTAGCGAGCGAGAGTCTCCCTGATACAAAACCGAGTCATTTTCCCGGTATTTTCTAAACCGGATGAGGCTGGCTGTGCGTGTTAAGACATCGTCACAAGCCATCGAAAAGAGGTTTTGATCGGTCAGTGATTTTTTTACGTTTGCATTCATTGCTGCCTCGGCAACAGCGAGAAACACACTCATTAATCAGGCTCGGCAGTCATCGCTGGAGAGGCCGAGGACGTTGTAGAAAGAAACTCGCGGAAACGCGCCGATGCCTATAAAGCGGCAGATCGTTTTGCAGAAGCGGAAAGCCTGGGCAAGAAGCGCGTGACGAAGCGTCAGCGCTTTCCTGCTGAGATGGGCAACATGGCGCCGTAGCGGCGCCTGCTGTAGGCAGTTGGGCCAAACTATCCGACCAGCGAGCACGACCGCCCGCCGGTCGGGTTGGAGCGAATGCTGCGGATCTACTTTCTGCGACAGTGGTACGGCCTGTCGGACGAAGGCCTTGAAGACGCGACCACGCTGCTGAAATTCAGGCGCTTTTTCAGGTCGCATCGACTTCATTTCGACGTCGGAATGGCACTGTCGGGTACGGTGCGAATACCGGCCCTCGTCGACGACAACGCGTAATCGAGATGCGTTTTCGTCGCTTAGACCAGCACGTGGCCACCGTCGACAATAATGACCTGGCCCGTGCTAAAGCCCTGCTGCATCAGATAAAGATACGATTGAGCAACGTCGTTTGCCTCTCCGACCCTTCGTACGGGCATCTTTTCGGCGATGTGATCAAAAAGACCATTGCGGTCAGCTTCACTCATATTGCCCCACAAGGCCGTGCGCAAGACGCCGGGCGCCACGGCATTGACACGCAATGGCGCAAGCTCGACGGCCAAGGTGCGAGTCAATGATTCAATTGCACCAAGGATGCTTGACGGAATCGTCCAGGCAGGCAGCGGACGCGACGACGCCACTCCACTTGTGAGTGTGATCGAGCCACCCGTGCGAATCCGGGAAGCCCCGTATTTTACCGCCTTGAGCGCGCCCCAGTAGCGCACTTCGAAAGCTCGCTGCGCTTCGTCGATGCTTACATCAGCGAGGTTTTTCAGCAGCAGGGTTTCACCGGCAGTATAGACAAGGTGATCGAAATCCCCTACGCGTGCAAAAAATGCGCATACCTGTGCCTCGTCGGTGAAGTCAAGCACCTCTCCGCAAGCGCCCGAAGGCAGTCGATGCAGTGCAGCCGCGACGCGTTCCGAGTTGCTCGATGCGATGATAACCTCGGCTCCGACCTGCGCCGCAGCTTCGGCCACAGCAAAGCCAATTCCTGAGGTGCCACCCACTACGACGACCCGGCTTTTCTGGAAAGTGCTGCTGGAAAGTTGATTGTTTCGCATGCTTGAAGTTTTTTAATGAAGAAAGTTCACGCGATGACACAGGCATAAGGAATCACGTACCGTGCATTTCGGGCCTCACAGCTTACTGGCTGTTGCGGCAGTGCGTCACTCGCTTCAGATGGAATACGCGCAGGGGTACCGCGCGTCCCAGACCACGTGCTCAGGTCGGATACTTTTGGCATCCTCACCAGGCGTCCGAAACTAAAACGCAATGGATCTCGGTATCACGCGTCCTAGTTAGATTTCGAAATTGCTGAAGGCCCAGATTCCGACGAACCGTTCATATCGCCGCCGGTCCCCGCCAAACGTCTTTTTTCAGCCACCTTTGCTTCAGCGGCCAAGATATTGGCCGGATAAGTAGTTCGATCCTGGCCTGGACGCCAGCCAGTTTGTTCAAGCTCATCTAACTCGGCGCGAACCTGCGCCCGAGTGAGAGGTCCATTTGATTGCGCGAACGAAGCGCCTGAAATGGCGAATGCGCTGGCAACAACAATGGCTTGCATAAGGACTTTCAAGATAACTAAGCTCCGCATTTTCGGCTTTGCCACGAACATAGTTGTTCATGATCTAGCGCTTATATATTAGATATGCGAACGTTCTGGATAAACGCCATGATGCGGAAAAGACTGTTACAGAATTTCAAGCAAAATCGAGACGCTTATGCGAATTTTTCGTTCGCGAAATACAGCAATTTTCCGACGGCGTCGCAAGCCATACCAGCACGCGGGGCTGTCGCTGCACGCCTATAGTCAGAAGGTGAAACTCCGGTATGCTCTTTAAAAAAGCGCGAAAAATTGCTAGCTGCAGAGAATCCCAGTTCGTCGGCAACGTTTATCAAGGGTACATCTCCGACCACTAGCTTGCGGATAGCCTCCTCAAGGCGAATTGCGCTCCAAAACACCTGAGGTGTAGTGTTGAGTTGATCGCGAAATAGTGCAAACAGTCGTGCTCTCGATAGTCCTGCTTCGTTCGCAATCTCGTCAATAGTAGTACGTACATCAACTCTTTCGCGCATGAGCACTATCGCCCGTCTCAATTTACGACTGAGCAGCGGGACACCTGCAGTCAACGGACGACCTGATGAATGTGCAACCAGCGACGCCTGAATTGATCCACTAATGAGCTCCTCAGCCGCGATCTCAATCTTGTCTTGCAGCTCCGGGTGAAACATTATCAGGTCCAAAACCTTCCAGAGACTGGCGCGCAGTTCGGGACTGACGGCAATACGTGGAGAGACAAAAATGAATGGCCTACCGGCGATGGCGGCCCTTTTGTCCAACCACTCTTTATTGATATATACCGAAAGGAATACGGCTGGCGAACTTGATGACAAGACCCTCCCGTCGTGCTGTTCGAATGGCTTGACCGCAACCGCTTGCGTTTCACTAAAGCGGAAAACCTGTGTGCCTATCCTCGCTTCAGCGTCGGCGCCGCCGAGCCACCAGACGATATGCGCCTCCGAGTGCGCATGGGAAACCAATCCCGTTCGCAATGGCAGCAGCGAAATGCGACCGAACGCTCCTTCGTGCATGGCAAATGTCTCGGGCATCATCGTCTCCTACTGAAATTTCACAATTGTTTAACGTCGATCAATTCATCAGTTTTTTACTTCTGCATTCCTAACTTGTTCGGCAAGTCGCTACAACGTGACGCTGCCTGTTGCCATCTCAGATTGGGCGAAGTTCGGCCTGACACTCCGGTTCCACCGATCATCGCCAACGCGGCACGAAAGGGTATTCACCGCCTCGTGCCGACGCCGCGGGCCCGATATGCAGACCATGTCCAGGTCGGATGTCGCCGATCGAAGCCGCATAATGTTACGCGTAACCTCAATGCGGCCCTAGACCTGCAACTCCCATCACCTTCGGCCGTGTTAAAAAAACACAGCCCCTACGCGCCGAACAGCCGAAATCTGGCTATTCTCAAACTTCAGCGCAAAATTTTTAGATGTGAACGACCGCATTCCTCAGAACGCCAATACGATCGATTTCATTTTCGATGACGTCACCGGGCAAGCAATAGCGTGTCGCCGCGACCAATCCTTCCTGACCTTGCCACTTTCCGCCGAGTTCCGCGTCAGTTGACCAAGCCGTGCCGGCAGGCGTTCCGGTCAGGATGACCATGCCGGGGCGCAGGGTGAAGTTGATCGAGAAGAAATGAATCAGATCCGCGCACGTCCAGATCATGTCGGCAGTCGGACTTGATTGACGCAACTCTCCATTGATCCGGGTACGCAGCATCAGAGTCTGTGGATCACCGATCTCATCGGCAGTGACAATGCACGGTCCTAGCGGTGAGCTGCTGTCGAAGGCCTTCCCACGACCCACTTCATACCACGTGAAACCTTCAGGTGATTGGCGAACCTGCCGGTCCCGGGCGGTGACGTCGTTGGCAACCGTATAGCCGAAGACGTAATCAAGCGCCTTTTCAACCGGAATGTGACGACCTTCCCGACCAATGACAATAGCCAGTTCGGTTTCGCAATCGAGCTTCTGGGTAAGTTCGGGGTCGTAGACGATCGGCTCATCGGGTCCCACCACACAGTCCGATGTCATCACAAAAAACTCGGGTTCTTTGCCGCTGATAGGAGCACCGACCTTTTCAGCGTTGTGCGCGTGATAGTTACTACCACTGCAGAGAATGGTCGAAGGCAAAATCGGCGAGGTCAATCGCACATCACCAAGCGAATGCCTGCCCTCGCCTGAACTCACGATTTCGTTCGCCACTTCCCGGCCAGCCGTGCCGGAACGAATAAAGCTTGAGGTATCGGCAAACAGAGTCCTGTTCTCCGATTTGTCTCCGATCTTGGTCGCTAGCGGATCGACAATCTGGTCGTCAAGCAGAAAACCAAGTCGACGCTGGCCGTCGACTGTGAAATTAACGATTTTCATCTTTATCCTTTGCTCTTTGGGGTAACCGTGTTCGTTTGGTGATGGCGACACCTCGCCCTCGAAACCAAGGTTACACCATTACGTGTCTTGGTTCAACCAGAAAAGCATCGATATCGCTCACCCCTGCCAATTGTCCGGCCGTCAGTTCCCGATCTTTCCGCGTAAAAAGGAATACCACCCCGCGCATTCAGGTGACTGGAAACCGGCGTCGCACACGATTACCCAGGATGAGCCATGGTCTGATCCAGTCAGGCCTACGCGGACGGAAACGCCCGCCCATGGCCGAACAGATCCAACGCATCGTCTTTCCAAACCCCCGCAGCCTCGATCCGGCACGGTAATTTTGATCAGGCGCGCAGCGAACCTGTCGCTCGCCCGCCAGGCTCTAATCCCGAGTCAGAAGCGCGCTGCAATGCACAACCTTTCCCTGAGTTTTTGCGCCGCAAGATGGAAACCAAGTAGTTGACAAGTGGTCGCACCAAGCGCTACATTGGTGTAACCAATCCCATGAATTGGCATAACCATTGACCCACGCATGGTTGGGCGAAACCAGACGGATTCAAGGAGAGTGTGTGATATGGAGAAGGTTGATTTTAGCGAGGTGCATGTTCATCGCCACGCCGGAAGTCTTATCAGCGTGACATGGTCTTCGGATATTCCGAACTCGCGAATTCTCGACGCGGAGCTCCGAACACGCCGGCTCACGCCGGGAGCTGCCTCTCAAGCTCCAGAAAATGGAGGGCAGTCGTGACAGCGGACTATCGAAATGACGGTGATTCCGCTTCTTCCGCTCACCGAGAGACAAATCTTCGTCGTCGTCTTCGCCAAAGCGAGCCGTTCCTCGCGCTTTTCTCGATCATCCCGGCGGTGGAGCTAGTCGAAATCGCAGCCCAATCCGGCTTCGACGGCATCATTCTCGATACAGAACACGGCAGCTACGGAACCGAAACGCTACCCGCTCTGATCCTCGCAGCGAGGGCACACGGCATTTTTCCGATTGTCCGCGTGCGCTGCAACGACGCCGCTCTCATCGGTGCAGCGCTCGATGCTGGTGCAGCTGGCGTGTTGGTCCCCCAGATCGGATCAACGCAAGAGGCAACGAAAGCAGTACGCGCTGCCCGATTCGCGCCGCAAGGTTCGCGTGGTGCCAATCCCTGGGTGCGGGCCGGCGGCTATGGTTGTTCTCCCCGCTGGTTTGAGACTGCAAACAGTGAAACCGCCGTTCTCCTGATGATTGAAGGCGCGGAAGGGCTGGAAGCACTTGACAGCATCATGGACATCCCGGACCTCGACGGCATCTTCCTAGGTCCGGTCGACTTGTCCCATGCACTAGGAGTGCCCGGACAAATCGATCACGAATCGGTGCGTGCCGCAATTACCACGACGGTTAGTCATGCCCTCGATGCCAACATCGCGCCGGGGGTCTTCTCACCGACGGCAGCGGTGGCAAAAACCTGGCTCGATTGCGGCGCGAGGTTCGTGGCGATCGGCGTTGACACGGCACACATTGGTTTCGCCCTCAGCAACCTCGTTCGAGACGTACGATCCGCCGTTCCGGCCACCGGACGCATCCAGAACTGATCACTAGAAAGGAGTTATACGCAATGACCAAGACAAAAGTAGCGATCATCGGGTCCGGCAACATCGGGTCCGATCTGATGATCAAGGTGATACGAAACAGCAAGTATCTGGAGATGGGCGCGATGGTTGGCGTCGATCCCAACTCAGACGGCCTCGCGCGCGCATCGCGTATGGGCGTAGCGACAACTGCGGAAGGGATTGCCGGGTTGCTGGCCCTCGATGTCTTCAAGGATATCGACATCGTCTTCGACGCGACTTCCGCCGGAGCACATAAACACCACAATGAAGTGCTGCAGGCGCACGGTGTGCAGGTGATTGACCTGACTCCTGCCGCGATCGGTCCATACGTCATTCCCGCCATCAATCTGGAAGCGGAGAACGCGACGAACATGAACATGGTGACTTGCGGTGGCCAAGCCACCATCCCAATGGTTGCGGCTGTCTCAAGCGTTGCAAAGGTTCACTACGCGGAAATCGTCGCGTCGATTGCAAGCAAGTCGGCGGGTCCTGGTACTCGCGCCAATATTGATGAATTCACTGAGACCACGCGCAGCGCGATTGAGAAGCTTGGCGGTGCGCGGCGCGGAAAGGCGATTATCGTCCTCAACCCGGCCGAGCCGCCGCTCATCATGCGAGATACCGTGTTCGTCCTCTCCGAAATGGCCGATCAGCAAGCCATCAAGGAGAGCATTGAGAAGATGATCGCGAAGGTGCAGGCCTATGTACCTGGTTATAGACTGAAACAGCAGGTGCAGTTCGACGTGATTCCTGCTAATAAACCGCTGAACATACCCGATGTCGGTCTAATACACGGCCTGAAGACGTCGGTGTTTCTCGAAGTCGAAGGAGCAGCACACTATCTGCCTTCGTACGCCGGCAACCTCGACATCATGACTTCCGCCGCCCTCGCCTGCGGCGATCTGGTGGCACAACGTCGGCTGGCTTCTGGTATCACACGCGGCATCAAGGAGGCTGCACAATGACTCTCAATAAGAAGATCTACATTTCCGACGTGACGCTGCGCGACGGTAGCCACGCCATCCGGCATCAATATAGCGCTGCCAATGTCAAATCAATCGCATCCGCCCTTGATGAAGCAGGCGTCGACAGCATCGAGGTTGCGCACGGCGATGGTATCGACGGATCAAGCTTCAACTATGGATTCGGCGCACATAGCGATGTGGAGTGGATTTCGGCGGCCGCTGAGAGTGTGAAGACTGCGAAGATTGCCACGTTGCTGATTCCGGGCATCGGCACCACGCACGATCTACGCAACGCGTACGATGCAGGTGCCCGCATTGTACGGGTCGCCACGCATTGCACGGAGGCCGATGTCTCGCGGCAGCACCTAGAATTCGCACGGGAACTGGGCATGGATCCTGTCGGCTTTCTGATGATGAGCCACATGACGACGCCTCAAAAGCTTGCCGAGCAGGCAAAGCTCATGGAAAGCTATGGTGCAACCTGCGTCTACGTCGTGGACTCGGGCGGCGCACTTGGTATGAACGATATTCGCGACCGGTTCCGTGCATTCAAGGATGTGCTCAAGCCAGAGACACAGACGGGGATGCATGCGCACCACAATTTGAGCCTCGGCGTGGCCAATTCGATCGTTGCCGTTGAAGAGGGCTGCGACCGCGTCGACGCAAGCCTTGCCGGTATGGGTGCGGGGGCAGGTAACGCACCGCTCGAGGTGTTCATTGCTGCCGTGGAGCGTCAAGGCTGGAACCACGGCTGTGATCTGTACAAGCTGATGGACGCCGCCGACGATCTGGTCCGGCCGTTGCAGGACCGCCCCGTACGCGTGGATAGAGAAACCCTCGCGTTGGGTTACGCAGGCGTGTATTCGAGTTTCCTGCGGCACGCAGAGCTCGCAGCGGCCAAATATGGGCTGAAGACGGTTGATATCCTTGTCGAACTTGGTCGTCGGAAAATGGTAGGTGGCCAGGAAGACATGATCGTGGATGCGGCCCTCGATCTGCTTGGTAAAGAAGCTCGTCCTGTTGCCCAGCACGGCTAGGATTGCTGTGACAGCGAGGGGCTCCGGAGCGGGCTAGGCCCGGAGTCCTTCACGAAACCACTTCCATCGAATTGGTTTCGTCTTTTGGTAACCGTATCGCCGACGCCGCCTTTACATGGCGGCATCCCCGTTAGCCAGGAAGAGCCAACTTGATCGGCCTTCCTCTTTCAGACGAGGCTTGGCAGCGCGTCAGTAATATTCTGTCGCGCGATCTAAGACCAAGGTTTGGCCGTCCAGTCAGAGATTCCCGCGATGTATTGAATGCCATTGTTTGGGTTACCACCCCTGATGAAAAATGGCAAAATTTGCCGTCTAACTATCCACCACCAAAAACTTGCTATATCAAGTGGCTGCAATGGCGGAGATCTGGTCTTATGTCCAAGATACTCGCCGAGTTAGGGGTGTAAAGAAGGTATGCGATGGGATCCGATGCTGACAGCGGAGTCCATGCGATTTGATTGCAAGCCCCGCTTTCCTTGATACCCTGCCGGCATGTGTTATGTGTTGGCGGTCACAAACTGCGCGTTTGTTTCACTGCCTGGTTGGGCATGATTCAATTCATTCGTCTTTAATGTGCGCCGGGCCGCTTCATCGCCTTCAGCGACGCGACCCGGGCTCTCGCTTCCAGAGACGACGACCGGCGCTTTTCGGTTCTTACATGCCGGGGGTTGTAATGAGACGCTTGTAGTAGACACCGTCCTTCATCACGACCTTGATATTGTCGCGGTCCTGGAGAAGCTTGATGTTCTCGGTCGGATCGCCATCGACAAGCAGCAGGTCGGCGAGGTAGCCATCGCTGACAAGACCGAGATTCGGGATGTCCATGATTTCACCACCCCATTTCGTGGCGGCCATCAGGGCATCGGCCGGCGTGAAGCCAAGAATGTTGACGAAGTGCTCAAGGTCGCGTGCATTGGTGCCAATCGGATTCCATGCAAAGCCGTAGTCGCCGCCGGGGAGAATCCGCAGGCCGCGCTTCCTGAGTTCGCCGTAGACCTTCGGGCATTGCTCAATCATCGTGTAGAGCTCGCTTTTTTCGACAAACTCTTTAGTAATACCCCACGGTTCTGCCTCGTAGGCGGTTGCGTAAATTACGCCAATGGCCGGGGCGAGAAACACGCGGTCGCGCTTCGCCTCGAGCAGGTCAAACGTCTCGCCCTGAATGAAATCGCAGTGGTAGATCACGCGGAAGTCATACTTCAGGGCAAGCTTCACGGCCTCATCCGCGCGGGCGTGACACGAGAGCCAGGCGCCGCGCATATGGGCCTCTTCCGCGGCTGCGGCGACTTCCGCCTCCGTATAGGAAAGGCGACGGGCAAAACCCGGGCGTCCAGCGAACATGTCACCTGAAATATTGACTTTGATCGTATCGACACCCTCGCGAATCAGCAACCTGACCGTCCGGCGGATTTCATCGGTGCCGTCTGCAATGAGTTCGAACGCCTGGTGGTTCGTGTGGTACTGACGTTCGTCCCCAAGGCCGCCTGTCGTCGTGAGTTCCGGCGAGGCTGCCCGCATGCGCGGCCCCGGGAATTTTCCCGCATCGATGGCATCGCGAAGCACCGCCTCGAGCCGGAACTTCGCCGATGCCGCCGAGTACAAACTGGTGAAGCCGGAGTCCAGCATCAGTTTGACGTTCTGCAGCGCGAGCATCGTGTGCTCTTCGATCGGAATCTGGCCAAGTTCGCCGAACTTCGCCATATTGCTGTAGGTAACGTGGGAGTGCGCTTCGACGAGACCGGGCATCAGGGTCATGCCCTTGCCGTCGATAACGTCATAGTAGGACTCACGCGGAATCCCGCCATTTCCGCGCGCCACGGCGCGGATCAGATTGCCGTCGACAAGCGCTTCGCCCACGAATGTTGGCGCACCGGTGCCGTCGAAAATCTTCACATTGGTAAAAAGTTGCGGATTCATTTTCTATTCTTAAATTAGAGGATTTATCAGTTTCGTGTAACACCGGCTGTGGTGGCAGACGACGCGAAATCGTTTCTTCGGCATGACACCCGTTGCACGGACTACGCGCTTTATTTCGAGAAGAACTGAAGCAGCAATTCGTTCACTTCTGCCGCTTTTTCGATGGGCGTCCAGTGGCCGCATCCCACCAGCTCGACATAC
>NZ_JBNDMK010000052.1:0-14806 GCF_050436545.1 Paraburkholderia sp. GAS41
TGTGTCAAAGTGATGCCCATCAGATCGGAAATGATGGACATCACTTTGATGTCGCCCTCAGCCAGCGTCTATAACGGCCGGGACGAGCCGCTTACCTCAGGGACGTCTCTTGAGGCTCAGCTTCGGGTGCGTTCCGGGGCCCGTAGGGCGAGCGCAGACGCACCCGGGGATGTCCGGTTCGCCAAGGGGATGACGCGGGAATAGGGATGCGTTAGAAGAGCGGCTGCAACTGACCGTCGAAGCGGCAGGCACGACACCGGTCATAACCGCCAAGTTCATTCCTGTGTCGAACCCCACACGAGCACAACGGCCTACAGTTGCGCCGAGCCAGTGTGGCGCCAAAGATTCAAAGAGGAGGCGTTGTGCTGCCCGAAAAGGCAAGGAATGGCGCGGATTCGCGTGATTTCCGCAAGCCATAAACACAAAATCCGCCAGAAAAGGCGGATTTTGCTTTGATAAGTTAATGCATCAGTAGGGCTTAGAACTGCGCCGTCGCGGTGGCCGTTACTGTCCGGTTCCCACCGCCATCACAACGATAGTATAGCCGATTCGAGTGCGATGAGCAACTGTGCTGGCGCCGGACCTACGCGAGGACGCGTTGTGCATCAACCGATTACCTTGCGACTTCCGCCAGTAGTTCACCCACGGTCATATTGAGGCTCGCAGCGATAGATGCAAGGTCCGCTTCAAGAGCCGTCACCTTGTCACTAAGCTGGTCAACTTGCACCTGAAGCGCTTTCGTCGACTCTTTCGTCTCTTGCAGATTCAGCGCGGTCTCAATCCGGAATTTCTGATGGACAGCGTACATCATCGCATCATCCAGCTCCTGTCGTATCGACGAAGTGATTTTCGTTGCGAAAGCAAGGTCTCGTTGGTCCACAGCCTGGCCGTTCGCTCCAGTGAACTTCCGGCGCATCGGCGCCATGATTCGGCTCGGCGCAACGGTTTCCATCATTTCGCAGATGGCCCAGCTCGGCTTCTGATAGTGAATGAGGTTCGAAAGACATGCCGTGACGTCCACCATTCTCAGACTGCTTTCGTTGTCCACCGGCTTCCTAGACGAAATTGGAATGACTTGAATCAGGTCTTGTTCTTTTCGCTCCAGCACTTGGTTCACGATGGCAAGACGCCTTTTTGGCATGCTTCCACGTTGGACAGTATCGACGTACCGCTTATTCGATTCGACTCCGCCAGCCTCATCCCCAATGTTCATTGCGTGGCCGTACTCCACCTCGACAATAGCGTTGCGGAAAATAACCTTCTTCGGGGTCGCTTTTTTCGCTGCGAGGATGGCACTCAGGTAGTAATTTTTCTTTACCGGTTCGCGCCGCAACAGGGTAACGACGTAAGTGCGTTGCGGCTGTGTGTAATCTTGACCTATGCCGAGGACTTCCCATCGGTATTCGTCTCTTCCCGAAAACTTCTTCGTCATGAAGATGGGGTCAGCGGGAGTCGGCGTGAACGGTAGCAGAACCTCAGTGATTTGGGTGTGAGTTTCAGACCCAAGCGCTTGGTGCTCCACGGCGCCAGTAGCTGGGTTCGTGACTTGCTCTTCGTAGTTAACAACAATCATCGTGGTCCGGCCCAAGCGTTTTTATAAAAGATACCCCGCAACAGCGCTCGTTATTCTACGTCGATGTGTGGGCTTTGCAACGCTTAGGCATACTCACTTGACTACCGACGCTCATCCCCGCGTCGCGTGTCCCTAGACCTGCTGGAGGGGGCATGAAAAAACACAAACGAGCATTCTCTGCGTTGTCCGGTCGAAAAATCGCTGGCTGAGGCTTCGGCTCCGGGCCTACCGTTTCGTGTGACTGAGCCCAGTTGTGCGCGATGCAGCGGCAGCTGTATGTGCGAGACGGAATCCTTGCGCTGTTCTTTTTCGGGCATGGTAACAGTAGCTGGTACGTCTTTCCGCCCACTATCGACAAGCGTAAGTTGAGCACGACCCCTCCATCGCGCGCCCTGTCGTCTTCCTCTAACGAGCCGGCGGCCATAAGTGGTGACCGTGCCCTGCATTAACAGGTGGCGGCAGCATTCATTCCATTGGGAGTCTGGTTTCAAATCTGCGAGCGGTGCTAGCACTCGACTCGCTTACGACCTTCCGGACAATAACCAAGCTGCAACCAAGCGACGAGAACGAGCGTTTTACGTCGATTTAAGGTCATTGCGCGGATATCCGCTTTCTGCTTCGTGACTGTCGGGCAGATTGTTGAGGTAGTTGGGTGCAGTCTAACGACAGCGCTAGGTAATGGGTGTACTAAGCTTGACGGGGTCCCGAGCCGAACTACAATCAAGCGTAACGAAGCTCGTTTCCTGACAACTTGACGATGCCGCTGCGGCAGGACTTGCGAGCGCAATCAGAATTGCTCGCATACCTCGTTATTTCACAACTCGTCACCCGACATGCGACAGGGGGCTGGATGTCGGTTCCACACACCGTAGAATCGGTTCAGATGTGGTTGCACTCAAACAAGCGCGATGAAGACTTGATACGACGTGTAATGGTCGCAACGAGGGCTTGCGCATTTGCGCAGCGCATTGAATCGGAACTTCATTTGGCTTTAAACGGTAGCACCGTTGCTTCAATGTTTGACGACAATCTGCGACTTGATTTCACGTCGACGATGGCTCGCGATATTTATCAGAGGTGTTTGAATTTTCTGCTCGGGACCCGGTGGTACGTGTAAGGTCACATTTTCAAGCGTCGCCGCGGCTGAATCGTTATCGTGTTCGTCGACCGTTCGAGACGTAAGGGTAAGGGAATCCACAACCATCGGATTAGTGTTGGCAGCGGCACTTCCTGGACTTGCCAAACGAACGCTGGGCCGTCGTTCCCTTACTGCGTGGTTGCAACACCTCTTGCAGATGACAACGTGGGTGCGGTACGTCCGCGCAAATCAATGGCAATGAGAGTACTGCGCGTTTGTCGGGTAACAGGAAGCCGCCGAAGCACCGGACGCGATTCGAGCAACCAAGCGGGCCACCGAACTGAGTTCTGCGTCGACGACGTTCGCGGCAGAGACGCACTCGATTCAGCATTTGAAGTCCTGCCGGTCGTCTGCGGTTAGCCGCCTCCTGGCACAACGATGCAGTCGCTCAACGTGGTTCCGAGACATACAGCCATCAGAATCAGCGCAAAGATTCGTTTCATACGTGCCTCACTTGTCAGTAGTGAGTGCAATATATTTGGAACGCGGATTACCAGTGAATTTGTGTATAACGAGACGTGTGATTTGAAACACCTACCCCGTCCTGGGCCGTCTCGGAAATCCCGTCCGCAGGGAAATATTCAATTTTCAGAACTCACAGCTCCGGGGGCGACATCGCGGGCGTTCGATGCGTCGAGGAGATGAGCGGCCGGAGGTTAGCTATGCTAACCATGAGCACGATATACATGAAACTTTCGGCAACGCATCCGCTTCACGGAGCTATACCGTTGACCTAACGGCACGGGCTAAATTCAACGAACATGATTTACTTCACGGACGAACAGATAGCCGCCAGCGAGCTGCGCGACGCCGCTTACTACGAAGCGGGTCACAAGATACTTTACACGCACTTCGGCGGCGACGGCGACGCGGTCGTGCGGAAGAACGAGAGCAGAAATCCAGAGGAGAAGAATGTGGCTCGGTAAGTTCCGTCCCCGCACCTTCCCCAGATGGAACGGACGCTGGCGCTGTCGCTTGGGGCCACCGTTCCGGAGCTACCCGCGAACTGGAGGGAATAGTCGGTATGGCTGGCCTGCTGGCCGAGGACATCCTGAGCGGCGAGACGGGCGACGCTGGCGCTATGGTCGATGCCTTGTTCTCCAGAATTTCCTTTGGCGAGGCCTCGCGTTCTAACCTCGCTCAAATGCGTGTCACGGACATCGACAGCTGTGAGTTGAGCCATGTGGTCGTCGAGGAGGCCGTGCGGCTTCTGCGCGAAGAGTGGGCGCTCGTCCAGGAGGAGGCCGAGTATCTAATTGAAGAGGTGGCCACGTTCCCGGGGCTGGGCATGACGCGGTCGCGCGCACGCTTGGATTCGCGCACTTTCATCTGATTGATTTTTAGTCGGTCACCGGGATACACGGCTCCATAACGTGGTCACGACAGCCACGAAAATCGTTCTGAGAGAGACTTCATGGTAGGTATCTAGCGAATTAATGGGCGGGGACTCCCGCGCGGGTAGGCCCCGAAGGCCCCGCAGCTTGCGGCGCAACCACGCCGAACGCGCTGCGCGAGCGAATGCGCTCTCAGCCTCTTGCGGCAGGTCCGTGACAACGTCAAATTCCCGGCCGTCGATGTACCCCGACAACGAATAGCCCGAGGCCCGCTGCGTCATCCACCCCACGTAGCCCCATGCAAAGACTTGGGTCACTTCGCCTCCTTCGTCGACATCGCAAGTTTCGCGATGAGTTGATATCTGGTGTTGACGCGGATTGTTCCATCAGCGCTGATTGTCTCGGATACGAAAGACCGTGCTTACCGGACGACGCCGGACCAATCCCCGAGTGTGTTTCGCTGTTCGTGCGCGACGCACCGCCGCTTTGACCGAACGTCCGAGTGCCCCCGATGGCATGGTGAGAATCGTGTCCACTAAATCGGGCGCGAGCATGCAAATCACGAATGCCATACGCGAAATTGTCGCCCCCGCTTTACCGTTAAGGCCTTTCGTAGGGCGCCCAACATTAATACGACAGTAGCGGATGCGGGCACCACCTTTCCCACCAACGCGTAGATAAGTAGCATCGATGTCGAACGTCAGGGCTCTCAGGTCCACGTGGCGACGCTTCGAGGCATTGGCTGGCAACCAGTCCTCAGAAAGAACATCGTCGATTGTCCAAGGACATTCCGATGGAAACCAATCGAGTCCGTTTTCAGTCGCCGCCTGAGCGAGTGCGTCTGCCCATATCAACGGGAACGTTCGTGGTTCATCAATCCGAGCACGCAGGCTCGGAGAGTCGTCCAGAATTTCGGCCGCCCCTAACCGTCGAGCCTCAATCATTGCCGAACGACTATCAGTGCGCTCGGCTGGCAGGTAGTGCCACTTGAGTAAATTAGCGAGCAGGACCGACATCTGTTTGGTGAGCTCACGCAGTTCCGCCTTCGCGACATCTTCAATCTCATCGGCAAGGTGCGCGATGTCCAGCAGGTCAAAACGATGTTCCCGCAGAAATCGAGCTTGTTCAAAAGCCCACGCGGAGACATCCTCGTCGTAGGTTGGCATCTGAACTCCTTGATAGACATCACCCGCGCCCAGCGAGTAACGAAAGTCATTTCCGGATGATTGCGACCACAAAGATGAAGCCGACTATCAGTCCGAGCACCAGAGCTATCCGGCCGACCCACTCGACCACGAAATCGACATTCTTCTGTGACTCTACGAAGCGAAACAGCCATTTCATGGCTTTCCTCGGCGGCGGTATGGACTTCTTTCACAACGCACCGCGCGCCGGTCCTGTTCGATTGGGTGGGACCTTTGACGCGACCGCCGACGCGCGATGAATATCCAGGTAGTGTGCGACGAGCTCTATAGGCCGGGCGGCTCCTTATCTTCAGTCTGCGAGTCGAGCCACTCTTTGGCAGCGCGCTTCCTAGCCGCAGCATAGTTTTCGACGGATGCATCATCGATTTCGTAATCCCCGTTCTTGGTGGGAGTGCCGGTCAGAGCGCCACGTTCAACGAGAACCCGAACGTGCGGACGGCTGACGAAAAGGTACTTGGCTGCTTCCATAACGTTCATGTGCCCCTCACCGGAGTAGCGTGTAGATGACGACCGCGACAGCGGACACTATGCAGATGACTGAGACGGTCCCACCTAGCCAAATCGCGACGCAGTCAACGTTCTTTTGCAATGAGGCGAAGCGAAGGAGCCATTCTGAAACAGGGTTGAGCCGCTTCATCTCCTTTCTCAATTGAATCGGATGCCATATCACTCGTCGTTACCGTCGACAAAAGGCTTGGGTAGCGCGCCAGAGCAAAGTCCCGACCATAGCTTCCTCTTGAAATCGTCAGAAACCACAGCGGTTGCATTCATTTGAAAATCTTGGGGACCAATATGGAGAGAACGAGGACCGCGCCGAGTAACGCAATGGCCCCGCCGAACCACTTCGCAACACCATCGATATTCTTCTGCGATGAAGCGAATCGGGTTAGCCACTTCATGTCAGAGCCCACCTGGTCAATATCGACGGCACTACCTGTGTCCGGCCAAAAAATCGGTCCAATCCCAGGCATAAGCACAGTCCCTTGACTCGGGGTCTTCTTCAATTAGCGGGCGTGTCGAATATTCGATACGCTTTTGGAACAGGCTTCGCGCTGGTTCCGGTATCTCCCGGAGGCGAACGTATGAAGTGTCACCCGCAGCGTGAACAGGAACATCAAGTTGCCGGGGCCGTGGGGGCAGTTCCTCTGTCCCTGTCAGCGTGACCGCAATTACGCGAGCTACCATGTCCCAAAGGGTTGCGGAGTAGCGCGGATAATCAAGCAGGTTTGCGCTGCCCGTATCATCCTGCACATCCTCGTGCAGTTCGACCCGGTAGTCGGCGAGCGCACCATCCTTGATTCGCCCGATATATGTGGTCGCGAGCACCCTGCGACCGCTCTTGCGCCCGCCCGGCCAGATTTCGACAGTTACTTTCAGCATGTTACGGTACCTCCACGACATATATCGCGTGGGAAGTTGCAGACTTGCTACGCTCCGTTTTACCAACGAGGAAAGCTATGCGCTGCAGTCTTTGTGCACCTCGGTAAGCCAATCTCGAATGCGCTGCTGAGCGCCTTCATCGCTGATGCCTCGCATCGAGTCGAGTAGCAGGAAATTCTGGACCAGGTCGCCCAGCTCACTACCACAATGATAGGCACCGCAGACTGAATCATCGATTGCTACCACGTCAATGCGATTCCGGTGACATATCGATGACTCGGTCTCTGAGTCGTGGGGCGGTTTTCATGAGTTCGCGCTTCAGTTCTGATTTGGATAAGCCCAAATACTCGGCAGCGCGGAAGCAGACAAACCTAGGTCTGCATCAATCGGATAGTGTTCAAGCAGGCCGGCTGCGACAGCTTGAACGAGGCCCGGGATGGTAATTTCGTCGGCCGCCGCGAGAATTCGAAGGAAGTCTCGCGTTTCGACGACGGCTTTGGTCCTCTCCTCGGGCTTCGTCATACCCGTGCTCCCACAAGCCAAACCTGCTGCAACCGTCCTCTCGGCCACAACGGATTCGGACGAAACCGGCCACATAATTCGCTACAAATGTCTCACGATTTAAGTTTAGTGGGCGTTGTCAAAAACGCAAGCAACATCGACAGCATCCTCATTCGCCGATGTTGTCGTTTACGTTTGGGCGGACCGCGGACACGAGGTCGGGGAAGTCGATGTATCGGTCAAGACTGGAACTTCCGAGCACGACAATGCACTGAAGAAAGAGGGAGAGGGGGATTGCCCCAGATGACAACTGCGAAATGAGTGCTCTTTCGCTGATGTCAACGCCAATGTCTGCGAGAGCCCTTTGCAACTTTTGTGGGGTGACCCATGGCTTCTGGGCTAATTCCGCCGCGACGACGACCTGCGCTCGGACTTCCCACGTATTGTCAGTGCTGAGGGCGTCAACCCAGCAGCGCGGAGGGAGCGCACGAGTTACGTCAATGATTTGCAAGAGCAAGGTTAATTTGACGGTCCCGCGCGAGACGCGGGAGATTAGCGAACGCTCCGTTTCTTTGACCCCGATAGACGTCAACGTATCGGCAAGCGCTGCGTAGCCGACGCCCTTTCGCTCAAGCGCGACGCGGATAACTCGGGAAGCCAGGTCCAACCACAGTGTATCTGCCTCGCTCACAAAAAGTCCCTTGTCTTTTGGGTGAAATGAGCTAAATTAAACGTGACAAATGTCGCGGTTATGCGGAAAAGTCGATGTGCTTGCAACTAGCCAATGTCACGCCCGTACTCGAGGGGAGTAGTTGGTTTTCGATGCGCCGTTGCGCAATGCCAATCCAGAACTGCAGAACGATGGACACTAAGGGCATGTTGCTAATGTGAGCAGGTCGGATACCAGCAAGCGCTGGCCTCATCTGCCCTGCTTCGAATCTGGCGACTAGATGCCAGGGCGATGCACTCGGTGTAAGCAATGTCGCAGTGGACGGCACCTGCAATTACAGCATCGGATAACGTGAAAATGCGACACCAATCATTAATTTGCAGTATGGCGAGAAATAAGCTTGGCCGCAAGCAACGATGGTCGAACCTACTTAACCTCTTCGTTGGAAGCGAAGCCGAGGAAAGGTCCTATCGTAGCTCCTCCGAGCCGACGCTCGCCTGCCGTGTGGTCATATTTTCAGCGTAAGCGCCAAGTCAATGTCCGGTTGCGCTTGCACCTGGGTGCGTTCGACTCGATATCGAAAACGGCCGGATAGCCGCGGGCTGCAACCCGTGGCGACCCACCCATTGGTCCAGCTAGGTTGCGCAGCTGTTCAGGCCTACGCCCGAAGAAGCCAAACATGCCACTGCCGCCGCGACCGGCTTACGGTCGCAATGCAGAAGAGCGCGACGCGGCAGGCCCTTTCTTACGAGCCCTGCGGTTTCCTCCACTGTGCGGCGAGGGAGTGTGCTCATGTCTGCCATCACGTTAGCCAACGGCAACATCTCTTGTCCAGAAAGGGCAGGTATTGCTGATGCACACTCGCGCCGCGCAGGTTGGTACATTGCGCACGCGCTTGTCCATCATCACCGAAAATCTGGCTGCGTCTGCCGCGCAAGCTCACCGGTGCACGGTGTATTCCCAAGGTTTTATCCGCGTTATCTCGACCACCGTGGCGTCGACAACAGCGTCTCCGTAACGTCACCACTACGCCGTGTAACGATGACGTTACACGCGCGTAACGCAAAAAATATTTTCAACAGCCGAATCATTTTCGCACCGGTAATCATCAGAGTTTTTGCGTGTAACGTTGGTCGAAGAGCGCTTAAAGTTCCTCAATTTCCAGTCGTAAGTCTGGCAGTTGGCAGCTCAATTGATGGCATATGATGAACAGACAACTCACTACCAAATCGCCTAACACGGCACTGGTTCCTACGTATATTCTGATACGTCTGGACCCAGACTTATCGCTGCCTGCGGGAAGAGGTGCGCTATGACCCGAACTCCCGCGTCCTATGGCCGTCGTGGGCGCCTGAATGGCGTCAACGTCGGCATCCGTCACACGGCGTCGACGTACGGTAAGGCGAAGTTCGGTCTGTACAGCGATAAAGCGAATGGCCATCTGATTGTCGAATCCGATGCCGAACGATTCGTCGCGCACCTTCTGGCGATTGACCCACGCGTCAGGGCTTTCCAGCCACAGCCGTTTTGTGTCGACCTGATTGACCAGCGCATGCTGTTCACGAGAGAAGCGGTACGCAATGCCTGGCACAAGCATCGTGATGCGCCCGGTCCGAAGTTCTACACCGTCGACTTCGGCATCGACTGGCAGGATGGCCTGCACCACGCTGTGGAGGTCAAGACCGAAGGCTTTCAGGGCGACGACGTCTATTGGGACAAGATTGCGCGCGCCCGTCCGGTTCTGGTTGCGAACGGCTATCCGTTGCGAACCGTGGTCCTTCCGGCAAATACCGCGCACCCGGTACGAATGAATTCGCGGGCGCTCAAGCAGGCTATGCACCAGGTAAGGTCGCACCTGACAGACGGGCTGGTCGAACGCGTCACAGCTCGCTGCCAGGACGGTACTGTCTCGTTGCGTACGCTTTGCTCAGACCTCGCACTTTCTCCCGGTCTAATTCCAGTGTTGCTAGTTGGTGGTGTGCTCGCGGCAGACCTCGTCAGCCACACCATTTGCGGCACGCTCGAACTTTCGCTCGCGTACGGAGACCTGGACCCTCTCTGTCTGCTTGAAGGAGTAGAAAAATGAACCGCGCGCTGCTCCTTCACGACCGGCTCGCTCCGCCCAGGAATCATACCGCCTACTGGGAGGTCATTGACCCTACTCCGCGGGGCGGATACATCAAGGTGTTCGATGCGGAAAAGCGCGAGGACCGATACGAGAAATTGGCTGACATTCATACGGGTATCTACGCCGGCAAGCTGACTGTGCTTCGCGTCGGCAAGCCCCGTTTCAGTCTGGCCGCACAACCAGAAGACAAGGTGCTTCATGAACGGAGCCGCTTTATCCACGAGGCGATTCGGCATATCCGCGATATTCAGAATCAGCGCGGTCTCAGCTTTCTGCAAGCGTATCGACTCGCTGCCGAAGAGTACCGTCAAGGGGATTCGCCGAATTACCATCCATTTCCGCCACCATCGACGATGTATCGGTATAGAAAGTCCGATGTGGCCGGCCTGCCGGTGCTGCGCGGAAGCAAAAACAAAGGCAACCGCGTACCGCGGTATCCACGAGAGGTTGATAACACGATATGCGCTGCCGCCGAGCAACATTACCTGGTGCCCATGTCACGGTGGTCCCTGAGGAGGTTGACCGACCATGTCAACCGCACCGTGCGCGGTGCGTTCGTGCCTGCGGACAATTCTCCGGTAAGCCTCCGATACGTAAAGAAGACAATCCTGCATTCTCTGAATCCCGACCCAGAGCACAGTCGGATGCTGCCGGAGGACGCCGTTGCTGGTAAGTCATTTGCGAAAAACCGCATCCGTTCCGAGGCCCCTTTCGAGCGGGTTGAGCAGGATGCCTTGCACTTGCCGTTCGTCTGCCAGACACCGGGCGGAATGACCAGCATGGTCTATCTCGTGCATGCCATTGACTGCTGCACGGGCTATCCGCTCGGCTGGCGTCTGGTTGTCGGCGCCCCAACGGATGCTGACACACTTGCGTGCGCGGAGATGTACATGGCGCCTATCAAGCTGAAGCGCTTCAAGGAAATTGGTGTCGACCACGACATGAACGTGTGCGGCACGCCCGCGCAGCTTGTCTTCGATAACGGCGCGGAGAACAAAAAAAGTCGCATCCAAAACTTGGAGAAGCTCGGTACCGACGTCAAACACTGCAGAGCAAGAGCCGGACAAGAGAAGCCCTTCATCGAGCGTCTGAACCGCTCGCTCAAGGAAGAACTGGAAGGCCTGGCGGGCTGCACCCGCATGGACGGTAAAGACGGGCAGCGTGACCCGATGGCTCTGGGTGACAACCTCCCGACGCTCGATGAGCTTGAGTGCCGTATTGTTCGCTGGTACTACGAAAAGTGGATTCACAAGCCACTTGAGCGTTTGCAATGGGACGCTGTCCTCACGGGTCTGCCTATGGGTGACACGCCCGCCGAGCGCTGGAAATATTTTGAGGCCTCTTGCTTCGCCATTTCCCTTCCGCCATCGCGCGCTGAATGGCTGGCGGCGCTTTACGAGCACACGGAGCGCCGGCTAAGCAGAAAAACAGGCATCACAATAGAAGGACTGCACTACAAGGACGAGGAGATTGAGGCTTTGATTGGAAGGTACGGAGAACAACGGATGCTTCACGTGCTTTTCAACCCAGACGATTTCCGACATGTCTATATTTACGAGGGCGACGACCTTCCGCTCGTAGCGTTGCCGTTTGAGCACCTGAAACCCGAGACTCCCGCCTGGTCCTTCAAGGAGGCGAAAGACCAGTTCACAAAGCACAAGTCTGGCTTCAAACCGGCACCCCAGGCCAAGAAGTTTGACCAGGACATGCGCGACGCCGTCGTGGCCGATTCTCTTGCACCCAAGCGCAAAAAGCCTAGCAAATACGAGCGTAATCGCGAGACCGCGCGTCGGGAGAAAGAGGCCAAGGCAGTCGGGCGCGCGGCCCAGGCGCCGCGCCCGGTGCCGCCGCCGAAGCTCTCGAAGGCCGGGCCGACTGAAGCTTCGGAAACACCGCCGGCTTCCATGCCGCCAATCAGTCCGATGTTCGACGACGTGTCCCTGCTCCCACTGCTCGACCGTAACAGCGGAGACTTACTCTAATGACGCCCGCAAAGCAACTACGCATCGCAATTGAAAAATGTGAGCTCCCTCATCCACTTTTCCTTGAGCACTTCAAGCCGCTCAGGCAACGCATTGAGGATGCCCTAGACGGGGGTGCGAGCCGCATCGAGCGTGTAATGGGTCCGTCGCGTGTGGGCAAGTCGATGCTCATCAATGCATTGAGTCGTGCTTTTCCGGAAAGGAAGGTGGACGGACGGCGCAATGTGCCGGTGCTTGTGGTGCCAGTACCAACGCCCGTATCGCCATTGCAGCTGCCATTGAGCGTCCTCGACGCACTCGGCCTGCCAGTGCAGCGCAGTCTTACGACAGTAGCAATGCGCGGCAGGATGCTGGAACAGTTGAAGGCCGCCAATACGCGTGTTGTGATTTTTGAGGAAGCGAGCCATCTTGTAGAGCCTGGTGCGCGGATACCGCCGCGCGGAGCTGGCGACTGGTTCAAGACACTGGCGGACTCGCACAATCGGACAGTGTTCATGTTTGGCGTGCCCCGTCTCGAGCGCCTGTTCGAATGCAACGAGCAATTGCGCACGAGGGCGTCGGCGCGGCGCCTTCTGTTGCCTTATGACTCACGCATCCCTGAAAACATGAAAGCCTTTCATATCTGTGTAGCGACCTATGCCAATCTTTTTCGCGAGTCCGGCTATCCGATAGACCTGCCGGCGTCGGCACTGACCTATCAGTGCTACCTGCTGAGCGCCGGATTGATTGGCGTACTGAGCCGGTTCATGCAGGAGTTGGCGAGCCAGATGGCGAGCGAATCGCCACGGATACTTACGTTCGCTGACTGCGCGAACGCAGCGGCCCGTGTCGAAGCCGCTGGTTCTCCGCACTTTCCGGCGTTCGCGAATCCGGAAGCCACGCTGACAGAAGTCTCCCCTGCGGCGCTTCATCAAGCCTTCGTGCACGTCATGAACGACACCGACCTCGCAGTTCCCATCATCCGCGAGCAGGCTGGAGGTGTCCAATGAGCCTACTTGTAACGCGTGCGCCGAGGGAGGACGAATCGGGCTTCGGCTACTATCGCGGGCTCACTGCCGACAACGTACTGTCCAACTGGCGCGAGCTCGCAGGACTTGCTGGCGTCCAGCGCAGCCGCAGCGCTTTGCTCGGGCATGCCGAATTCATTGCAGGACAGCTCGGTCTCGAAAGTGCATGGGCGAACTTTGCGAGCCAGCAGGAAGCCACCTGCCGTAGCTGGGGTCGCCTGCATCGCGCACAGACCGACGCGGTCTGTCCGGCCTGCCTAGACGAACCATATCTGAGGCATTACTGGGAACACACGTATGTCACGGCGTGTTCTCATCATCGTATTCAGCTGGTCGACAGATGCAGCGAGTGCGGTGAGTTGCTGTCGCCGCATCGGTACCACATCGACCGGTGCGATTGCGGTCACGAACTGCGTATGCTTCCTCGTATTCCGGCAACCCGCTCCCAGCAGTGGTTGTCGACGCTGATTGCGAGTGCGGGCAAAGAGTCAGGCAGCGTCGAGCCGTGCCTGCGTGGCGTGGATATCAATGGTCTGGTTCAGGCTGTCCGCACGCTCTGCCTGTACGCCTACCTGACAATCCCGGCACCTCGCCGAGGTGCCGCCCTACCGAATTCCATCGCCGAGGCTGTCGCTTTTCTGGAACCTCTCGAAACGCTGCTCGCAGACTGGCCAGCGGGCTTTAGGTCCCACGTCGAGAAGCGCATCGCAGCAGGCAGCCCCGAGGCGCGAACACTCAACACGCTGCTGGGCCGCTGGTACGTTGACCTGCGCAAGCTCTGCCAGGGCACTGCCCTCGAGCCGCTTCTCACGGTAGTCATCGAAGTTGCTGCTGAGCGGTTCGATGGCATCCTTGGGCTCGACTCTGCGAAAGCATTGGCGCAGGACGCAACCGAATACATGCGTGCTCCTGACGCGGCTAGCGCCGTCGGAGTCAGCTTATCCCGGCTTCACAAGGCTATCCAGACCGGGGAGTGTGGATACCGCACGCGTCGCGCCGGAACCCGCGGCCAGCTCTATGAAATTCCGCGCGCCGAAGTATCCCGTATCCAGGCGCGGCGTAGTGAATGGATGACGTGCGCGCAGGCCTGCGAACTGGCGGGCGTGCCGTCGTCCGTGCTGGAACACATGATGGCCGCCGGCGTCGTTCGTTCTGACGTCAACTGGCGACAGGACATCCTCAAAGGCGGCCAGGTCGAACGCGGCTCCGTGGTGGGACTGTTCGAGCGCGTTCGCGTCGCAGCCGAGCCGGCTGCAGCCGGCGAGGACGAGAAAGTCCTGTGGTCAGAATTCACCAGTCGACGCATGGGCGACCATCAGGCCATCCAGAACCTGATGCTGGCCATCGCTGACGGCAGGATAAAAGCGGTCGTTCGCGGCCGACGATTCGGCGACATGGTCTTTCGGCGCGATGACGTTGTGTCGTACTTCGGCACTCCATTACTTGAAGCGGGTATGTCGATTCAGCAGTTGTCGAAGTTCACAGGCTGGAAGTGGGAAAGCATCTCACACTGGATAGACCAGGGCCTGCTGGATTCGCAGTCGATTGCGCTACGTGGCCAGCCATGCAGGGTGGTGCTGCCACATCAGTTGCTGGCGTTCCGGCAAACGTATGTGCCCCTTGCGGACTTGGCGCGCGGAATGGGCACCAAGTCGTCAGCGTTGTCGAGACTCCTGTTGGGAATTGAGCTTGTAGGTGCTCGGCAACTGCCGGCCGGAAATGCTCGTGGCGCCCTCGTTCGCATCGCGGAACTAGGCAGGTTGGCGGTTCTCGGCGCGAGAGCCGGACAGGACGTAAGCGTCATTCGAAGGCCATATCGACATCGACGTTGAGAGTGTCCAAAGTGATGTCCATCACTTCGAGTAGTGGGGACCACTTTGATGACAGA
>NZ_JBNDMK010000053.1:0-12082 GCF_050436545.1 Paraburkholderia sp. GAS41
ATTCGAGGTCTTCGCCGCGACCCTTGCTTCAGCAAGTCAACCTCAAGGCTCTAAACATTAAACCCGCTGTTGCGCTTCACCCTTGAAACCGCCCTTCCAAAAGCCGCAACGCTTCCGGCCCTCTTTCAATCAGCAAAATTAGATCTCGCGGTAATAACCCGGCAGGTTGAGTTGATCGCGATTTTCAGTTTCCAATCAACCTAGTCTTACGTCGACGGTTTTCGGCCGACTCGAAAACGACAAAAAAGTTAAAGGTTTGTCCACGGCAGCCGTTAACGAATCTAGAACCTGAGAAGTCCGTCGTGATCGTTATATATATTATAACGGTATGACAGTCAACAAACACTACAACAAAGAAACCTGAGCAATGCTTAGAAATTTACGGTATATCGTCCTGGCGACGGTATCGACCTATTGCCTGACTGGTTGCCTGCAGGCGCATGCAGGACAACTTGACGTCGTATCAGTGACCTCGACCGGCTTTGGTGCGAATGCGGTGGCCGCGACTGTGGATGCCGTGAGGAACGGCGTGGCTTCGGTCAACGGCGAAAGCATCGCGTCCTCCGAGCAGCTAAAGACCACAGAGACTTCTTCAACAGATCAGCAAACGCAAAAATCAAGAACGATCGACGACGATATACAACGGACGACGCATGGCGTTGTGAAGTCGTGGCAGCCGATCTCAACGGTTTCGGCGGACGGAGGTTTTCAATCGACCGTTAGAGTCAATGTCGTCGTGCTGAGGCAATCTGCGCAATTGAAGCGAATCAAGCTCGCCGTGGTTCCTTCACATAGTCCCTCGGACGATACCACCGACGCGCTGATTGACGGAATTACCGCCAATCTCGTCGAAAGCCGCAAGTTCGCCATCCTGGATCGGCGGCAGAACGAAGCAATCGCACGTCAGTTGGCCAGCATTCGGTCCAGCAGCGAGATCCAGGATCTCGCCCGGGTCTCGACCGGAGTCGCGCCAGATTACCTTGTCGTTGTGACGACGGATTCGCCACCAACGCAAGCGGGCGCCGCACAGGTACGGGGAGCGGTGCAGGTAATCGATTATTCGAGCAGACAGATCAAGTTTGCAGAGCAGAAATCGTTCACGGTGAAGAACTCGGACACGTTCCCGGTCGCCAAGCGGCTCGCGTCCATGTCTAAAACCCTTTCGCGCGGTCTGTTGCAAGCTATCTACCCACCATTGATCGTTGGGGACGATGGCGGTGTGCTCACCATTGCCCAAGGTTCGAACTATTTTAACGTTGGAGATAAGTGCTCGATCAGAGAAGTCGACGGCGCGTTGATCGATCCTTACACCAAAGAATCGCTTGGTCCTAAAAGCACTGAAATCGGCACAGCGACAATCACTTACGTCGACCCGCGCATTTCACAGGCGACGCTGAATTCCCAGCAACCACTTGACCCGCGCAAGGTCGCGGCGCGCAAATATCAGATCTGGCGATCCGCAGCCTCTGCTGATGATCTCTTCAAGTCAATGTCAACGGAGATGGGAATGGACGCCAGCACCAAAGAGACCAACGCGCCCATCGAACAGAGTAACTCCGACTACTGAAACATTCCTTCAACAACGTTTCGAAACAGAACACGCTATGACAATCACTAGAACTACAACTGTCTTCATCAGCCTTCTCTTCGCGGGACATGCAATGGCGCAGCAGGCCAACGGCGCAGCCGCCTCTGCTGGCGACGTGCCGCTTGGCGGCTTCCCGGGATGTTATCTCGCTGCGCCGAAGGATTCGTGCGATGCGCGTATCGTCTGCACCGGTGTAGGAACGCTCTACGGCAACACAGGTACGGACCTCCAGGCGGCGACGCAGGAGGGCTCAATGGGGGCGCGAAACGAGCTAGCCAAGTTCTACAGCAGCAAACAGAAGGCTCAGGAATCGCTTGCAACGGTTCGGCAGGATGCACAGAAAAGCACTTCTGACGGCGGCAAGAGCACCGTTTCCTCCGCGACACGAATGATGGCATCGGTCAGCAGCACGAGTGCCGAGGAAGTGCTGTCCGGGGTCCAGGTGCTTTCACGCGAGGTCGATCCGGCACAGCAAACGGTGACCGTGAAAGTCGGTGTGAGTTGCAGGAGCCAAGCCGCTGCTGCGCAGTCGCAGGCAGGATCTGTACGCTCGGCTGCGCCGTCGGGTGCCAGTGTGAATGCACCGGGTGCTGGACACGGAGACGGCGCCGCCGAGGCATACCGTACGCCGCCGGGCCAGTTGTCCAGCTTCAAGCAAAGCACGCCTGATGCCGACAATTTTTAAATCGGTTGTGCTGACATCAGTCCTTTTCATCGCAGGAACGGCGCATTCAAGGGCGGCGGACATTTGCGATGAAAGGGGCTTCGCGAGAGTGGTCGACGGACAAATTCGCGTCAACAACGAATCGACGGGCGAATGGATCGAGTTCCGCACCGGTAAGCGCGCGCTTCGGGATGGATACGCGTCGGAAACGGCATCAACGGACGCTGCCGTCGCAAGGCAAGCGGCGCGAGATGCAATCTATCGCGCGTATGCGCGGATAGTTCGCCCCCCTTCGGTGACAGCGCCGCTAGAGTTTCATGGGCTTCAAAGCACAGCCACTCTATGTGACGGGGAGAACACCTTCGACTTTCGGGTTCCGCTGTCGGGACTCACGTGGCGTACCGGACCTGAAGAAGACGGACCGGAGATGTTGCCGCCGATAAAAAACTTTCTGAGAGACAACGGCGTCATTGACTGACCCATGTCTGAGATACGGATGGAGCGCGCATGTTCAGGCTGATTGGTTTCGTGGTGGTCGTTTTTGTTCTGGTGGTGGGGTTCCGTCCGATCAAGTCGCTCATTGAGGGAACGCGGACGCCGAGCGATGCGCTCGAGCAGGTGAGGGTCAGCGTTGGGCAGACGATCACACCGAGTGTCGACACGTCAGCGCAGCAGACGAGCCGCGCAGCGGGCCTGTCGAGCGGCACGGATGCGACCGAGCCGCAGTCTGCCGGGAATTCGCCATCGGACGACACCGAGGCAATCGCACGGCGGCTGTTGCAAAAAGCAAATAGCCAGGACACCAACTGATCTCGTTTCAATGGTTCGACACATGCAATTCAAAACTCAACACCGGCTTTTCAGGCTCTCGTTTTCGTTGGGCATCTGCTTTTTCTCCGCTGTCGCCGCAGCGCAGGACCTGTATTTCGCCGGGTTCTCCTTTGCGGGTAACCACGTCCAGAATCAGCAGCGGTATCCGGTAGCGGAGGCGCTGCAGAATGAAAAAGACCCAAACGGAGTCAATGTCCTAGATACCGCGCTTCGAAATCAGCTCAAGACGTTAGACCGAAGCGATATCAACCTGAAGTACACACTGGGCAACGAGGCCTCTGGCGACACCACCGCACTCGCCTTCGCGCTCGATCAGGAAAGCATCGAAGATGACAAGGTGGGCTCGCAGGATCTCTATATCTATCGCGTCATCGCAAATGTCCTTGTCTTTGACTTCGATACCAAGACGGTGGTGGCCGATTTCCCGGCCATGGTCCAGTACCAGGATATCGGCGCACCCGGGCGCACCGACGCTGAAAACCGGGCTGTATTCCGTCGGATTTACCTTGAGCCAGGCTTCGGCGCCAACATCTTCGCAGAGTGGGTTAGAAGGCTGGCGGTTGCGAAGATCAGCAAGAGCTACTCGGCACATCTCGGCATACGCAGCGTCACCATTGCGCCCGAAGCCGACGCAGTGATCCCTGACGCGCTCAAGCAGAATGACGCCTACGCAACCCAAGTAGCACAGACGTTCGAATACAGCCTGGCGTCGAAACAGAATGTTGGCCTGATCCCCTATACACCGGGACAGGCGATTGCTGGAAAGATGGTGGCCCGCTTCGCAAATGGCAACAGCTATGACCTGAGCTTGCCCAAACCCGATTTTGCGATCGATATCCGTGTCCGGGCCTTCCGGAGTACCAAGGTTCAGACTAATGCGAGCGACCAGTACGTCTTCGGGTCTTTCGTCACTTTGTCGGTCGAGCAACCTGATTTGCAGAAAACCTACGTCAACGCAGATTTCAAGAATCTTAATTTCGTTGTGCTCGACAAATCAGCGGCAGTGTCACCGGATCCGTGGCAGAGCTATCAAACCAGTCTGCGCAACCTTTTCAATGTGCTGGCGGAGCAGATTTCCAGCCGCGATGCGAAAGTACTCGTAGAAATGACGAGGGCGCCCGACATCGACACGCAACTGATGGGATTCAAAGAGGTGGTTAGCAAATGCATGTAAGCAAAACAAAAAAGCGCATCCTCGGTGCAACGCTCGTGTTGTCGCTAATGACGGTATCGCAAATTGCGTTCGCCGGCGTAGCTCAGATCAGGGGTAAGGTCGTTATCCCCTATTCGACCAGCCTCTTTTCAAGCGCACCCGACGCGTCGTCCAATGCGGCGGCGCTACATGCGGCGAAGCTTGCTGCATGGGATTTGTACACCGCGAGGTTCAATGACGCGAAGATGAAGGTATACCTGGCGAACAAGGAAAAATTCACCGGGAATATTGACGAGTTCGTAAAAGATCTAACGGTTGTTGATCAGCAGGCTGACGCTGCAACCCACATGCTGAATGTGGTGGTTCGGGCGGACGTCAACGAAACGGCGGTTGATTCAATTCTTGATTCGACTTCGATAGCGTCGCGGCAGGATACCGGCTCCGGAAGCACGCTGGTGTTCCTCTTTCTGGCCCGGGAAGCGACCAAGGCAAAAGCTTTTGATGCGCGAGTTGCCCGGGTCACGAAAACCGATTCCTCGAAGGTGTCGACTGAGAAGGCCGTCGACGAAGACGATACCGAGGCTACCGGTAGCCGGAGCTCGGATACCGAAGAAACAACCACTGGCGGCTCCGTCGAACGAAAGCGGACCCAGGTGACGTATGAAGTGACAAGCCCGGAGGATGTCACGGCTGCGATGAGCGATGTACTCGATACGTCGGGATTTGAAGTCGCCGCTTATGACGATGTGGTCGCCAACTGCGGCGGTGTCGACCGGTCGAGTGTCATGAACGAGTTTAGTGCCAGCGATGATATGAGCGGGCAAACCCGCCGCTCTGTCATCGCCGCTTCGCGGCAGTGCGGTGCATCCCTGTTCGCGAAAGGCACGATTGACGTGGGTGTTCAGGACACGGATCCCGTGTCCGGTAACAAGCGCGTATACGTCTCGGTTCGGGGGCAGGTGTGGGATATCAGACAACCATTGCCCCGAATGGTGGCGTCGGTTGGACCAGTGCAGTTTGCGGGGTTGGGGCCAGACGATACCGTCGCAACACGCAATGCCTTGAGCCTCGCAAGCAGGGCGGCTGCCAAGACTCTGGTAGACCAGTTAAATGCAAAACAGATTCACTAAAACGACTTTTACAGAGGGCAAATCATGAAACTACGTATTATTCCCGCAGCGTTGGTACTTGTCTCGGCTGCAATGTATGCATCTTCTTCGATGGCGTTCGGGATTCCTTCGATCCCTGGGATTAGCGGTAGCGCCAGTTCAGGAGCCGGCGCCGACGTCAACTCGCTCACCAAACAGCAGGCCGATCTGCTGGTCACAGTCTCGGCGTCGCTTCGCAATCTTTCGAATGCACAGGTCGCGATGGCCAACGCACTTGAACTGAAGGATGCTGCAGCGATCGCGCAGAGCAACGGGGATAGCCTCGCCGCTGGAGATCTCACTGGCAAGGACCAGATGCAGAAAGTCGTAGAAAGCAGCATTTCGGTTGACAAGGAAATCGCAGACAAGATTGCACAAGGCGGAGCATTGAGCAGCGAAAGCAAGGCAATCTTCGCAAAATCACTCGTGCCTTACGGTCTGGGCTCCGTTGGTATGGTCGCAGCCGCAAAACAGGCTGCGAATGCCGGGCAGTCGCTTATGCACACGATGGATCCGACTGTGCTGTTCAAGCTTGGCAGCCTGCTTTACGTGGCAAAGGAAGCACCGACGTTGGTCTCCTCGTTCAGCGGTGATACCGGCCACATTATTAGCTTCGCGAGCGCTCAGGGGATCGACACGTCACAATTGAAGACCGCGGCAGCGAAGCTCGGAGAGTAAGGGAATCAATAGTGTTCCGCTTGTACTACTAATGCAGTGTGAGCGGAACGCCGGAAAGGGAATTCGGACGGGAAGACTTCAGGCAGCGAGGAGCCCCTTGACTTCCCGTCACACGACCTGACATCGGCTCCGGCCAAGAAACCTCCCCTGACTCTTACTGCCGTCTTGATGAACGGCGGTCGAACGTCGCGGAGTGTTCGCAGATGCGCGCTGCATGACGGCTGAAAGCAAACATTTCATCGATGTTTGCGCTTGGCGTGCGCGTCTCTCGCCACAGGATAGCGGGAGGACCGGTTGTTCCGCTGCGCCCAGCGAACCTCGGATCACCTTTCCGGAAGTGCATATATGCGGCTGGGCATGGCCGATGCCTTATATCAACATAGCAAAAAAGAACCGAACGACTATGAAATAAACACTTTGGACGGGATATCTGATCATCGGGTTGCTCGTAGCAATCTACGAGAATCTTTGGGGGCAACGCACTATAAAAGCTTCGCCTACAACTTAGGGCGCGGTCTCATTTGGCCCGTCGTTATGATCCCCGCATTAGGTAAAATAATTGGCGCAATTGTCCTTGTGGCTGTAGTCATCGCGATTCTCGTCTTCGTGAAGACGAAGGACTGACGCGATATGAGAGCCTGGTATGTAATCGCGACCGCCTCAGTTGCGTTGGCCCTGTCTGCCTGCCAAAGCAAGCTTGATAAATCCGAAGAGATCTTTGTGAATGGATGCCACGACCAAGGAGGGGAGACTTCCGTTTGCACGTGCATCTTCGACAAGCTGAAAGACCATTACGGTGCCGATCAATTGCTCGATTCTGATCGTCGACTTCCGTCGCAACTGCCGCCTGATTTCTCCCAAAGTGTTCTTGATGCTGGTGCGCAGTGTCGCGCGTGATGCATTTCACCGTTTGTGCAAAGGAGGCACCCGCCTCCTTTTTAAATTTTTAGCGCCCCTGGACGGCCAAGTACACTGTCGTAGCGTTCTTCGAATCTATGGCCGAGGGGGCCATTCCCGCGTATGCGTCAACGTAACGATGTCACGATCGACTCAGCACGAAAGGGACCCGATGAAGAACCGGCGCGCGTCAAGCTAGTTGCCGCCTTATTCATGCGGCCAAAGGCTGTTTATCCTTGGCGGGCGACGCCATGGAGACGACTGAGTCGCGTTCCGGGTTGAGTGTCACGGCACCGACTGGTGTCCAGTTGCGCGTGTTGCCCGACCAGCGGGCCGGATTGCATTCGCGTGCCTTCGCATACAGTGCATGACGTGCCGCGAGAAGCGCACGATCGTCGCCGGCATGACGCTGCGCAGGCGTCACGTAGCGGATGCCGCTATGACGATGCTCGAAGTTGTACCAGTGCACGAACCCGGCGGCCCAGGTACGGGCTGCGCTCAAATCATCGAAACCCGTGGCCGGAAACTCCGGCCGGTACTTCTCGGTGCGAAACAGCGCCTCGGCGTAGGCGTTGTCGTCGCTGACACGGGGTCGCGAGTACGACGGCTTGATGCATGGCCAGTGCAACATCGCCAGCACGGTGGTGCCCTTCAGCGTCGCGCCGTTGTCGCCGTGCAGCACCGGTCTGGCTTCGAGGGCTGCAATGCCTTCCGCGAGCGCCGTGCGGCGCACCAGGTGAGCCGCATGTTCGGCAGCGTCGCTGTAGTGCACTTCCCAGCCCACGATCTTGCGGCACAGGGCCAGGATCAGGTACAGGTGAAACCATCGACCCGTTACCGTCGCCGGCAGGAACGTCATGTCCCAGCACCAGACCTGGCGCGGTGCCGTTGGCACGTGTGTTGTCGGTGGCCGGGCGCCCGAAGGCGTTCTGGCACGGCCACGGCGCGTCATCTGTCCATGCTCGTGCAGCACACGGGCAAAGGTCGATTCGCTAGCGATGTACACACCTTCGTCGGCCAGCATCGGCACAATTCGCGCCGGCGGCATGTCGGCAAAGCGCGGCTCGTTAGCCACATGCAGCACGTGCGCGCGCTCCTGCGGGTCAGCGCATGCGCAGGCAGCGGGCGGCTCGCGCCGGGTCGGGCGTCGCCTGCGACGAGCCCATGATGAGCCTTCCAGCGTTGCAGGGTTCGTACATCGATTCCGGCCACCTCGCAGGCCAGGCGCAGCCGTGCGCCAGCCCGTCTTGCCGAATCGATTTCCCGGGCCAGGAGGTGGCGATCTTCGAGGTCGATCATTCGTCCTCGCCCTTGTCTGTGTTGAAGATCGCCCCGAGTTTTTTTGAAAGAACCAGCAGTGCGGCTGCCTCAGCCAGCGCCTTCTCCTTGCGCCGCAGTTCGCGTTCCAGTTCCTTGATGCGACGTTGGTCCTGCTTCGTCTGCTGGGGACTGGCACGGGCCTCTTCGGGCTCGGCCAGCGCCTGCGTGGCCGCCGCGCGCCACTGGGCCAACTCCTGTGGATACACGCCATGCTCACGGCACCAGACAATCCTGGCCGTCTCGTCCATTGCTGCCGTGCTCAACACCGCATCGAAACGGGCGGCCGCTGTCCATGCCCGCTCGCGAGCGGGCATGGACAGCGCATCACTGCGCCAGCGCTCCAGTGTATCTACGCCCACTCCGATCTCTCGCGCAACATCTTCCACCGCTGCGCTTTCCGGCGGCAACAACCGCGCGACCGCTCTGTCCTTGAATGTCTTTCCGTAACGCGCCACTTCATTCTCTCTTTACTGCCCCCGGGTTTCAGATTCTATCGGCGCGGCAACTATTCTGACGCGGGGGCAATGGCCGTGAAACTACCGTGATCCTCACTGTAGCCGCCAGGTTTCGATAAAGGGATGCTCGATTCAGTCAATCTTCCTGCCCGCGATTGCGATTCCCCAGAGATGGACTTCAGAGCCCTTCGGCGCACACGCTCACGCGGTTAGTCACCGTTGTGACGCCGGGAACGACCTGCACCGCCGACGTCGTCAGATCGTTCTGGCTGCTCTTACGCACGTAATTTTCGAGTAGGATCGATCCGCCGGTTGCCACAACGACGAGATCAACGTAAAGGCTCTTCGTTTTAGACTGCGCAAAACCGCCCTCCGGGGCTAACCGCTGCCTGCAAGTCCAGTTCCACGCCTGCCAGCGATTCCTCTTGCGCAGCCGCAAGTTTCCTGTCGATCTCCTCGATTCTCAATTTCGCACCATTTGTCTTGCCCGCCCATCAGGATGCTCCGGGGTTGACCGACGTAGCCCGCAGCCCGCACGGCCCTGAGTTCGACCCGCTCGTCAGGTAGAAAATCCACCACAATCTTTTCGGCTGGCGGATGCCCTGATGCTGCAGCACATCCTTCCGGAATGTCACCTGGCCCGAGATAGTGCTCGTCTCAACCTCGTCTGTAGATACGCGCTAACAATGCAAAGATGCATGACTAGCGCGCGTGCTGATCATATGTAACCGCGAATTTAAGCACACCATAATGGGAGGCGTTCGCGATAGATGGTCGAGGAAGGCCGCATCGCGGCGATCGGGATCGATCAGCGATGTCCTGGCTTTGGTAAGTGTGAGTTCGATGGCGCGCGGGCGAATGGCCCATGCGTCATCGCATGTCTCTCAGACTCAGGCGGTGGATGCCACGGTTTTTTGTTGTTTCGCGTAGTTGAACGGCAACAGGTCCGTGACGTCAGCCTCCGGTGCGCGCTGCGGCAATTCCTTCAGTACGTGCAGCAGGTACGCGTACCGCTCGACGTTGCAGGCCCGGCACGTGAGCATCAGGCTGAACACCATCGCGCTCGCCTTTGCACCATCAACCGTATCGCTGAACAGCCATGATTTTCTCGAAGTAGCAAACGGTCTGATGTCGCGTTCGAGAATGTTGTTGTCCACCCCGACGCGCCCATCGGTGACGTAGCGACTAAGGTATTTCCACTGGTTGCGCGTGTAGCTGATCGCCTTGCCCAGCAGGCTCTGGGGCAATACCAGCGGGGCCTTTTCATCCAGCCATTTTTTTAACGCTTCCAGCAGCGGCACACTATGTTGCTGGCGCAGCCGGTACCGGTAATCTGCCCATGCCTCGTTCTGCGGCACATCCGCACGCACAAGCGTCTCGACCTGATACAGCGCCCTGAAGTATTCGAGCGCCTGATGAACCAGCGCCCCTGCTTTCTTTTTGCTGCCCTTGTGCGCATCGACGAACAGCCTGCGCGCGTGCGCCAGGCATCCGAAGTGTGTCACGCCTTCGAGCGTGCGCCACGCGGCATAGCCGTCGCTCAGCAGCATGCCTTTGTAGCCGGCGAGGAACGCCTGCGGGTATTCCTCGCCTCTGCCCGGCTGGTAATCAAACAGCACCACTGGCTGCTCGCATTCTTCGGCGCTGCGGTAGACCCACATGAACGACTTGCTCTGCGCGGTCTTGCCTTCCTCCTTGAGGACCTGTGTCGTCGTCTCGTCACCGCGGATCAGCCACTGTGACAGCAACGTCTGATGCAGCGCCTTATAAAGCCGACTGTAGTGCAATTGTGCAGGGCGGATGATCCATTTCGCCAGCGTGCCGCGCGAGACGGGAATGTCGACGCGCGCGAGCACATCCTCCATCCGGTACAGCGGCGTGCCGTCGACGAACTTGCCGATCGTGACCGCCGCAATGGTTTCCGGGCTCGCGTTGCTGCCCGGTAGTGGCTGCACCGGCATCGGCGCGGTGATGATGGGCGTGTGTTCGGCGTTGCGATCGCAGTGGCGACACGCGTATTTGAAACGCACGTGCTGCAGCACGGAAGCCTTCACCTCATAATGCAGCTGTTCGCTGATTTCCTCGCCCATGCGATGCAGCGAGTTGCTGCAGCATGGGCAGACCTTCTGCGCTTCAGGCAGGTCGCATTCAATACGCTGGCGGTCGTGAACAGCGCGGTGTGACCGTGCACGAGCGCCTGATAGGCGAGATTGAGCGCGAGGGTTGACTTGCCGACACCATTGGGGCCGATCAACACGACGTTGGCGGTATCCCTGACGAACCCGAGCGACATCAGCTCTTCAACGGCAAGCCGGTCGCAGCGCGTGGGCCAGCTCCAGTCGAAGTCGCACAGCGGCTTGAAGTTGCCCAGTCGTGCATCGCGGATACGTCGCTCCAGTGATCGGCGGGCGCGCTCATCCTCTTCCCACTGCAACAGCGGCGCGACCCACTGTTCGGCGGCCACATCGGACCAATGCGCGAGCAGTCCGTACAGACGCAGGGCGTTCGCGCGCCCCTGAAGGTTCTCAGGCGTGTTCATCAGCGCCTCCCGCAAGCTGGTCGTAGATGTCGAGCCGGTGTGGTGTCACCAGCGTGTCCTTGTTGCGCACGTGTTCGGGCAGGATGAGGGTGACTGGCGGCGGGGCCTGCCGTGCCTCGCGCCGGCGCTCAAGCGCCAGACGTACCGGATTGGGATGAGGCGCCGCGTCGCTGGCAAGGGTTTCCTCGATCGCGGCCTGCAGTTCGGCGGGCCCATAGCGGTCGAGCAGTCGCAGCAGGTGCGTGGTGATATTGCCCAGATTGCCGCCGCGCTCAGCGGCGTGCAGCATCAGGGTCCGGCTGGCCGGCGCAGCCCGGGCCAGATGATCAAGACCGCGATGGTGACGGGCTTCGCGCTTCCTTGCGACGAGCGCATCGATGTGCGTGGCAATCTCGATCTGCGCGCCGCGATCGTAACTGCGTTCATGGGTGGCGAGCAGATCGCCACCGTCGAGAATGCGTACGCGCCGGGGATCAGCGCATACCGTGAGGGTGCGTCGCACATGGGTATACGGGATCGTATAGTCGTTCAGGTCGAAGCGCACGTAGGGCGTCTTGCCGACCTTCACGGCCATGAGCAGCTCACACGGATACGGATTCTCCGGCAACGCGAGCAGGCTGGGCTGTTCTCGTTCGAAGGCCTCGCGCACGGTGATCGTGGGTTCTTCGCGGCAGGGTCGCTCCGCAGCGGGCCCCGCGCACCAGATTGCCGCCCGGGCATTGAGATCGTCGAGGTCCGTGAATCTGCGAGCGGCAAAGAAGCTCTCGCGTACAAAGCGGATTGCCCGTTCAACGCGCCCCTTCTCGTTG
>NZ_JBNDMK010000054.1:0-11510 GCF_050436545.1 Paraburkholderia sp. GAS41
CGTGTCCTCCGGGCAATGCGGGCCCCGAAAAGGAAAATGTTCAGGGAATACGTCGCAGCGACTTTCCCCGTCGACCCATTCCTAATGTCGGTGTCGGAACAATGTCAGGCTCAACTGAGGCAAAAGACGCCGCAGCGCCGGATAGATACCTTCATCACCAGCGCATCAAATTCGACATGCGTTGCTCGATGAGACGCAAGGGAATTTGCTCGTGCATCGTGCCGATGGAATGCAAACTTTGATAAGTCTATCGCTGGCAATCGTATCACCGTTGCCCGCGGATACTAAACTCGCCAAGTACGCAGAGCCGTTAGATAGCACGCCGGGTTGCCTGTGCAAGATGCTAGCTGCAGACATTGCTTGGCTGTCAGAGAGTGTCCGACTTGCTCTGTAGACGCTTTTCATGACCACCGAGCAACAGAAGGCAGAACTATGGCGCCGTGCGGCGGCAAAGGTCCCCTCCGAAATTGTCAACAGCGGTACTGGCGACAGAAACGATAACAAGGGGATCCTTGGACTCTTTTTTCTGGCGCCCTTCCAGCATCGCAGGGCGCTAGCATATTCGAGCAGCGTGCGCAAAAGAGCCTGGGTTGCCCTCACGTATGGGTGCTAGGTGAAAGGACTTGGCATATCGGTTGGAACCATTTATTTTGGCCGCTGCTCCATGTGACCGTGATGGCGATAGGAGCGATCGCTATCCGGCCGCCTTAAGCGCTGCGCAAGAGCCACCCCACAGCACCTGTCCGACCACTTCGCTTGACATCATTTTGTCGATGTCCTCCGCGCTATAGCCCAATTCGAGGAGGATTTCCTCTGCATTGGCCCCCGGCGCCGGAGCGGGTGTGAGGTCTGGCAAAGGCAAGCCGTCGAACTGGAACCAGGTCGGCCGGAGATTTAAGGCGGGAAGATCACCGTGGTCGGTCTTGAAGGCGACGTCGGCGCAAGGATTTTCTCGATGTCGAGCTTTGAGTTCGTCGATCGATTGTACGGGTGCCGCAATGACCCCCGCAGAGTTGGCGGCGTTCAGCGCCTCCGACACGGTTAGTTCGGAGATGCCCGGGATATCAGAATCGGGCGGCTCGACGCAAATCCAGCCGCCTTTGACCTTCCGCAGGCAGTCCGGCGTCCCGACCGGTGCGGGCGTTACCTGGAACGAGGATTGGATGAAGCTCGACGCACTCGCGAGAGAGGTGTCGACCCAGTCGCCACCACCTTCGGGGCGCCGTTCGCGGGCGACGAGTGCAACGATCGCTCCGAAAGCGGCGATGTACCCGGTGAGATAGTCGACACAGGAAGCTAGTCCGTGCAACTCGGGTGCATCGGAAGATCCGAATCTAGTCATGATGCCCGTCACGGCTTGCAAGAGGGGGTCGTACCCAGGGTAGTCGTCGTGGGTGCCCGGCCGTTCGCCTTTGTAGGCGCTCAGTTGCACGGCGATCGCATCGGGATTGATTTTAGCGAGGCCGTCCCGATCGAGACCCAATCGCGCCATGACCGGGTCGAGTTTGTTGAAGACGACCAGATCAGCCCGTGCGACCAAACGTCGGAGGATTTCTCGCCCACTTTCATCGCGCAAGTTGAGCAGGATGCTTCGCTTTCCTTGAGAGAGCTCAGCCGGCCAGACCACGGTTACTACTGGCACGTGCTCGGGCTGCGTAGAATCCACTTTGACAACCTCGGCGCCGAGTTCGGCCAGCATTCGGCCGCACGAGGGGCCGGCAATGACATTGGCGAGATCGACGACACGGATGCCGGCCAGGGGAAGGGGAACAGCCGATTTCGTCGCCGTGCCTGAGGTTGCCGACTCCGAAACTGAAAGTACCGCTTGTCCGGCTGTGCTGGCGTGGAGAGCCGGATACGGTTTGGCGGAGGCCAGCCGGACGGCACGCCCAAGCTGCGGCCAGTCGCATCCGGTAACGGTTTCCACGATTCCTGATTGTCTTGCATGATCCGAAGCGCGCCATTCGGCGAAATCGCGAACCATCACGCAGGGAACATTGGCCTCGCAAAGGGTGCGTTCCCACTCTTCGGCCGGCTTGCGAGCAACGGCAGTGGCAATCAGTTCAGCCAATTTGGCGCGAAGCGGCAAACGCAGATTCTGCGGCACGGCGATATTATGATCGGAGAATTCAGCGTTAGCTGGTTCATAGACGGGGAGGTCGACGATCCCCAAGGACTGCGCGTCCTCCCAAATCCCGAGTTTCTCCAGTAGTCTCCGAGAGTATCCACGATGAACTACGCTAAGAAACATGACCTGGCGGCCATCGGCGGCCGGGTAGCAGGCAAACAAGGGGTTCAGCTGCCGTTTGAGAGATTCGAAATAAGTCTTGTCGGCACGAGCTTTGTCGACGTGCGCAGCCAACTCGGCAGGCAGCGAAATCAGAGTTTCGGTCTTCAGGTGCTTAGGAATGCCCTCAACTTCCAATGCGAGCGCGCCGATCGAAGACAGACCGGCGGCCAGACGCGAAATGACGATATCCCGGCTGGCGCCATACCGGATGCGGTCCAGTAGAGCTGTACCGACTGCCGTCGCACCGAGAACGCCGGCATAGATTGAGCACAGCGGTACGGGGGTGTAGACAACGTTGTCACCGAGCAGACGTCGGGTCATTGCCAGGTCGGTATAGAAACCCGAGACCGCCTTGAGGATGTCGTCACCGACATCGTCTGGGAACGGATAGGCGGTTTCGCCCGGAAGGACTGCTGTAATGGATAGACGAATTTGCTCGCCAATCCTTTCGGCCTTTTCAATGCCGTCGTGGATTACCACGTCAGCCCCCGCCGACCCAAGCGGTTCCGTACCGGCATGTATTTGCTTGCCGCGATCCAGGTAAGCATCCAGGGGATCGGGTTGTCCGGCTTCACGGCTAACGATGACGGTCGCACCTTGATCCGCCAGCAGTAAGCCCGTCAATCGACCCGCCATCCCGTTGCTATATTCGACGACGGAGATTCCCGACAGAGGCAGCGACATGGACTACTCCTATGTATGCATTCAGCAGGCTTAAATTATCGGTTTTACTCTTCCCGGCAGAAAGTTTCTTACGGTAACTTACGTCGGAGAACGCGTAAATTTTCTTTGTAATTCAATACGTTAGCAGGGTTCTGTGAGTAAACGCCACGGCGGGATCCCATGGGCCGCAACGACAATTTTGTGCTGGGAGAGCACCAGCCAAGGCACTTGCATGGAGAGTAGCTACCTGGCAAAGTAATCGCCTCCTGTCGCACTGAAAAATCCTGAAATTCTCTGGGATCAGGCCGCGATGTCACTGGCGCGCAATGGAACTGCGGCCACGCTACGCATCAAACTGCGCCTAAATTGCACATTCGATCAATCGCGGGCCACGTTGCTTCATCGCGTTAGAGAATGCATCTTCGAACTCACGCGTGGCACTCGCGCTCACCGCGTGGACACCCATACCTTTTGTCAGTGCCGTTCAGTTCAACGTTGGGTTTTCATGGTCGAACATCGATGCGGCCGGAGCACCTTTAGTAGATGCGCCGACGCGCTTCCGTTCATTGCTGAGAACCTTATCCCCGCTGTTTGCATAGATCACGATGTTGACGTGAACATTTCCACGTGCCTGAGTCCATAAGGATTGCAGCGCGATGCGACTGGGCGCCGGTGGATAACATAGCCGTCGGTTATGGAAACCTGATAAAACATTCACTTTATTTGGTGCCCACATTAGCTTAGATTTGTTGCTGTCGAAGCGGATTGCGATCGTTGCACCAGAGCGAATCTGTCCGTACCTTCGAGATACTAATCATTTGCGCGGGCACGACCTAGCAGGCCGCGTCGCCGCCGATAAGGAAGTTGCCATGAAAGTCAGTGATATCCGGGCACAAGCTTACGCGATGCCCCTTACGAGCCCTGCGTATTCGCGCGGTCCGTTCCGTTTCATCGATCGGGAATTCCTGATCGTCACCTACCGTACCGATCCTGACCGCCTGCGTGCGCTTGTACCTGAGCCGCTGGAGATCGATGTCGATAATCCTCTCGTTAAGTATGAATTCATCCGCATGCCCGATTCATCAGGCTTCGGTAATTACACGGAGACAGGCCAGGTCATTCCCGTCACCTTCGAGGGCCGCAAGGGTTTGTATGTTCACTCGATGTACCTGGACCTCCATGCACCGACCGCTGGTGGACGCGAGCTGTGGGGATTTCCAAAGAAGATGGCGACACCGACACTCGCCGTGGACGGCGATACGCTGACCGGCGAGCTTCGCTACGGCAAGTCTCTCGTCGCGACCGCGAGCATGGGATTCAAACACTCGCGAGTGGACGCTCGACAAGCGCAGCAGTCGTTGGAAGCGCCTGGCTTTCTCCTCAAGATCGTGCCGCACGTGGACGGCTCGCCGCGTATACTTGAACTCGTGGAATACCGCTGCATTGACGTACAGGTGAAGGGTGCATGGTCCGGCCCGGTCGGCCTTCAACTCAACTCTCATGCGCTCGCGCCGGTGGCTGATCTGCCGGTGCGTGAGATTGTGTCGGGCACGCATATCCTCGCAGACCTTACGCTCGATCTGGGTAAAGTCGTATACGACTATCTCGCGCCAGTCGGGGAGCAGACTCAGCGCCAATCCATGACACGCACACCCGCGAAGAAGGTGCTCGAACACGCCTGACAAAACACCGCGGCGTGAGCGCTAGGCGCGCCGGTGCAATCTCAAACCTATCGGAGCGCCGCAGCGTTCCGCGGAGAATCCAAATGCAGAACCTAGAAAATAAAACAGCTCTCGTCACCGGCGCGGGCAGCGGTATCGGCAAGGCCATCGCGCTGCGCCTCGCTAGCGCAGGCGCGGGCGTGGCGGTCGCCGACTTGAATCGCACGGCCGCTACCGCCGTTGTTGCCGAGATCGTTGCAATGGGCCGTCGCGCGGTTGCCGTCGAGATGGATGTCGCTGACGAGAAAGCCGTCGAGCAGGGCTTCGCCGCCGCGCGTGCCGAGCTTGGTCCGATCGACATTCTCGTGTCCAACGCGGGTATTCAGATCGTCAACCCGATCGAATCGTTCGCGTTCGCCGACTGGAGAAAGATGATGGGCATCCATCTGGACGGAGCCTTCCTTACAACCAAGGCCGCGCTTGCCGACATGTATCGCGACGATCGCGGAGGCGTGGTGATTTATATCGGATCGGTGCATTCGCACGAGGCGTCGCCGCTCAAATCGGCTTATGTAACAGCCAAGCATGGGTTGCTGGGTCTTTCGCGCGTCCTTGCGAAAGAGGGCGCGACGCATAACGTGCGTTCACACGTCGTCTGTCCAGGTTTCGTGAAGACGCCGCTCGTCGAGAAGCAGATTCCCGAACAGGCTCGCGGCTTGGGCATCAGCGAGGAGGAGGTTGTTCGGGACATCATGCTTGGAGGCACGGTCGACGGTGTGTTCACGACCGCCGAAGATATTGCGCAGACAGTAGAGTTTCTCGCTTCGTTCCCAAGTGCCGCGCTGACCGGGCAGTCGTTCGTAGTCAGTCACGGGTGGTTTATGCAGTAACGGCCGCTGGGTGTCGGGTTGCGCACGGGCTTGTGCGGCTTCAGAAACGAGCAGGTTTGGTGACAGTCAACATCACGCGTCGTCCGCCGCGCGGCGATCGCGCTTTGGTGAAACTGAAGCCGGACGGAGGCAACGTCGATGGATTTGAAAGCCCTGCGTTACTTTACCGAGATTGTTCGACACGGCAGTTTCGCGCGTGCCTCTGAAGCCATTCCTCTATCGCAACCGGCACTCAGTAAATCGGTTCGGACGCTGGAGGAAGAGCTGGGCGAAACTCTTCTGGAACGCGGCAGGCGCGGCGTCGGCGTGCGTCTGACTGCGGCGGGCGAACTCGTTCACGGACGGGCACAAGCCATGTTAAAGGAACGGGACGCGCTGATGACCGACCTGCATGCCTTGCACGGCCTGCGCCAAGGCACATTGAGAATTGGCCTGGCTCCCGTGGGTAGCGCGGAAATCTTCGCGAATCTGATCGCGCAATACCACGAACGTTTTCCCGCGATCGACTTCGAACTGCGCGAGCGGGGCAGCGAGGATCTGGAGGAGGCCGTACGCTCCGGCGAAATCGAAGTCGCTGCTACTTTACTGCCGGTACGGCCTGATCTGGCATCAATGTTCATTCTCAAGGCACCAATTGTAGTGGCGGTACCCCGCTACCATCCGTTGGCGGAGCGAAAGCGGATCCAACTCAGCGAACTGCGCGATACGCCATTCGTAATGCTTGAAGCAGGCTTTCTGCTCAATCGGCGCATTCGCGAAGCATGTAGCGCGCATGGGTTCACACCGGCGGAAGTCGCGCACAGCGCACATCCGAACTTCGCACTCGCGCTGGTCGCCGCCGGAGCCGGTGTCACGTGTGTCCCGCGACTTGTCGCAGAGCGTCATGTTAACGACGGGGTTCAGTTATTGGCACTTGCTGGGCGCGATCTTGAGTGGAATCTGGCTTTCGTCTGGCGCAAGGGAGCCACGCTTTCCGTCGCCGCGAAAGAATGGTTGAAGCTAGTGGGTGAGCATTACCCAGGGTAGCCGTGTGATTGCGAAGAGCCAAACAGCAAAGGTGCAACGCCGATGCGACTGCCTCTGTTTGAGTTTGTAGGATGCATGGCACAGACTATGAGTTTGTCTTGATGACGTGGGCACGTAGGTAGTAAGCGCGTAACAGTTGGCTGTTACCGTGCCAAGCGGCGCAGCGATCCCTCTACTACTCTGGAACTATGCTCAACGCCACCCCAGACTGTACAGGCCACCCGGAACGAAGCTTCGCACTATCCTCCGCGAGCCTTTTTGGCATTTCTTCAAGTAGAAAGTCAACCCACGTTCGAATCTTCGCGTCCAGGTATTCGCGGGAAAGATACATAGCATATATGCCCATTTCCTGAGACATGTAATCGGGCAGAATTCGCGTCAGTTCGCCAGACGACAGACCATCCATTGCCGTGTACATGGGAATCAAGCCAATTCCAAATCCGGACTCTACGGCGACGACCATGGCATCCGCGACATTGACCTTGAATGTCGACAGCCCAAGTTCGACGTTCTCGATGTCGTCCATTCGACGTAATGTCCATACGCCCGACCGAAAAACTGGCGATTCAATCTGTAGACAGGTATGATCGAGTAGCTCCTCGGGGCACTGCGGAACGCCGTGCTTCATGAGGTATTCCGGAGAAGCGCAAACAACACTGAACGCGGTTCCCAATCTGCGAGAGATCAGACCAGAATCCTCCAACCCCGTCGAAGCGACCAAAGAAACGTCGTATCCCTCTTCGATAAGGTCTGGTATGCGCTGCGTCAAAGTAAGTTCAATCCTCACATCCGGATAGAGTTGCTGATACCTACCTACTGCTGGCACCACGTAGCGCTGGCTAAAACTGCCCATAGCGTGTACCCGTAGTTTTCCTGAAGGACGAAACAAGGCATCCCGCGCTTCGGCCTCTGCCTGATCAACAGCCTCCAGTATCTGCTCGCATCTTGAGAGGAAGCGTGCCCCGGTCTCGGTCAGTGAAACGCGACGTGTGGTTCGGTTTAGCAAACGGGCATTGAGATGCGTTTCCAATTCGGCCACGGCCCGAGACGCATGTACCGTCGTGATACCCATGCCTGACGCAGCAGCTGTAAAGCCGCCCGCATTGACGACACCGGTGAACACGCGCATGTTGTGCAATATGTCCATGTTGAGTCCGTTCCGCACTCTGAGCTGGATCGATACAACGCGTTGCTAAATAGTGCTCCACTGAACCTGTCAACAGTCCTCGCGCAGTCATCGCAACCATTCAGATGATCCGCGACGGGGAGCGGGTATTCGCACGGCTGATTCGGGTTCCTTATATTAGACGAAGCAGGGCACCGGTGGAGCTGCTAACTTGTTCGGCAGACGGACGAGCACGGGTGCCGGGATTGGCCGCGATGACTTCACGCAGTCGTAAGTGCACGAAGCTTTTTTCCGCGCAACAATCTCCTCGACACGAACCTCCCGTTTGAGTTGTAACGGCAACTTTACGGATAGATTGGCAATTTGTTTCCTTGACCGGACCCAAGTCATCGAAGCTGGCGAACCGATTTGAAGCGTCGCATCACATTCTCGCGCATTCGTTCGGGCTGGTGCGAATGACCCGATCGGTTGTGCAGCCCACTGTGCGGCGGATGCTCAACGGCTAAGGCTAGAACCTTCGCATCAGTTTCTGACCCGGGGTCTTTGAACGATACGCAGTGCATCTTTACCCGGATGCCCGCACCAAGTGGGCCGAGCAATCCGGCGCCCGTCTGAGCGAGGCTTTATGGGCGCTTCTTCGGTGTATCTCTTCCCATCAGGTTTACGTTCGACGATCCTGACCGTCGAGACTTATGTGCCCGGGTTGTTAGTCGCCCGAGGGGCGTGTTTCGCTACATCGCTGCCATTGCGCCATCGCCTGAACGACACCGTCACGCCTGACCAGCGCATGCATAAGCGCCGTCCCCAGATGCACCACAATCAACGCAAAGAAGCACAGCGTGAGCAGCAAAAGGCGAGGCGCTCTATTGTGCTGCACTAAGTCATGATCTTGCATGCCGCTTGGATTTCTTTGAGACGCGTCTCTGTTCGAAACAAGCGACTAGCCAGCATACCACCTTGATATGCGGCATAGAGCATACGGGCCGCACTGTCCGGCGTACCATTGACGGCGAACGGCCGCTCCTCGAGTCCTTGTCTTAGCACCTTCGCCAGCCAATCTTCGTTAGCCATGAAGAATGTCTGCAATGCAAGTCGAACGCTCTCTGGCAACCATCCAATGTCCGCGGCAAGCATGCCGCATAGGCAGATCTGATTTCCGTCAATCACTGTGCTGTCGAACAACTCCGCGTATTTAGCGAGCTGCGTTTCCGCAGGCAATGCAGCATCAATCGCCTGGATGGAGTTGAGCACATTGTTGCTGTACTCGTTCACGGCCTCGAGCACAAGATCGTCCTTTGACGGGAAGTAGTAGTGGATGCTCGATGTCTTAACACCAACTAGCTCCGAAAGGTCTCGATAACTAAAGCCGTTGTAGCCACGTGCCATGATCAGGGGGATTGTGTGGTTGAGAATCCGCCTACGGACTGATGGTGTTTCCATAGTGCTACTGTAATTTCGTTAGGCGGCATACGGCCGACCAGTTAGTAAGACCTCAAGGTGAGTTTCCGGTGAGGCGGATCTTGGATAATGCGGCGACTCGCTCGATGCTGAAAGCGCACTCAGGTAGTGCGTTTAGCGAACGGAGCCGCGTGCATGATCGCGTCACGCATGGTCGTCGTCGAGTTCACATCGCCTCGGCGCTCCAAATCGGAAATCGTTTCGTAGTATTTTCATGATCGCTCCTCGTATGAGCATGCCGGCCGAGCGGGATATGTATCGAGCATAGCGGCGCGATAACGTCATCTCCTCTTGGTACGCTGAAAAATCCTGAAATCTTCTAGCTTTGGGCTTAGATGTCGTTGGCAGCACCCGGCCCGCAAGCACGTAGTCGAAGGGACGCGGGTGCTGCCGCATCCCGAGAAGTATGCACTTCAAGGAAGTCAAGGTGCAGGTTCGAGCCGCGCCGCTTGGCATCGAATGTAAGTAGGGGACTTGCGAAAAGAGGCTACGTGCCCTTCACACTGTCAGACGACGGAGGCTATCTCTTTAAAATTTCCTATCGCATCGGAAGCTCCGAATGCCAAAACCATACTGACAACTGTTCACATGGCATGAGTCCACCGGCGATGACGTCTGACGCAGTTCGACGACGATAGATCAGGCGGCGTGGCCTCGCATTTGGGGCAGTATAGGGATATCGCGGTTCTGTAATCCCGTGTGGTGTGCCCCTGTTTCATCTGATTAATTGCAGCACAAAGGAGGTTTTTTGCTTCCTAAACTCTGCCGGTCAGATGTTTTAGCTTCGCGAGGCTCGTGGACGCACGCAACTCCCACGCCAGCGCATCTTGTCACTGCGCTGTAGCAATTGCCGTGTCGGACAAACCCACTGATGCGGCGCACGATGTTGTCCCACTAGCCCACAGGTTTATCCGAGAGCACGATAGATCTCGGCGGTGCTGTATCCAGCTTTCCCGGACTTTCCTCTGTCTACAACGCTGGGTGTAAGAAAGCGGCCGTTCGCGGTCGCCAATATCTCGTGAGAGGAGGGTGCAAGATGGTCGAATCGCTATCAGAAATGGGGTTATACCAGTCTCTTGTTTTGGCAGCGCATAGGCATAGCATTCTGCCTGCTTCACTAATGTCGCCTCTCCAGTGGGCGCCCGGACATGGGCCGGAGGCCAGTGCGCAGCACAACGCCAGCCTGTGGTCGAGCCTCATAGCCTCTTCGACACTTTGCGCAGCGACCTCAACCGCATCGTCGACGTAGCCCAATAGCCAGAGCGTTCCCGATAGAGCCTTGACAGTTGGACGGGGCGCTTAGCGTGGATGGTAAAGCGGTAGCTCGGCTGGCATCGCTTTCGTCAACTTCAGCTGCCGCCCGGTGCACTCATCTGCCTCCCTGTGGTCTCCTGCCATCACCGTCATGACGATAGTCCCGTACAGAGCCTCAATATCTCTTGTCTTATCGTCGAACTTCCCAGCAAGGGCGAGCGCGGTTTGGAACGCCTTGGGCGCAACTCCACGCTCGAAACCCTGACTCAAGAAATCGGCGTGGGCCAAAGGCAAGCTGCAACCGATACTGAGCGTCTGCTTCGGCGATCCCACCCTAGTGCACGAACTTTAACGCCAATTGGACGCGAACCTGGAATTCGTCAAAAACGCGAGCACTGGTAAAAAAAGTGGTGCCCCGGACTACGTCAACGCGATGCCCAACGCTGGACTGCCCGTTTCGCCAAACGACCAGTCCACCGCGCTGCGTACATCGTCCAGCACGCGACGGTCGATCGCTGGCGGGTCAAGAATGCCCGTGGGCGCTCGAAAAGACACAGGTTCGTGAAGAGCGAGCAAAAGAACGTGGCGTGGGACCGCGATGTCGTCGAACTCCCCGCTTTCCATGAGCTTCTCGATGCCGTACGCGCGCGTGCTATCTAGCATTCTGAAGGTGCCAGCGCTATCCTTTCCTGACGCGCGGGCACAATCGGCGCGGCGCGGCGCGGCGAGACGTGTAATCCATTCTTGTCCAGCAGCTCGCACGCACTTGCCCGGCACTATGGCGCACATTGCGACGCTGACGACACGTCGCGGACAAATGGGCGAACCGTTGCGTTCTTTCAAGAGTACCTCCGATGCTGAGCCGAGCGTTCGACACCGTTCAAGTCTTGGGCTCCCCTTATCAGAGGAAATATACTGAAATCAGATTCCATCCGAGGCTCGCCAGCGACGCGCCGGTTCTCAACAATGACCTCCGCTACGCGGAGGTAAGGCGGCTGGCTGGTTTCGCTGTGATCGAGGTGACTCCAGAGCCTGACAATATTCCGACATCGACATTACGAACGAATCGGCGGGGAAGGCGGGCGACCCCGTATCGCCTGTATCGTTTGACTTTTAAGAGTCCGCGCTGCCCGGAGGACACA
>NZ_JBNDMK010000055.1:0-10216 GCF_050436545.1 Paraburkholderia sp. GAS41
CGAACACGGCCATTGGCGGCGTACCGCCGAAACAGAAGTTGCCCATCGCGGCATGACCTCTACTTCTGAACTCCGTTAAAAGCGGGGGGACTACCTTTGTGGACACAGTCACATTTGTGCCCCCGGAAAGCATGGCTTCGCCTTCATCGGCCGTCTATACGGTCAGGGTCGGACGGTTACGATAATTGGACGGTAAAACTGGAATCAAAATCGCTCAAACCCAAGGCGGCTGGACATTTCCCAGTTGGCGCTTCAGTCGAAAAATCGGGGGCGTCACTTTTCGGCTATTGAAAGGGACCACGATTTGTATTTACCATTGCGGTTGCGGTTGCGGTTGCGGAGCGCAACGGGGAACGGAAGTGAATCTTGCGAGAATTAAATGCGATAGGTTTGTAATACTTATAATATAGTCAATCGCTATTCCGGAATTTCAATATCGGCTATTCCATCGTTTTCGTGAGATCGGCCTAGATGAAGCGCACACGGTCGTTCCCTCACCTCAGGCGCTGTTTGCCCGGCTTGCTCTCGCGCCCGCTGGCGAAAGCGGCAAGCATTTCGGGATCTGCTGTTAGAACGCCGCAAACGGGGAATGTATCGCCGTTTCGATCGGAGTTAAGACGACTGCGTTCCTGGACGGACACGGATCGGCTGCACCGACCGGGCAATTGATTGTGACCAATCACGAATGAACAGTGAATTTACGGGCTCTACTAGAAGCCAGGCGGCTCCGATCCTAGGGGCAAGCCTTGAACAGAATGGAGCATAAATATGTCAAGCAATGTGTTGGGAAAACGAGCAAGAAAAAATATTGGCATTAGAGCGGCCGAGGGCGTCGAAAATCAAGAAAAAATCGAAATACTGACACCTGTTTAGTGCTAGCTGGCATCTTGATGCCGGCACTCCGCCAACAGTTCGTGTTGCATACTGTCCGGTGACGGTACTTTGCGAGCCGCGCTCATTGTTCATCTCTTCATGGGGTTACGTACCCGAATTATGGGCAATGGGCTTTAGCGACAGCTTCTTCAGGCGGGGGATGAAAAGCTCTTTGCGAACGGCGAAGCTTAGCTCGCGCGCATCTCACATCTGGTATGGACGAGCATATGCGTGTATTGCATTAAAAAATTGGGCCGTCAGCCCAATCGTCCTTCTCGGAGTGAATCTGGAGAGGGTCGGCTATTCGATGGCGACCTCTCCGGTTCGAACAATGTCAGGCGCTTACTGTGGACCGGTTTCTGCCCAAGGCTGAAAACCGGCGTTGAGTACCGTCCGCAAGGCTTTGCGCAATTCGGACGCAGGCTTTTCGCCGTATGCTCCCTCAAATTTTTTCTGCACTTCGCTCCAGAGCGGCAGCGCCAATCGGTACCGCGCAAGCCCAGCCTTCGTAATCATCGCCTGCTTTACGCGACGATCCTCCCCTGGCACGACTTCGACTAGTCCATTACGTTCCAGCGGCTTCAGATTCGATGAGAGGGTAGTCCGATCCATCGCCATTTTGTCGGCCAGTTCGCCGATGACTAACGGGCCACTTTTCACCAGCTTATAAAGAATCGAAAACTGCGTTATTCGCAACTCGACCGGACTCAACGCCTGGTCATACACGGCCGTCAGGTATCGCGATGCCTGGCGGGCCGCGAGGCAGTTACAGAGCCCATCGATATCGTCTAGTCGTTTCTGGTGTGCTGCCATCTCTATTCTCACGAAATTTTGCCGGAGTAGAAAATATATGCTCATATGCTCATATGGGCAAGGCAAAGAATTCCGGTTGATGCTGGGAGGGCGGGGTGTCGTGCACCGGGCTGCCTTGGTCAACGCAATCGCAGGTGACTTGCGAGCATTTCTGCCGTTCTCTCCGGCTGTTCCAGCTGCGGCCAATGCCCTGAGCCGTCAATCGACCTGAATCCGGCGGCGGGAAAGCGATTCCACCGGATATCAGCCACCTGTTTGGCAGGGATGACAGGATCATCGGTCGCTCCGAGAATGAGCGTCGGCCCTCGGTAGGTGCACGGGGAGAGTCCTCTCGTATCTCCCTCGATGAAAGCATCGTAATAGGCGCGTGCAGCCTCCTTGCCCATCAGTACTGCAGGATGCACAAGTTGGTCAAGTTGATCGCCGTTCAGGTTCTTTGAGAACTGCTTGCGAATGTCGCGCTGGGCGAGCGCGTCGGCGCCGCTTTCGCGAAGCATTGTCCGGGCACTCTCTGGCAGGACGTTGCCTGCGAGGGGTGTGGGCGTGATAAGCGTCAGCGAGCTTATGCGTTCCGGCGCATGCCACGCGATGAGTTCAGCGATCTGTGCGCCCATACTGTGGCCGACAAGCGCCACGTTTGTGAGTCCTTGCGCGTCGAGCAACTCCAGAATGTCGGTCACCGCATGATTGAGGGTATAGGGTCCTGGGTGCGCTTGCCGTCTCCCGGCGCCACGTAGGTCCGGCGCTATCGACAGGGCAGCGTGTTTTGGCATGGCTTCTATCAATGGCCCCCAGGTCGCGTAGCTATCCAGAAAGCCGTGTATGAACACCAATGCCTGATGCTCGGGTACTGAGCTTCGCCGCCCGGACGATCCCTGGATGTCGTGCGAATCGATTGCCATGCTGGTCCTCCATTTACAGATATTCGCTTGTCAGAAGCGTACGAACGCCATATTATGCGCATATGCTCCTATTGTAAAGGTAAGGAATATCGAATGATCAGCAAGCGTGACGTGGAGTTTTTGGGAGAGGCCGGCGTAACGCTGCGCGGCTGGCTATTTGTGCCCGAAGGCGATGGCAGAAGACCCGCTATCTCGATGAGTCATGGTTTTGCCGCCGTCAAGGAGCATGGGATTGAAGGCTTCGCGCGCGCGTTTGCCGAGGCCGGGTTCGTCGTGCTGGTTCACGACCATCGCAATTTTGGCGCGAGCGATGGGACGCCGAGGCAGGACATCGACCCGTGGGCACAGATCGCCGATTGGCGCCGGGCGATCTCATACCTTGAGACGCAGCCAGAAGTTGACCCCAGTAGAATCGGCATATGGGGTAGCAGTTATAGCGGTGGCCACGCGCTCGTGCTGGCAGCAACCGACCAGCGGGTCAAATGTGTGGTTTCGCAGGTGCCCACTATCAGCGGCTTCGAGCAAAGCCGCCGCCGGGTATCACCTGATGCGCTGCCCGGTTTTCTTGCGACACTGGTCGATGACCTGCGCGCCCAACACCGTGGAAATCCTCCCCGATTGCAGGCCGTAGCCAGCGCCGATCCGGGTGTACCCGCAGCCTACCGTTCGCCTGATGCGATCGCCTTCTACTCCCAGGAACTTGGCGGGGCTAATTGGACGAATACCGTCACGCTCAGGTCGACGTTCGCAGCGCGTACCTACGAACCGGGAGTTTGGATAAGCCGCATTTCGCCGACGCCACTACTGATGGTCATCGCCACCGATGACCGTCTGACCATGACCGATCTGGAGCTTGAAGCTTACGAGCGGGCACTCGAGCCCAAACGCCTCGTGCTGGTTCCAGGTGGCCACTTCGATCCCTACGTCGCAGGATTTGCTGTTGCCAGCAAGGCCGCCACCCATTGGTTCATGCAACACCTCGCGCACGACGGGCGTTGCCCCGCAGTGCGCTAACGAGTCGTCCCAACACCGCAATCATCCGGAGAACAAGCCATGCCCGTATTTCACGCCCACATCCCGAAAGGTCGTTTTCTGAAGGAACAGAAGATTGCCATCGGCAACGCGCTGAATCAGTCGCTTGTCGAAGCACTGAGCATTCCCAAGGGAGACCGCTTTGTAATGATCAGCGAACATGGTGATGATGAGTTGTTCATCGATCCCGCGTTCATGGACATGAACCGAACGGCGAACGCCATGATCATCACAGTACTGATCGGCGCGCATCGTCCCGCAGCGGACAAAAATGCCCTGTTGGCCGCGATAACCCGTTTGCTGGAGAAGGCCGCCGGGATATCACCCGATGACGTGTTCGTCGCGCTCGTGCCTGTGCCAAACGAGAATTTCTCGTTCGGGCGGGGCATCGCCCAACTGGCGGATGCCCCGCCAAAGTGGTGATTTGACTGCATGCGGAGGCGCGCCTCCTTGAGGGGCACCTCCTGATCGCTTCACTTACTGTCACGAATCGGAGTTGGCACTGGCCGTCAACGTCATAGGCTGCAACCGCCTCACGCGCACGGGGCGTCCAACGACGTTCGAAAATCAAAATATTTGGCGGGGAACGGGAAGTGTCTTACTGTTAAGGCAAACGCCGTCGCCCCGAGCGCTTCACGTCGGCACGATCCAACCAAGAACGGAAATGCTCAAGCATGCCGCTTACCGATGGTGGTTCAACCAGATGCCACGGCTAGATCTTCTTTCGCCGACAGAGGTGTTGGGTGTGTTGTCCCGCACCTTGGCCAGCCCAGAGTTTCTGTCGTCTCCGCGGATGGGGGCGTTTCTGAAGTTCCTGGTCGAGGAACGGCTTGCCGGTCGCGAAAGGTCGCTGAAAGAACTGAACATCGCCATGTCGGTCTTCGGCAAGGATTCGTCATTCGATCCGGGCAGCAATGCCATTGTTCGTGTGGAGGCTGGACGACTACGCCGCCTGCTAGCCGATTTTTCCCGTGGTTCCGGGATCGATGAGCGGCACTTCCTTGAGATACCGAAAGGCACCTACGTGCCATTCCTTCGCCACGCACCAACACCAGGACGACCGTGTTCGGACTCGAGTTGCGCGCCCCAATTGCCCGGTCGACATCGCGTCACGGTGATCGCCTGCAGAATTCCTAGAAGTATCGTCAATAAATCGATTGATTCCGGCCGAATACATGATGACTTTCTTGTGTTTCGACGGAGATTTACAATCGTCACGGAAAAATTCGGTGGAAAAGTTGCGGAAGAGGCTGGCGATCGATTCGTGGGCTATTTCGGCTGGCCGAGATCCTTAGAAAATGCCGCCTATCTTGCCGTTGCTGCGGCAAGAGAACTAGTCCTCGGGGAAATCGAGCCGGCGAAAAATGACTCTGTCGCCGGACTTGAGCAGGCCCCAGCCGACGTTACGATGAAGGTCGGGGTGGCAACCGGCTGGGCAATCAGCGGTGCGCGAAACGCCGATTCAATGACATCCGTTCCCGGGTTGTTGGGAGACGTATTCGATGACGCCACGGCAATATCCTATTGCGCCTCGGCTGGAAGCGTATTCCTGTCCGACGCGACCTATCGAATCCTGCGCCATTATTGCCGTGTCGATTCGCCCTTTAACTGCCTCGCGTTGGGTGAGAGTGTCTGGCGACTTGGAGAATTGGGAATACCCTTCGCGCCCGACGAGGACATACCGTTAATCGGGCGCCGCCACGAACTCGACCTTCTGTTCGGACGTTGGTCTCGGGTCGAGGCCAAAGAAGGGCAGATCGTCGTCGTCAGAGGTGAGCCGGGGATTGGCAAGTCGCGTCTGATCAACGATCTGTGGGCGTCAATCCGGCAGAATGGCGGGCAGCGCATCCTTCTTAGGGCGCTGCCGCTCTATTCGAGGAGCGCGTTGTCGCCTGTGCGGGACGCCATCTCCGAACTGGCCGGGATCATGCGTGGGGATAGTGAAGAGCAAATTAATGCCAAACTCCTCGCGCTGGCGACAACAGCGGGGGAGTCCGAGGCCCCGTGTATAGCGCTGCTCGGCTCCTTGTACGGCTTGGTGTTACCGGACGCGCTGCGGGACATGCCGGCGAGCCGTCGCAAGGAAACGACCTTTGCAATGCTTGTGAGGCTAATTTTCAACGCAGCGCACAAGGCCCGCCTGCTTCTGGTCGTCGAGGATGTTCATTGGCTTGACCCCTCTACGACCGAACTCATCCATTTGATCGCACGTAACATCCAGGCCCAGCCAATCATGCTGGCAGTGACCTCGCGGCCGGGGGATGATCAGTGGCGTAGTTTGCCGCGCGCCACAGTCTTGGAACTAGCGCCACTGGGCAACGCTGACGTCGAACAAATGATGGATGAAGTCGCTGGCTCTGAGAGGCTATCAGCAGAACAGCGCCAACTAGTGATCGAAAAGACAGAAGGCATTCCGCTATTTGTCGAAGAATTTGCAAAGACCCTTTGTGACAAGCCTGAGTTCAGCGGACCACTTCCTGAACGGTTGATTGACCTGCTGATGGCACGACTCGATCGGTTGGGCGACAAGATATTCGTCGCGCAAGTGGCGGCGACGATCGGCCGGGAATTTCGCAGTGATGTTTTGGCCACTGTGGCGGAACTGCCGGAGGACGTCCTTGGCGAGTCCATGCGGACTCTCGTCGAGGAAGGTGTGATTCTTCCGGGTGGAGAGGGCGGGATAGGAACAGGCTGCTTCCGCCATATTCTGTTTCGCGACGCGGCTTATGAATCGATGCTGCTCGAGCAACGCCGCCCGATTCATGAGCGGATCGCGCGGCTATTGGCAGGGCAAACCGGCTTTGAGCGGCGCGCCGAAATTATCGCTGACCATCTCGTCAAAGCGGGTCTCACCAAAGACTCTGCGCCGTGGTGGCTGGAGGCAGGAAAGCGGGCGGCGAAAGATTTTGCCAACGAGGAGGCAATCAGCCATTTTCGCGCGGGTCTCGCGGCGCTCAAAGGACCTGCTCTCACCGCCGCAAACATGAGGCATAGGCTCGAATTGCTGACGGAACTGGGCGTCGTTCTTCGGATTACCGAGGGTTATGGAGCGCCCGAGCTATTGCCTATTTACGAGGAGGCCAAGACGCTCGGCGCGCAGATTCATAGTCCCGACCAGGAAGGCGCGACCTTTGCCGGGATTTGGGCCTATTTCTGCGCGCGTGGCGACTGGGTGGAATCACGTGCCATCGCCACCGAGGTTGCTCAGCGAGCCAAGGAAGCACGCCATCACGGCCTGCTTCTGGAAGCCCGTAGGCTGTTCGGTACGAGCGCTCTTTTTCAGGGACGACTGTCAGAGGCGATATTCTGGTATGACAAAGTTCTGCGCCGCTACGACTTGGTTCGTTACAAGCCATCCTACGGCTACGACACGGGAGCCACTGCCGCCGTCTACAGCGCCTGGGCGCTATACCTCCAGGGCGATGAAAAAGCGGCCCTGAGGCGAGCGGATTTAGCCTCGTCGATCGCCCTTTCTCAAAAGCATGCGCCAACTCAGGCCATCGTCCTGGGTTGGCGTTCGGTAATGGACATTCTTCGCGGCGAAACCCAGGACGGGCGCGAACATGGCGAATTATTGAGGGAACTCAGCGAAAAACATGGTTTTAACAACTGGCGCCCGTTGGCGCAACTCGTCCTGGCCTGGAGCGAGACCATGACCGGCTTGCGGCCTTTCGAATACGTGTCCATGAGCCAGAGTATCACCGAGTTTTGCGTTGGCTGGGGTGGATTCCTTTCCCCCTTCCTCTGGATGACGGTTTCCCAATGCTGCGAAGTGGGTAACCGAAACGATCTGGCGTTGGAGGCTCTTATTCAGGCCGAAGAGTTTGTCCAATGCCACAGCGAACATATTTGGGATGCCGAAATCCTTCGAAGGCGTGGCGAGTTAGCATTAAAAGGGGATAGCGCCGACCGGAAGATCCTCGCAGCCGGTTTTTTCAATCAGGCCATCGCCCTCGCATTATCACAGGGCTCTGCCATATTCGAGCAACGAGCGCAAATGAGCCTCGCTAAACTTAGTAAGTTGGCAAGTGGGATAGTTTGACAGATGGGTTGCGGGCATTCGTTATGGCCTCGCGCTGCGCGAAGAAGTATTTGTGGAGGAAAGTATAGGAGCAAAGGACTCGCATGACGGGGGCGCACTGTCGCACAGGCGGGCCAACGGTGGGACAGGCCGGTGATAAAGTACAGACCGCGCTATTCAGTCCCCTTGAGCGCTGCGGAAGAGTCGCTCCACAGCACGTGTCCGACCGCTCCGACGGACATCAGTTTGTCGATATTCGCCGCGCTTAGCCCGGTTCCAGAAAAATTTCCTTTGCTTGGGCTCCCGGCGCCAGAGCGGCTGTCAGTTCCGGCAAAGATTAACCGTCGAACTGAAACCAGGTCGACTGGAGATAGGAGGTTGGAAGATCGCCGGGGCCGGTCTCAAAGGTGATGTCAATAGGCTGCGCTGTTATTGGCTCGCAAGGGAATCGCTAGTGGGTAATCAAAGGATTCAAATGGCGCTGGCAAAGTCGATCGGGCCGAATCGAACTGAGCCGGCGGTGTTCCGGTGCGTTCCCATAACCGTTCGAGACTTCCTCTGCAACGCGTCTCCCATGCCAGGAACCCGCGACGCCGTGCTACGTGCAAAGCGTTCACAAGTATACATTCCGCCAGATACGAGGCGTCGTCCGACTTCTCCCGTAGAAGCATGACCTCCGCTTCCGCACGCAGCAGTTCGACCCATGAAAAGATGTCGTTCACAGCTGCCGCCCTTGCCATGGCGCGAGCAATCAACGTGTCCGCATCGCGGGCTCGGCCAAACCGGGCCAACGCAATGGCGGTTTCGGCGAGAAACGCGGTCAGTACGACGCAGTACTGCGCGTCGCCAATTTTGTCCAACGAAGGGGCGATGCTGGCGTCATACGATTCGACCTGACCCAAGCGCAGGGCAATCAAACCTCGCCACATTTCCGCGCGGGCCTTCCATGTTGACCCTCCATGCCGCCGGGCTGCGTCCGAGAGCATCCGCACCGCGTCGTCGAGCCCCGCATCGTCATTGCGCAGCAACGTCGTCTGGCAAAGCGCCTCGCTCAACGCGTAAGATATCGAAGGAGTGTGGCCGAGAGCTCGCGCATCTTGGAGTGCTCGCTGCGCCGTCATTTCCGCGTCGCCGTGACGGTCGAGAAAGGACAACGCCTGCGCAAGCACGGAACGGGTCATGCTGTGCTCATCATAGAGGAACCGGATTCGCTCGGAGCGCCCGACACGGTCATCCAGCATGCAGATCGACTCCAATTCGAGGCGTGCTTCATTCAGTTGTCCGAGGCACAGATGAGTGATTCCAGATATCCTCCGCGCAACCATCCGGTCAGTGGGCCAGCGGGAGTCCGCGGCGACCTCTGAAAAGTGCGAAGCAAGCGCAAGCGCCTGCGGATATCGCCCATTCAGATATGCATGACTCCAACAGCCCCATAGGCCTTGTAGCTGATATTCCACATCTCCGGTCTCTTGCGCGAGCGCCAGCGCAGCGGCAAATGCTTCGCAAGTCTGACCGCCCGCACTCTGGAAAAGCAGGCACACGCCGCGCGCGGCCTCCAGTTTCATCTCCCATTCGACGACGGGCAAATTCAACCGGGCGTGGAGGGAAAGCCGCGCCAACGCCTCGAGAGCTGTCTCCAAGCGGTGAAGACTTTCCTCAAACAATGCAAAGTGCATGGACGGGGCGATACTGACCACGGTAAGCTCGATCGCGATGACTGTTCCCCCTTCATACGCGAAGCCCCATTCGACAGCCGCGCGCAGATCGTCCAGATAAATGCCGAACGTTCGGTTCCAGTCAATCACTGCGCGTTCTCTGGCGAACTTCTCGGCGGTCCGGAATATGTCCAGAACATGCCGCGCGTGACGTGCTAGCCAGTCGTCGCTTGTACCGCTTTCGACGAGACGCTCACGCGCATACGCACGGATCGTGTCGAGTAGACGGTAGTGCATCTTGGGGAGGTTGGGAACGGCACCCAAAAGCGACTTGTCGACGAGTTCGGCAATAGCGCTTGTTACCTCGTGTGGCGGCATGTCGGTGGCACCGATCGTCCGCTGCGCCGAGTCCAGCGTGAAGGTTCCTGCGAACAGACTGAGCCGGGCCAACACCGTCTGAAGCCGCGGCGGCAAAAGCGCGTAGCTCCAGTCGACCGTTGCGCGTAATGTCTGCTGACGCGGGAGCGCAGTCCGCGCCCCGTTGCGAAGGATCTGAAAGCGGTCGTCGAGGCGGTCAGCCACGCCTTGGATGCCAAGGGCACCGGTACACGAAGCGGCGAGTTCGATCGCCAGTGGGATGCCGTCCAGTTGTCTGCAAATGCGAGCGATCAACGGCATGCACGCGTCGACGCGCGCGTCCGGTGTCAACCCGGTCCGTTCGAGGAATAGCTGGATCGCGCCGAAGCGCAAAGCGTCGTGCAACTCGTCATGTGACGGCATGTCGAGCGACGGCACATGATAAACCCGCTCGCCCCCGATCCTCAGCGCCTCCCGGCTCGTGGCAATGACAGTCGAGGCAGGCGTCGCCTGTAGAAGCCTGTCAATGAACCCGGCGGCGCTTTCTATAAGGTGTTCGCAAT
>NZ_JBNDMK010000056.1:0-9547 GCF_050436545.1 Paraburkholderia sp. GAS41
CGTGTGCACCCTGCGTTTTTTTCCTTCGCTCATTCTCTGCCATCCTTTCGCGGACGACAGCTTAAACTACCGTCTCAAACTCGGGGTCCACTTTAGAGAGCACGATTCTGCGGTTCCGTCACCTTCTCGAAACGCACGGCCTGGCCGTGCAGATGCTCGCGCTAGTCAATGAGATCCTGAGCGAGAAAGGCTTGATGCTGAGGGCAGGGTCGGCAGTCGACGCCACCTTGATTTCGGCAGCCAGTTCGACGAAGAACGGCTCGGGTACACGGGACCCGGAAATGCACCAGACGAAGAAAGGAAATCAATGGTACTTCGGGATGAAAGCACACATCGGCGTGGATGCTGAGTCGGGCCTGGTCCACACCGTCATCGGTACAGCGGCCAACGTTCACGACATCAATGCGGCCGAAGGGTTGTTGCACGGAAAGGAAACGGATGTGTACGCTGACGCCGGCTATCAGGGTATCGAGAAGCGCTGCCAGGAGAACGCGGTTCGCTGGCATGTCGCGATGCGACCAGGCAAGCGTCGGCAACTGGACCTGAGCGATCGTCTGGACGCGATATTCGATCAGATTGAACGCCTGAAGGCCGGCATCCGCGCCAAGGTTGAACATCCGTTCCGCATCCTCAAGCAGCAGTTTGGCTATACGAAGACCCGGTACCGAGGGTTGATGAAGAACACGGCCCAGATCACGACCCTGTTTGCGCTGGGCAACCTGTGGATGGCACGCAAGGCTTTGCGAAAAGCTTGAATCGCTCTGAGATTGAGCTCGCGGGTCTCGGCAAAAAAAGGTCGCCACGCTTCAAGAACCGGAGAACCAACTTGCGAGCAGACACTTATGGCTAATACGGCCCAAGTGGCAGAAGGTCAGCTCAGTGCCTCGAAAACGTGTTGTGCAGACCTTCCCTAGAGCGCCGCATGGCTCCCTCACAAATTTCTGAAGGCCCTACGTTCACTGTGGGTTTGTTCGGTGCGATTCTATAAAAGAGACGTGGTCATGTTTAACGCGACCGGGCTCTTTGAGGGAAACTGCACAATGGAGGAAAATTTGGAATCTTTCGCGACAGATATACGCCCGCTATTCTCCGAATCGCAAATCAACTGCATGTCAGAGCAAGGCGTCAAACTGGGAGACTACGACTACATGTCGAACCCCAACGGCGATATCTTATATGACGATCATGCAAACGCCCGCCACGTTTATGGTCGGCTTTCAGGAACGGAGAGTGGGCGCATGCCACTGAGTGGGTCCTACTGGTCGCTTGCGATGTTAAAGATTTTTAGCGATTGGATGAGGGAAGGGTTCCAGCCATGAAATTTATCCACCCCTTCCTCCGTTTGGACGAGTCGCCGCTCTTGCACCACCGTCGAAATCAACTGTGTGATTCACACAGATCGTTTCAACTAAAATGAGGCGATGGGCCGCGAAATCGCGACTCGATTACGTTGGGTATTGATGTATCACGAGACCGGCAACGCCGGCCTCGTCTGCGCACGTTGTGGCATCTCAAGGCCGACACTTCGTAAATGGTTACAACGCTACCAGGATGCTGGAGAAGAAGGTCATCGCTCTCAAAGTCGCCGCCCTCTCAACAGCCCAAACCGGAAGGTCTCCGAAGCTGATCGGGCGATGATTCTACGGCTGCGCGCCGAGCATAAGGGCGCACGGCGGATCCAGAACGAGTTGCGGCTTTACGAACAAAGAGAACTGTCCCTCGCGACCATTCACAAGGTTCTGACCGAGGCGTCCGTGAAACCGTTAGTGCGCTCCAGGCGGCCGGCACATCCCACACGCTATAGTCGCCCGGTTCCGGGAGATCGGGTCCAGATGGACACCATGAAGATCGCGCGAGGCGTCTATCAGTACACGGCCATCGACGACTGCTCGCGCTTCCGCGTACTGGCTGTGTACCCTCGCAGAAATGCCCGCGATACGCTGCTTTTTCTTGATCGCGTCATCGAAGAGATGCCGTTTCCGATCCAGCGTATCCAGACCGACAGGGGCGGCGAGTTCTTCGCCGAATCAGTGCAGCGGCGTCTGATGAGCGAGTGCATCAAATTCCGACCGATCCCGCCACGCTCGCCACACCTCAATGGCAAGGTCGAACGTTCACAACTTACTGACTTGAACGAATTCTATTTCCACCATGCCCCGACTGAAGACGAGATTGACCGACGAATTGAGGAGTGGCAGTTCGACTACAACTGGCGCCGCCCACACGGCTCACTCGGCGGCAAGACTCCCGTCGACCGCATCGCAGAAGTGAGCGAAATCACACCTCTCGCTGAGCAGGTAGAAACCGCCTACGACGGGTTGAAAGAGAGGATCCGGCATCGCGAATGGCGAGTCGACAAGATCCTTGCCGAACATCATCGGCGCGCGCTTGAACTCGCGTCTCCTAACGGAGCCACGAACTCAAGCGCGCAAAGAAAACGACGTTCAAGAAAGTGAAATGATGTCTGTGAATCGCACAAATCAACAGTGTTGCTCTTTCGGCTCAGTTCTCGCGTGTCGAAATTCCGCGCGCGCAGACCGCCAGCGTGAACATGTCACAAGGGATGTCGAATCCGTCGTTGCTGAGCATGTGAAGCGCGAGCCAGCGAGCTATATGCACGCCACCCGCCCGCATGCCAACTAGATGGAACACTGGAAAATTTTCCGCGTATGTACCGGTGATCCCATTGATATCCCACTGATTTCGCCGAAGCAACACGTGAAGCGAAGTGCTGCAATGTCATAAATACGCACATTTCCGTTTGCAGGGTAGGTCGCATTGAGCTCGATGCAACCGCCGCCGGTCCGTTACGCCTCGTTGTCGGCGTACAGTGCGCCCTCGATCCAGGAGGCGTTGTCGCCCGCGAGGCCGAAGATGCACTAGATACCAACCGTCTTCATGCGAAAAAAACGTACTGGATAACGGTCTTACTTATCTTTGCTCTCCAGTTGAGATTAATTCCGGCTCAACACGAACCATAGATGCGACATGCCGTTCTACCCGCAAGGCCCGCCACAAACATTGACGGGCGTGACGGCATCAATTTGCTTACTCGAGCGCCGTAGCCAGGATCATCTCTTCATAGTTGACGGGACGAAGCCTACCTCGCCCGCGCGGCTTGAAGACTGCGTCTCCTCTTTCAATGCGCTGGCCGGTCAATGCACAGTACCCGCTGCTACGGGCCCTGACCCGGCTCCAAACCTGGTCGACGTAGTGGCACATCGTAGGATCGCACCATGAAATCAGCGCGCTAGCATCCCCCTGCCGCTCGATCGACGAGATTTTTCCGGGGGGGGCTGGAACTGTCGTAGTCTGATGAGACGTGCCCAGCTTCCCTATCCGTGCTGCGTGTACGGCGGGCCTGCACGGGAAAGGCCATGGCTCTCCAGCGACGCTATCAACGCCGCTGGAGAGATACGACAAAAGCGAGACTACCTGACTCCAAGGGTTGACGTGTTTCATGACGACATGCCTCCCAGATAAGAAACGCTAATGAAATGAGCCGAAGAAGCTGCGAAACCGAGCCAACCGTGACGAGGTCACGCAAATCCTGTCACTGATCGACTCTATTCGCCGATACGCAGCAAGTTCTTCCGAGCCCTGCCGAGACAGGTAATCGCGGAAGATGATCGTGCTACAACTACGACAAATGCCCTAACCCCCACGCGTTGCCGATATTGCGACCTTCGTCGCGCGTCGAGATAAGCCCCATGGCAGTAGCCATGGGGAACCTCGATGAATCCTTCAGCCCACAATCGCCTCGCTGCATGACTTCCGGCGCACGCGCATCCGTGGACGTCTCCTGCAGCATCATCTGCTGGAAGAAACTTCGACTTGCATTGTGCTGGCGCCGTTACTTGCTCGAGGCGGAGGTGGCAGCTTCCTCGATTAGCTTGGCCGTTTCCTTCGGCTTGGACATGTAGGCCACATGGCTCGCCTTCACCTCGACGGTGGTGGCGTTGGCCCGCTTGGCCATCCTGCGCTCGTTGTCAGGGTTGATCGACCGGTCGTTGGTAGCCACCATGTACCAGCTGGGCTTGGTCTTCCAGGCGGGTGTCGTAATCTTGGCGGTAAAAGAATCGGTGGAAATCGGCACCTGTGACTGGGCCATCAAGTGAGACACGGCCGGCGGAACGTCTGCCGCAAAGTCGGCAGCGAAATGCGCCGGGTCTATCCACCAGTTTCCATTGCTGTCCGATTTGAACGCCGTGGAAGCCTGCGGCATTGCCTGTTCGATCGTTGCGGCGCTCTCACCCACATCAGGCGCAAAGGCAGCAATATAGACCAGTCCCGAAACCTTCGGATCATTGCCAGCCTCGGTAATGATAGACCCGCCGTAGCTGTGGCCGACGAGAATCACGGGCCCGTCCATGGCGTCAACGGCTGCCTTCGCGTATTTAACGTCTTCGGCATAAGAGGTCTCGGGAGGTTGCGCGATCGACACCGTGTAGCCGTCCTTTTCCAGAATCTTGGCTACCGCCGCCCAGCCAGAGCCATCCGCGAATGCACCGTGCACCAGAACCACATTCTTGACGCCGGTAGGCGATGCTGATTGCGCTGCGGCGACTTGCAGCGTTCCAACCGTCAACGTAGCGGCGAGCGCAGCAACCATGTAAAGCTTCTTCATAACATTTGTCCTGTACAGAGTTTCAATGAACCGTCTCGATTCCGACACCCGCATACACATCTTGTCGGCGCGTTGACGTATTGCCGTGACGGTTTCTTGTTCGAACGGCGGCGTTTTGACCGTTTGCGGCGCCGCCTGACCAACTTGTTATCGAACCTAGCGACTCTTCGGCGCAGAGCTCTCTTTAGGTGTTACCCCGCGCTTCCTTAGACGAGCGTGAGCGTGACGTCGATGTTGCCGCGCGTCGCGTTCGAATACGGGCAGACAACGTGGGCCTTGTCGACCAGCGACTGGGCGGCTTCGCGCGGCATACCAGGCAGCGAAATCTTCAATTCAACCTCGATGCCAAAACCAGTCGGAATCATTCCGATTCCCACGCTGCCGTTGACCGATACGTCTGTCGGGATTGCGATCTTGTTTTGCGAAGCGACAAACTTCATGGCACCCAGAAAACAGGCGCTGTAGCCCGCGGCAAAAAGTTGTTCAGGGTTGGTACCTTCGCCGCCTGCGCCCCCGAGCTCGCGTGGGGTAGTCAGCTTGAAGTCGAGTTTGCTTTCCGGCACGACCGAACGGCCGTCGCGGCCGCCGGTGGCTTCAGCGTGGGCGCGGTAGAGAACTTTTTCGATTGACATGATGTGATTCCTATTTAGAGATTTAGCAATATCTATCTATCCATAGATAGAATACTGTGCAGACTCCCCCGCACAAAGGGATTTCATTTTATTCCGCCGTACATCTATCTGTAGATAGATGACACGGCAAATGACAAAAGGTTACGGCTGCCTTCGGTCCTGCGTTACTTCCTGACTTTCCACGCGTAGTCGATGTTCTCCAAACGCGATCTTGTTTGAAACAAACGGCTCGCCAACGCAGAGCCTTGATATGCCGCGAAGACCGTACGAGCGGCGCACTCCGCCTTCCCGTTGAACGCTAGCGAGCCTTCCTTGGCGCCTTGCGAGAGCACCTTGGTTAGCCAGTTTTTGTTGGCCTTAAAGAATGCCTGCACCGCGTGTCGTACATTGTCCGGCAACGACTCGATATCCGCGGCGAGCATGCCGCATAGACAGATCCGATCGCCTTCGCCAAGAATCTTGCCAAGCTTCTTCGTGTACTTCGCCAATTTCGCATCGGCCGACAACGATACGTCGATCAAATGAACGTCGTCGAGCACCTCTTTACTGTACTCGTTAACTGCCTCGAGCACCAAGTCATCTTTCGCCGGAAAGTAATAGTGAATGCTCGAAGTCTTCACGCCAACGAGTTTAGACAGATCACGATAGCTGAATCCGTTATAACCCCGCAACATCATCAGCCTGATAGCATGGCCGACAATTTTCTCACGTACCGTTGAAGTAGCATCCATGAACCGCACTGTATCTATCACTAGATAGATTGTCAATTGGAACTTTAAGTCATGCCGATTGTTTTAGCCGTCGAGCGCCTAAGCCACACACGTGACCTGGTTGCTAACAGCAGCAATCTGCGCGGCACATACGACTGCTTTTCGGTTGCTGGCGCGGCGTCGCGGGTCCCTTGTGGGGAAAATGCTCAGCACCGTCTAAGGCTGCGGCGAAACGACAGACGAGAGCCGTTACTTAAAGCGCCCCTAAATTGCGTGATCTGCGCGCCAGGCGCAACGTTTTGATATGGTCCGCGATCGAATGAGGAACCGGTCCATGCGTTGCCGTTACATTGCCGACGCTCTGCAGAAGAGGGCTATACGCCGCGGGTCCTCCAGACTTTGTGACACTTGATCGATTCTAGGACAACGTCGACACTTGTCGATTAAGTTAGTTATCCTTTTTTCGTGTTCGACGTCCTGTTAGAGGTACAGATGTATGCGTCAAGAGTGCTGTGCGTGTCGCTGGGCGTATTTGAACTACATCGCGCTGACGGGGGTTTCGGCTTAGAGAAGGCACGGAGTAATTACATAGACGCACCATGCTTTTCGCCCCCTACTTCCACATGGCCCGACCAAGAAAGGTAAAGGTTCGATCCCACGCTTTCGCCGCCCAGACCGGATCGAACTGCGTACGGGATATTCGTCCGCTGCCGACGGCCGTTTCATTCGAAAATCCATGAAATGCAAGGTATCGATGGAATTGAACATCTACGCCGGCGTCGCGCAACCGCACCTCCAGTTCATTCGCCGTCTCGATGGGAAAGAACTCGTCCTGAATCCCCCAGTGGCCGAGAATTGCTGCGCGAATTTTCGCTGCTTCGACGTACTCAAGCGGCGGAAAACCATACCACAAGACACCTGCGGAGAGCACCGGGTGGTGGCACAGGGCAAGCAGTGTCAGCGCGCCCCCCATGCAGTAACCCATCGCGGCGATACGGTCCGATTTGGCTCCGAGATATTGCAGCGCGCCAGCAACATCCTGGGTAGTCACTTCTGAGAAGTCGAGGCTGTTCATCAGATGATTGGCCTCTTCTTCTTCAACGGTCGTCTTTCCTCGAAAGAGATCGGGAACGAGGGCGAAATAGCCGGCACTCGCCAGCCGGTCCGCGACTCCACGTATCTGGTCGTTTAGCCCCCACCATTCCTGCAGAACGAGCACGGCCGGCGCGCCGGCCTGATCATCCGGCGCGGCAAGGTAGCCCTCGAGGGGGCGCCCGTCCGGACGTTCGAAGCCCACCATTGTCCCGTGATATTTCATTTTCGCTGCCCTCTGACGCATGCCGATTGGAACACATGTGTGGAGAGTAGCGGCGCAACTACGTCATCGCCTCCATTTGGGCTGAAAAGTTCTGAAAATTTCTTGTATCACACCGCGATGTTATTGGCTCGTAATGGGATCGCAAGAAGTAGATCGATGGGTTCGTATGGCGCCGGCAATGTCGATTGCGCCAAGTCGAACTGAACCGGCGATTTTCCGACGAGTTTCCATAACCGTTCGAGGCTATCCTTGCAACGCGTCTCCCAGGTTACAAACCCTCGACCACGGGCGACGTGCAATGCGTTCAAAAGCTTACGTTCAGCTAGTTCAGCGGTGGCGTCGGGCTCCCCCCGTAAAAGCATGATCTCCGCTTCGGCTCGGAACAGTTCTACCCAGGAGAAGAGGTCGTTCACAGCTACTGCCCTCGCCATGGCGCGGGCGAGCAACGCGTCCGCATCGCGGGCTCTGCCAAATCTCGCCAACGCAATTGCGGTTTCAGCCAGGAACGCCGTCAGCACGACGCAATACTGCGCATCGCCCATTTTCTCCAACGAAGGCGCGATGCAGGTGCCATACGATTCGACCTGCCCTTGGCGCAGCGTAATCAAACCTCGCCAAATTTCCGCGCGCGGCTTAAATGCCCACACTTGTCGGGCGGTGTCGGAGAGCATCTGGGCCGCGTGGTTGAGCCCTGCATCATCGCTGCGCAGCAATGCTGTCGGACATACTGCCTCGCTCAACACGTAGCAGATCGATGGCGTGTGATCCAGTGAGTGCGCGTCCTTGAGTACTCGCCGCGCCGTCCGTTCAGCGTCATCGTCGCGGCCGAGAAATGCCTGTGCCTGCGCAAGCACGGAGCCGGTTGCGCTGTGCTCGTCAAAAAGGAAGCGGATACGCTCGGTGCGGCTGGCACGGACGTCTGGTATTCCGATCGATTCCAGTTCGGTGAGTGCATCATTGAGTTGCCCAAGGTACAGACGAGCCATTCCGGACATCCTCCGCGCTACGGTACGGTCGCCGGGCCAGCGGGACTTCGCGGCAACCTCCGTGAAGCTCGTCGCTAGAGCAAGCATCCGCACATACTGCCCGTGCAGCCATGCATGAGTCCAGCAGCCCCATGAGGCCCGCAGCTGATACTCAATATCACCAGTCTCCTGGGCGAGTGCCAACGCAGTGTCAAATGGCTCGCCAGTCTGAGCCCCTACACTTTGAAACAGCAGGCATGCGCCTCGCGCCGTCTGCAGCTTCATCTCCCATTCGACTACCGGCAAATGCAGCCGGGCTTGGACGGGCAGTCGGGCTAACGCGTCGAGAGCTCTGTCCAGGCGGGAGAGACACTCCGCGAACAATGCAAGTTGCATGGACGGGGCAATACTAGCCACGGTGAGTTCAATGGCGATAACCGTCGTCTCGTCTGTTGAAAAACCCCATTCGACAGCGGAGCGAAGATCGTCCAGATAAATCCCGAACGTGCGGCTCCAGTCGATCTCCTTGCTTTCTCTAGCGAACCTCTCGGCCGTCCGGAAAGTGTTCAGAACATACCGCGCGTGACGTACTAACCAGTCGTTGCTCGTACCGCTTTCAACGAGACGGTCATACGCATACGCACGGATCGTGTGGAGCAGACGGTAGTGCATCTGAGGTAGATTGGGAATGGCACATAAAAGCGACTTGTCGACGAGTTCGGCAATAGCGCTCGTTACCTCGTGCGGCGGCATGTCGGTGGCGCCGATCATCCGCTGCGCCGAGTCCAGTGTGAATTTCCCCGCGAACAGACTTAGCTGGGCCAGTATCGTCTGTAGCCGTGACGGTAGAAGCGCGTAGCTCCAGTCCACTGTCGCGCGCAACGTCTGCTGGCGCGGAAGCGCGGTCCGCGCGCCGTTTCGGAGGATCTGAAACCGGTCGTCGAGGCGGTCGGCCACGCCTTGAATGCCGAGAGCGGCAGTGCAGGCCGCAGCGAGTTCGATCGCCAGCGGGATGCCATCCAGCTGGCGGCAAATACGAGCGATGAGTGGCATGCATACGTCAATTCCTGCATCCAGCCGCAAACCAGTTCGTTCAAGAAACAGTTCGATCGCGCCGAAGCGCGCGATGTCTTGTTCCCCGTCGTGCGAGGGCATGTCGAGCGACGGCACGTGGTAGACATACTCGCCTGCAATCCTCAACGCCTCCCGGCTCGTGGCAATGACAGTCGAGGCAGGCGTCGCCTGTAGAAGCCTGTCAATGAACCCGGCGGCGCTTTCTATAAGGTGTTCGCAAT
>NZ_JBNDMK010000057.1:0-9381 GCF_050436545.1 Paraburkholderia sp. GAS41
TTCTTTCGGGCTGTGAGCCCCGGTAAGCAAACGGGCTACCGCTTCCAGTGAACGGAAAGGATCAGTTTCCGGACACTGCAGTCAATATACAAGTAAGCAAAGAAAGCGGGCTCACACCGCCAGCTTGTAGCGAGCCGTCTCTCTTGTGAACCGGAAACGGCCCAAGACGAGACGCGCCCTCGCGCCGCACCCGTCATTGACAAAGGGCTCATCCACCCCACTCCGCACTCCGTGCGTCGCGGATGGGTCTGCCTCGAAAAACCGGTGGCGGAGTGTCGGGCCAGCGACACGGAGGGGCAGCAGGTTTGCGCGGGACACAGCGTCAATTCCATAACGTTAGCTTTCCTGCAGAACTCGCTGAGCCTGTTATGCCCGACAGCGGGGCGCGCAGCGCGACGCTGGAACGGATGAGTGCTGTGCCACTGAGATTTGTAGTGCGAGAGACGGTCTCGTGTTGGGCCGTTTCCCGTTCAAAACAGAGATGACTCGCTAAAAGCTGGCGGTGTGAGCCCGCTTTCTTTGCTTACTTTCTTTGCGGCGGCAAAGAAAGTAAGTGCTGCCCCGCACAGGGGCGAAGCTAATAGACCACTAAGAATACAAGGGAAGGCCAATACCGTAAGAACACAGCCAAAAGCGCCGCTGGCAAACAGACCAACAGACCACCCACACCCCAAGAGAACAACCAAAGCGCCGCAGGCAAAAAGATAGTCACCTCTTACCCACATCCACCTCCAACCCCCCATCCTCCCCCATCCTGACCTTCCCCATCGCCACATCCCGCCGGTAGGCATAAAGATCAAACTTCATCGTCCCAGAGGAAGACCCATCCCGAATCAAAGTCCGCCCATTCGTCACCAGAGAATCAAACATCTTGATATCACCCGACTCGATCCAGACATAACTCCCGCCAGCCCCCGCAGGCGGACGCGCCACCACCGCGCCACGCTCGCGCCGGAACTTCAACACCAACCCCTCGTCCGTCACCGTGGCACTCATCAGATGCCCCTGCAACACCGGCGGTGGAAACACCGTGTACTGATCGAACACCAGTTCGTTCCCCTCCAACGCCACGCCCTTGCGCACAAACGGCGTCAACGACGCCAACGGAATATCCAGCGCCCGTAACATCCCCGCCTGCGGCACTCCCAACACTTTGACGGATGTCGGTGCATACACCAGATGCCGCTCGTCACGCGCCTCAATCGTTCCACTCATCGTCGTGGGCAGCCATACCCCCGGGAAGTGATTCCACAGCTTGATGCCCCCCGTCACCTGCAACGCGCCGTCCTCCGGCGTCAGCTTCAGATCGTTCAGCGAACGCGGCTCGTAGTCGAGTAGATAGTCGTTGAAGAGCGCCGCCATCGCCGACCACGGTTCCACCACCTCGCCGCCTATGATGCGAATGTCGTACTGCTCAGGATCGTCCAGGTCGACCGGCTGCCCCGGCTTCTTCGGCACCATCTGCGCATCGAGAGAACGCACATGAAAGCCGATCCGTCCCGTCACGAAAAAATCGACGTTCTCCATATGGATCAGCGGCGCCGGTCCCGATGAGTGACGTTCGTCCGTGATCGCCGAACCAGAAGAACCCGGCGTGGCCGCATTCGCGCCAGCAAACGCTGTCCGGGTGCCGACCGGAATGGCCCGTGCTTCTGACGTGCGCAGATCCGGTGGGACGCGCTGCCACTGCAGTCGCGCCGCCGCCAGCGACATCTGCTGACCACGGATCAAGCTATCGTTGAAGCGCGCGCTCGCGCTGCCGGTTTGCGGCGCGCTATCGTGTGAAGCGCTCGCCAGCGTATCGAAAGAAGGCAGGTGGACATCGAGTGCGCCGGCTTCATCGAAGGTGAAATAACCCGCCGCCATCTGCTCGCGATAGTGATACAGGTCCAGCACAAACGGTTCGTTCGTATCGAGCGCAGTCAGCGTCATGTCGATATTCATCGGCATCGAACGCATGAACTTCACGTCGCCACCCTCCACCAGCATGCCGCGCGGCGGCATCGTCGCGGGCCAGACGATGGCGTGCAACGTGTGATCGTCGAGCGTAAAGCGCACGCCCGCCGATGACGTGTCGATATGCGTGATCGTCATACGCAGCGCTGGCGGCGGGGTAAGTTTCGCCACTTGCATCACGACATCGTCGCCTTCCAGCCGCGCAATCGGCGTGTTCACCTTCAACAGGTCGGCCATCTTCACGTGCGCGGCTTGCATCAGCTTGTCCGCCGCCACGCCGGCCACTTCGACGTGATCGGCATGAAACACGAGTTCCGCTGCGTTGCGCATCGACAGCGAGCCCGTCAGGACGATCGGCACCCAGCTATCGCGATGCATTTCGCCGGTGATACGCAGCGTGCCGCCGTCCTGCGGCACGACCTGCATATTGCGTAGCGGCGAGCCCTGGTATTGGAACAGATACAGGTTGAAAATCGCCGTGAGTTTGGCGCTATCGAGCGTGACGTCGCCGCGGTGAACATCGATGACGACGCTGGTCGGGTCGTCGAACACAACCGGGGCGCCCGGATGTGTCGGGCTGAGTGTCGCGGCCATGCTGTGGATCATGAAACCGATATCGCCGGTCACCCGGAAGTCCACCTCGCGTGCAAACATCAGTGAGCCGTCGATGCCGGAGTCGCGCAGCGTCAACGGACGAACCCGTTGCCCGGCCAGGCCGCTTAGCGACGGTACGCGCGCTGCAATACGCTGTTCATCGGTCAACTTGCGCTGCTTGGCGATTTCCAGTGCGGGACGCGCGGAACTCGCAGCCAGCGGCGCCTGACGCGGCAAGGCGTCATCTGCTATTGCCGCGCCGCTCTGTGAAGCCGCGACAGGCGTCGCCGGCGCCGGAGCATCACTCGCGGACGCACTGGCCTGCGCGCAGCCGGATACCAGCAAGGCCAACGTGACCAGCACGGCGCACGGCACGCACCTCGTCAACGCAAGCGCGACATCTCGCGCCATGGTTTTTGTCTCTGCCCTTCGCATGCTGTCTCCTCCCTTTTGACATCGCGGCGCCAGATGGCGAGCACGATGCAGGGTCATCCACTGCAGCGGCAGGTGCAGAATTGATCTGAAACGTCATCCTGCCCGCGAGCGCTGATGATCTGATTGTCTTTATTTGTGGCCGCGCTGCCGACAACATTTCTGGAGGACGCTCACCAAACGATCAAGCGTTTGAATCGGCGACACGTCTCCGCGCCAGGCCTTATAGACAATGGCGCAGATCAATTTCCAGAAGCCGGATTCAAACAGGAGAAATTACCTTGGCGAGATGCCATCACGCTTGAGAGCGAGACGCGTGATACGCGGCGCGCAGAAACACCGCGAAACAGGCCGTGCCGCAGCGCAATAACCGCCGCACCTTATTCCGTGGCAACGACAAGCGGCGCGAGTGCGGCTCGCAATTCAGCAGGCAGTGGCACCGGCCGGCGCGTGGCGCGGTCCACGTAGACGTGGACAAAATGTCCCTCTGCGGCCGGCTGTTCCTCGCCGTCCTTGAACAGACCCACCTCGTAGCGCACGCTCGTCGAACCGAGCCGCATCACCCGCAGACCCGCTTCGACACGCTCGGGAAACACCAGCGGTGCGAAGTACTTGCACTGCGTTTCGACCACCAGCCCAATCGTCGCGCCGTGTTCGACATCGAGCACGCCGGCACGAATCAGATACTCATTCACGACCGTGTCGAAATAGCTGTAATAGATGACGTTGTTCACGTGACCGTAGACATCGTTATCCATCCAGCGGGTCGTGATCGGCAGGAAATGACGGTAGGCGGTGCGCGGCGAGGGAACGTGTCGGGTCATCGTCAGCAGTGTGCAAGCGTTGAGTGAAGAGGCGTTGTCAGAGCGATTCGCTCAACATGCGACGGTAGTCGTCCGCGCTCGCTTCGCGCGGATTGGTCTTGTGGCAGTGATCGACGAGCGCCCCCTTGATGACCTTGTCGAACACGCTTTCGTCGACACCCATCTGCCTCAGGCCGGTTGGCAGACCCAGGCGCGCGGTCATGTCGAATAGCGCCTGCGCGAGGTCGGCGTTCTCCGCAAGACCCATCACGCGACGCATGCGCGCGTAGCGGCGATTCGCCACCACCGTATCCGCGTGCTCGTTGAAACGCAGGACCGCCGGCAGCACGACCGCGTTGAGCGTGCCGTGATGCAACGAGGTGCGCCCGTTCACCGGCACGCCGCCCAGCGGATGCGACAGCGAATGTACGCAGCCGAGCCCTTTCTGGAACGCCATGGCGCCTTGCATCGACGCGCTCATCATGTGCAGACGCGCATCGCGGTCGCTACCGTCCTGAGTCGCGCGTTCGATATGGGCCCAGCCGCGCTCCAGACCGTCGAGCGCGATGCCGTCGGCGGGAGGATTGAAGGCCGACGAGAGGAAGGTTTCGATGCAATGTGCAATCGCATCCATGCCGGTGGCAGCGGTCAGAAGCGCTGGCAGGCCGAGTGTCAGACCCGGATCGCAGATCGCCGACTTCGGCAGCAGATGCCACGAGTGGAAACCCAGCTTGCGGCCGTCGTTGAGAATCACAATCGCGCCGCGCGCCACTTCGCTGCCGGTGCCGGCGGTGGTTGGAATCGCGATCAGCGGCGCGGCGGCGTCGGTGATCTTGCCGCTGCCGCCTTCGATGGTGGCGTATTCGGTCAACGTTCCGCCGTGCGTGGCCGCTATCGCGACGCCCTTCGCAAGGTCGATGGAAGAGCCTCCGCCCACCGCGATCAAGCCGTCGCAACCGGCTTCCCGATACTGCGCCACGGCGGCCATCACCATCGCTTCCGTCGGATTGGATGGGGTGTCGTCGAACACCGGCAGCGCGCCGAGTTGCAGCGCATCGAGCGCGCGCTGCGCGACGCCGGCCGCCACCACGCCTTTATCGGTAATCACGAGCGGCCGCTTGATGCCGGTGCGCGTGCATTCCGCAGGCAGTTGCGCCAACGCGTCGTAGCCGAGATGGATGTGCGTGAGATAGTAGATATAGGCCATATCGGATTGCATTTCCGGATGAGAGGAAAGAAGCGCATCGCCATCGGCGCCCGGCCAGGCGACGCGTGCCTGCATAACGCCCACATCATGCACGCGCGCCCGATTACTTCCGCGAGCGATCGCGTTTCTACCTCGCTACTGACCAGGCCGCTCGACGAACTCGAACGGCAAGCCGCGCCGCCGCATCCACTCACCAAGCGCCTGCCCCGTGCCCGCGCGCCACGGACGCAGTTTGGCAGGCTCGATCAGCCGATACTCGAGCAGCTCCGGCGACAACGCGATCGTGCCGTAAGCCCGCACGTGGTACGCGATAATCAGTTCGTTCTTCTTCATGAATTCGTAGACGCCGATCAGTTCGATCGTCTCCGCCTGCAGCGCGGTCTCCTCACGCACTTCGCGTGCGATGCCCTCTTCCGGCGTCTCGCCATTCTCCAGGAAACCGGTGATCAGCGCGAACATGCCTTCGGGCCACGCGGCGTTGCGCGCGAGCAGGATCTTGCCTTCGTACTCGACGATCGCGGCCACCACCGGCAGCGGATTGTCCCAATGCACGTACCCGCAGGTTGGATCAGGGCAGATCTGGCGAACGCGAGCGCCTTCGTGCTCGGGGTCGGTACGTTGGGTCAGTGGCGTGGTGCAGCGGGGGCAGAATCGGTAGTCACTCATGGCAGGCAGGCGTCGTCTCTGTATGGCGTTGTAGTGTGGGCGCATCGCTGCGCGAATGGATTTTGGCGCTGCGCTGCGCGGTCACGCCGCGCACAGATCGCGTACCTCGGTCGCGAAGCGCTCGACGGTCTCGGGCTGCGTGTCCCACGCGCACATCAGGCGGCAACCGCCCGCGCCGATGAACTCGTAGAACTTCCAACCCTTCGCCCGCATGGCCTTCGCCACGTGCGCCGGCAACTGCGCAAACACCGCGTTCGACTCGCTCGGAAACATAATGCTCACGCCCGGAATCGCCGCGAGGCGTGTCTCCAGCAATTTCGCCATGGCGTTTGCGTGGCGCGCGTTGCGCAACCAGACATCGCCGTCGAGCAAACCGAGCCACGGCGCCGAAATGAAGCGCATCTTCGACGCCAGTTGTCCAGCCTGCTTGAGGCGATAGGCAAAGTCATCGGCCAGCGCGCGGTCGAAGAACACCACCACTTCACCGACCGGCAAGCCGTTCTTGGTACCGCCGAAGCACAGCACGTCTACACCCGCGCGCCACGTGATCTCGGACGGATGCACATCCAGCGCCGCCACTGCGTTCGCAAAGCGCGCGCCGTCCATGTGGACCTTCAGATGGCGGCGTTTCGCAATCGCGGCGATCGCGCGCACTTCTTCGACGCTGTAGACCGTGCCCACTTCGGTCGACTGCGTCAGCGTCACGACCTTGGGCTTCGGATAATGGATATCGGCGCGACGCGTGACGACGGCCTCGATTGCATCGGGCGTCAACTTGCCGCCGACGCCGGGTGCCGTCAGTAGTTTTGAGCCATTCGAGAAGAATTCCGGACCGCCGCACTCGTCGGTTTCAATATGCGCGAGTTCATGACAGATCACCGAGTGATACGACTGACACAGCGATGCAAGCGCGAGCGAATTGGCCGCCGTGCCGTTGAAGACGAAGAACGCCTCGCAGTCGGTTTGAAACAGGTCACGCAGACGGTCGCAAACCTGCTCGGTCCAGGAGTCGTCGCCATACGCGGGTTCGTGGCCGCTGTTGTTGGCGGCGATCAGCGCATCGAGCGCTTCGGGACAGATGCCCGCGTAGTTGTCGGACGCGAAATGTTGCATGGCTGGCGACGCGCCCGGCGACGGGCGCTGGAGAGATGACCGGAAAGCGGTCATTTTAGTGCGCTAGCCCGTAATTTGTTTTTGCCTCGCCAGATTAAAGTGGGCGTGGCTTACGCGGCAGGTACGCGACGGCTGTCAAACCCAGGGCGCCGACGAGTAACGCGCCTGCCGCCAGCCACAGGGCCAGTGAGAACGAGCCGGTGTGCACCGCGATCGGCGCGGCCACCAGCGGGCCGATGATCTGGCCGACGCCGTACGCCGCGGTCGCGTAGCCCATCAGCCCTGCCGCATGATTGCCGCGCAGGCGGCGTGCCTCGCGCATTGCGAACAGCGTGATCGCGGTGAACGGCAGCCCGATCAGCACGCTGCCGAGCCCGAAGCCCCCTTCGGTCGGCCAGACGATGCCCATTGCCACACCGACGGCCTGCAGCACGTAACAACCCGCAAGCAGGGTCCGGTTGTCCCAGTGATGCGGCAGCCGCGCCGCGCCCAACGCGCCGACCATCAGCGCCACCCCGAACATCGGCCAGAACAGATCGGGCCACGCCGAACCCGGCAACGCATGACGCGCAATCACCGGCAGGAAGGTCGCGGTAATGATGTAGCCGAAGCCGGGCACCCCGTAGAGCAGAACGAGCCAGAATGCGTCAGCGCGGTGGAGCGCGGGGCGACGTGAAGGCGCCGCGGAGCCGGTTGCGGTTGCGGTTGCGGGCTTGGTTGCGGGCGCGGCCTCGACGCCCTTCGAAGGTGCCGCGACACCGCCATTGGATGCCGTGGCGGCACCTGCGCCCACGTCTCCCGGCGTCCCGCTTGTGGTTCCGGCGACAGATTTCTCGACAAACACCCCCCAGACCAGCGCAGACAACACCGCCGCCGCCAGCCCGAAACTCAACCAGCCCACGCGCGCTCCCCAGCCGCCTGCCGCGCTCACGAACAGGCCCGTCGCGACGATTCCCGCACCCGGGCCGGCATAGACCACCCCGCTCCAGCCATGCGCATCCAGCTCGGCAAGCCGCCGCAGCCCCCACTGCGAGGCGAACACGAAGGTCCATGCGCTGACGGCGCCCGCCACGAAACGCACGGTCGCCCAGATCCAGAACTGGTGGGTCAAACCCATGGCGAGGGTCAAAAGCACGGTGAGCAGGAGCCCCGTGCGCACCATCCGCGCCGGTTCGACCCGCAACGCCGCGCAAGTGACCGCTCCGACGAAATAACCCGCGTAGTTGAACGAAGCCAGCCAGCCGCCGTGGCGAATGTCGAGGCCGCCGCCGTGCAGCATCAGCGGCAACAGCGGGGTGAAGGCGAATCGTCCAACCCCCAGCACGACAGCCAGCGCGACCATGCAGGCAATGGCCGCCTGACGCGCCGGGTGGGAGCCGGTGGAACTGGCGAAGTGACGAGGGGCAGCGAGATCGTCCATACGGTGTCGAAATTGGCAAAAAAAGGGGGGAATGAAGGCAAAAGTGGGACGACGGCGCAGCGTATACCTCACGCCGTATCAGCATCCTAGCTTGACGGTTTCATCACGAAAAATGAATAATACAGATAGAACTCATCACACAGAGAGAATTATGGATCTCGCCGCTCTGACGATTTTTCGCGCGGTCGTGCGTGAAAACGGGGTGACCCGTGCCGCCGCGAAGCTCAACCGCGTGCAGTCGAACGTCACCACGCGTATCAAGCAACTCGAGGAACAACTCGGCACGGAACTGTTCATCCGCGACGGCCGGAAGCTGGTGTTGACCCCAGCCGGCGAGACGCTGCTGCCCTACGCCGAACGCCTGCTCGCGCTCGCCGACGAGGCCCGCCACGCGCTGCGCGAAAGCCGTCCGAGCGGTCGGCTGCGTCTCGGCACCATGGAAAGCGCCGCGGCCAGCCGCCTGCCGCCGCTGCTTGCGCACTATCACCAGAGCTGGCCTGAGGTGGAGCTTGAACTCGAGACCGGCACGACCCGCCGCCTGATCGAACGGGTCCGGGAGTTCGAGGTGGACGCCGCGTTGATCGCAGCCCAGCTCGACTCGAACTGGGCCGGCGATCTGTTCGAGGCCGTGCCCGTATTTCGCGAAGAGCTGGTAATGCTGACGCCGCGCGGCCATCGACCCATTCGCGAGGCGCGCGATATTGCCTTGTCGACCTTGATTGCGTTCGAGCGCGGCTGCGTGTATCGCGCTCACGTCGAGCGCTGGTACATGGAACACGGCATCCGTCCGGCGCGGGTTCTGGAGCTGGGCTCATATCACGCGATCGTGGCATGCGTGGCAGCCGGGGCGGGTGTGGCCGTCGCGCCGCGCTCCGTGCTCGAATCGCAGCACGACCTGAACAACATCGCGATTCATTCGCTAGGCGAGCTGGGCTGCATCGATACGCTGCTGGTGTGGCGGCGTGGGCATTTTTCGTCAGCGCTGAAGGCGTTGCGCGAGACCTTGCAGGCCAACAGCAATCTCGTGCCGTCTGTGGTGGACCAGAGCGAGCTGGGCGTGGCGACGGTGTAACGACCGGATTTGCGCGTTCAGCAGTGCGGGTGCGGGTGCGGGTGCGGGTGCGGGTGCGGGTGCGGGTGCGGGTGCGGGTGCGGGTGCGGGTGCGGGTGCGGGTGCGGGTGCGGGTGCG
>NZ_JBNDMK010000058.1:0-6373 GCF_050436545.1 Paraburkholderia sp. GAS41
GGTATTGGTCATGCACCTGGAGTGCCTACCCGGACCCTCATAAAGCTGGACTGTCTGATAAGAGAGTGCCGGTTGAAGCACGGGAGCGGGTGAAACCGAAGGAATTCCCAAAGAAATCCGCTCAGTGAGTTGGACTACCAGGTACGTGCCTGGATGTTTTGATAAGCGATGGGACGCTGCGATAAGCCCGAAATTGCACCCAGACCTAGAATGCAGTCACAGGATTGGCTTGCGAAGGTTATCTAGATTAGCGGTACCTTTTCGAGGGGTACGGCTAAGTAGTAAGCAGAATCGGCACTTTATCAAGGGGCCAAGGAAACGCTTGCCAGGCAGGGACGACCGATGATGATGGTCCACTGCCTCAGAAGTTACCGGTCACCCATACACCGTCGTGCGTGACAGTTTCGATTCCGGCGATCTGTAAGGAAAGCGTTGACCAACGAAGAGAGATGATTAGTAGTCCGTGCAATGACACACATTACCAGTGAAACACTGGGACAGTCAACAACCTTCAATGACGCGAAGCTTTATGTGGCAATCAGAGGTCGTGTTCACAGAAGGGTCCATAGCCAACTGCGTGAGGCATGGGCAAGACAAGGGACCGTCTTCCAACGATGTATGGCCCAGCTACTCTAATTTGGGAAACAGCTAAATTTTTGCACCATGGAAAGCAATCGAACCATCGAGGACTGCCAGCAGTCACCCCGCGCAATTGCGGCTTTGGCAAGCGACTACTTACACGGCTATTATTTTCCACCGCATAGTCACCTGCGTGCCCAACTGATTCATGCGCTGAGTGGCGTCATGACGGTCCTAAGCGAGCACGGGAGTTGGGTCGTACCCGCGGGGCGCGCCGTCTGGATGCCGACTGGATCGGACCATGCAGTGCGGTTCTTTGGCGACGTCAGCATGCGCACGGTCTTTGTGGCGCCTGATGCCCGTCCTGGTCTTCCAGATGCGTGCGAAGTCATCGAAGTGTCGCCGTTTCTAAGGGAGGCAATCGTCGCCGCGACGCGCATACCGCTGGACTACGAGCTTGGAGGTAGGGATCATCGGGTCATGGAGTTGATTCTCGACGAGCTCGAGGTCGCGCCGCGGTTGCAATTGCATGTGCCCATGCCGCAAGACCCGCGACTCATGTGCCTGTGCGAGCAGCTGATCGCAAGTCCTTCTGGGCCCGTGACACTCGCCGATCTCGCCGCAGAGATCAACGTCAGCGAGCGAACCCTTTCCCGAATGTTCCATCGCGAACTTGGTATGAGCTTCGGGCAATGGCTGCGCCGCATGCGGTTGTTGCTGAGCTTGCCATGTCTTGCCGCGGGTGCCTCGGTGCTGCAGGTTGCGATGGAGCACGGTTATGACAGTCCCAGCGCCTTCACTGCGATGTTCCGGCGCACGCTAGGGATCGCGCCGACCGCGTATCTGAGCGGACGGAAGTAAATGAATTGAGGCTTCGACGTAAGGATGGCGACATCCTGGGGAAGATGACCCAACAAAAAAACATAAGTATTCCAGATGTATCAATCAGGAAATAGGGCGTCGAAATTTATGCCTGGTTTCCAACGCCTGGAAGGCCTGCAAGCGCATGAACAGGTTTGCCACTTAGTCGTAGGTTGATGCGAATCGTTGCCGGTGAACCACTCATTTGAAGTTGAAAAACGTCTTTCTGAGCGGTTGTCCGTATTGCGACGATGATTGTCATTCCTTAACGGTACGGCCAAATCAGGAGTTGCTAGAGTACGTTATGTCTTCTAAACACACCGGGTGTAAGCCATGCCGAGTTTGCATATATATTTGTTCGCCACATGCAGGTCGCTGTCCCGACGGGCCTGCAGCGTTGCTGCGGCTCTGAAAGCGATCTGCCCTGAAGCTGCGCACCGTAGCCTGTCATCTACATCTGCGTGCGTATTTTCGGATTCCTCACTATGACGACTGTAGAATTTCTGGCGCCCCCCGCGCCAAGTCAGCAGATATCCCCGGCGCCGACGGGGCCTGCGCCAGCCGTTGCGGCGCCGGCACCCGCAGCGCCTACGCCACCGGTTTTCGGGCCACGGCTTGCGATCGGACTGGTTGGCGTGCTGCTCGCTTCGTTTACCGCCGGGCTGAACGAACACGTCACCGACGTGGCAATGATCGACGTGCGTGGTGCGCTGTCCATCGGTCACGACGAGGGAACCTGGCTGACGGCGCTCTTTGAGGCCACGAATGTCACCGCCATGGCGTTCGCGCCCTGGTGCTCAGTGACCTTCTCGCTGCGACGTTTTACCATTGGCGCGGTGCTCGCGTTTGCATTCCTGGGCTTCCTTTGTCCGTTCGCTACCAATGTTGGAACGCTCTGCGTTCTGAGGGCGCTGCAGGGGCTTGCCGGTGGATGCCTGCCGCCTATGCTGATGACGGCAGCGCTGCGTTATCTGCCGCCCAATGTCAGACTGTATGGGCTTGCCAGCTATGCGCTGACCGCTACGTTCGGACCCAACCTGGGCACACCGTTAGCTGCCTTGTGGACCGAGTACGTCGGGTGGCACATGGTGTTCTGGCAGGTGGTGCCGCTGGGACTCCTGAGCAGCGCGGCGGTCGCCTATGGTCTGCCGCAAGATCCGTTGAGGCTGGAACGCTTTCGCTCATTCAACTGGTTTGGCTTGCTCACCGGCTTCCCATCCATCTCGATGATGGTGATCGGGCTTATCCAGGGCGACCGGCTGGATTGGTTCAACTCGCCGCTGATCTGCGTGTTGCTCATCGGAGGGGGGCTGCTGTTCTGTCTGTTCCTGTTGAACGAGTGGTCGCACCCGCTGCCTTTTTTTCAGTTGCGGTTGTTGGTCCGACGCAATTTCACCCATTCGCTGATTACGCTTGCAGGCGTATTGGTGATCCTGTTGGCGGTGTCTGTCATTCCAGCCGAGTATCTCGCTGAGGTGCGTGGATATCGACCGCTGCAGATTGCACCGCTGGCGCTGGTCGTCGCCTTGCCGCAGCTTGTCGCTCTACCGCTTACGGCGGCGATCCTTAACATCGAACGTGTTGACTGCCGCTGGGTGCTGGGGATCGGCCTGAGCCTGATCGCGCTTTCCTGTGCCCTCGGGACCTTTGTGACGTCGGACTGGGTGCGCGAGAACTTCTACCTGCTTCAGGCGCTTCTAACGGTCGGCGAACCAATGGCCGTGATTCCGCTGCTGTTGCAAACGACTACAGGGCTGCCGCCGATCGAGGGCCCGTTCGCGTCGGCGATGTTCAACATGGTGAAGGGTTTTGCCGGGGCGATTGGCATCGGACTGGTGGAAGGGCTTGGCACCGCGCGTGAACACTACCATTCCACGATGCTTGTCGACCAGTTGGGCGGCGCTCCTTTGCTCACCGGACTGGCCGCCGATCACGCGGGGACATTTGGTCAACTGGCCGGCAGGATTCATGAGCAGGCGATCGTACTCATGTCGTCGGACCTCTATCTCGTCATGGCGGTCTTTGCCGCCGCCCTTGTGTTGCTCATTCCCATCGTGCCTGTGCGTGTTCGTCCGCCCCGCGCGCCCACCCAGACAACTTCTCGCTGAACACATCGAAAATGTCACTCTCTACCCATCCATCCAGAAAGCCCGTCCTGTTCGGGGCGTTAGCCCTGCTATTAGCCGGCTGCGGCTGGGGCGGCACAAAGCTGCTGTCCCAACCCGTCGCTGAGTCGACAAACGACGCCTATGTCACCGCCGATTACACGCTTGTTGCACCGCGCGTTGCCGGCCAGATTGCTGAAGTTCTGGTCGACGACAACCAGGTGGTGAAAGCGGGCCAGCTAATGGCGCGTATCGACGATCGCGACTATCGTGCGGCCCTTGCCAGTGCGCAGGGTGACCTGAATGTAGCGATGGCGACCGTGGGTGATTTTGACGCAAAGATTGCGCAGCATCCTGCGCTCGTCGCACAGGCGCAAGCGACCTTGCACTCCGACGAAGCCGCCATTGACTTCGCGCGTGCCAACGCCACGCGTTATCGCAATCTCTCCGCTGGTGGCGCTGGCACGATGGAGGAGCAGCAGCACGCCGTGACCGCGCTTGATCAGCAGCAGGCTGACCACGATCGCGACAGTGCTGCTCTGCAAGCTGCGCAGCAGGACCTTGATATTCTGCATGCCGGGCGCGCCAGGGCGCTCGGCGAGTTGGCGCGCGCCCAGGCCGCGCTCGATCAGGCGAAGCTTAACCTGTCCTATACGGAAATCCGCGCACCGATAGACGGTATGGTTGGGCAGCGCTCGATCCGCGTTGGCGCAATCGTTGCTGCGGGTACGCCGTTGCTAGCCGTGGTACCGCTGTCACAGGCCTATGTCGTCGCCAATTTTCAGGAAAACCAGCTTGACCACATGCACCCGCACCAGCCGGCTCGCATTACAGTGGACAGTTTTCCGGGTCTTGTCTTGACCGGCCATGTCGATAGCGTTGCACCGGCGACGGGTATCGCGTTCGCACCGGTCGCGCCAGACAATGCAACGGGCAACTTCACGAAGATCGTGCAACGCATGCCGGTGAAGATCATCCTCGATCCGGGTCAGCCGGGAGCAGCCCGGTTGCGTGTCGGCCTCTCGGTCGAGCCGACGGTCAATGTCGCAGCAGGTGACACATCAGTTAAAGAGACGGGGACAAACTGATGGAACCCTCCTTGTCTATTCGGCCCGTTCTGCTAGCCCTGCTGTCCAGTGCCATGCTTGCGGGCTGCACGCTTGGACCGAACTTCCAGCGGCCCAATGTTGCAGCCCCCAATGATTTCAGTCGCACCAATCAGGCTGCGGCACCGAGCCGACCCGTCGAGGCAACGCTCGCCCCGCAGTGGTGGGCGCTGCTGGGTGACTCCGACCTGGTTGCGTTGGAGTCGCGGCTCGCGACAGACAATCTTGACGTCAAGGCCGCTTCGGTGCGCCTGCTTGAGAGCCGGGCGGGCTTACGCATCGCCGGTGCGGAACTGTATCCGACGTTAAGCGGTGCGGCGTCCTACGACCGCGAGCGGGCGAGCCCGAATGGCATCGTTTCGCTGCTGGGCACCACTCCCGCCGGAGTACAGCCCGAATCTGCGAATGGAAGCACCGCATTCGGTGTCTCCAGCTTACCTGGATCGAGCGGATCGCCCCCCTACAATCTCTGGCAGTACGGCTTCGATGCATCGTACGAGCTGGACCTGTGGGGCCACGCGCGGCGCGGCGTGGAAGCAGCTAACGCGGCAGTGCAGGCTTCGGCTGAGGAGCGCCGCGCTGTCTTGCTGTCCGCGCAAGCCGAGCTTGCCCGTGACTATATCGAGTTACGGGCAACGCAGACCCTGCTTGACATCACGAACCAGAATCTCGCGCTGGCCAACTCTACCGTCAAGCTGACACGACTGCGCATGACCGAGGGCGCTACAACCCCTCTCGATGTCGCCAACGCGTCGGCGCAGGTTGCATCGATCGAAGCCCGGCTGCCGCCGCTCCAGGCGCGCCGCGACGCGCTTATCAACGCACTCAGCTTCCTGCTCGGCGAACAACCCGGTGCACTCGCACAGATGTTGGTAGACGCGCGCGATATTCCATCGCTACCGGCTCGTGCGCCGATCGGCTTCCCGTCGGAACTGGTACGACGCCGCCCCGACATCCGGCGTGCGGAAGCACAGCTGCACGCTGCAACTGCCGAGATTGGCGTTGCAGAGGCTGACTTCTATCCGCAGATTTCGCTCACGGGTAGCCTTGGCTCGCAGTCGCTCCAGCTTTCGAGTCTGGGCGACTGGGCTTCGCATCAGTTCGTCTTTGGTCCTTCCATCTCGATGCCGATTTTCCAGGGCGGAAGACTCAGGGGCACGCTCCAGTTGCGCAAGGCCCAGCAACAGGAAGCGGCGATCGACTTCCAGCGTACGGTCTTGCAGGCCTGGCATGAAGTGGACGATGCACTGTCTGCCTACGATGCCGAGCAGCGCCGCCGTGATAATTTGAAGGAGGTGGTGCAGCAGGACCAGCTCGCGCTTTCGGTCGCGCAGCAACGCTATCGTCAGGGTGCCATTGACTTCCTCAACGTGCTCGCCGTGCAGAAAGACCTGCTGGCCGCCCAAAGCGATCTTGCGCAGAGTCAGGCAGACGCTGCAGTCAATCTCGTCACCCTCTACAAGGCCCTCGGCGGTGGTTGGGAAACGGTCTTCCCGGAGGAGCCTTCATCCACTGTGGCGCACACCGGATCCACGCCACTGAAAACGGTTAGTACGACAACAGGCGCAACAACCCCGCAATGACCGCTCAACGTTGTACACATCCATCAATTCGGCAGGATGCCGGGTAAAGTGGACCCCGAGTTTGAGACGGTAGTTTAAGCTGTCGTCCGCGAAAGGATGGCAGAGAATGAGCGAAGGAAAAAAACGCAGGGTGCACACG
>NZ_JBNDMK010000059.1:0-5517 GCF_050436545.1 Paraburkholderia sp. GAS41
CAGAAACCCCACCTTGTGGGGTGGGGTTTCTGTTGCTGCTAGGGAGCCTGACGATTACCTACTTTCACACGGGTAATCCGCACTATCATCGGCGTGGAGTCGTTTCACGGTCCTGTTCGGGATGGGAAGGGGTGGTACCGACTCGCTATGGTCATCAGGCATGACTTGTTGTCATGTCGCCTTTGGGGGCGGCACAACCAATCTGGAAGAAGTAGTTTCTGGTGATGCTCACCAGAGGGGGAGTTGTGTTGTTTCCGGCACAACACTGATCTCTCAACCTGTGTGCTGTCTTGCCCCCTTCCGGAGTACCCCCTTCGGGGGTGGGATCCGCGTAAGTGCTGAAGCACTGACGCTGATCGCAAAACACACCTGTTATAGGATCAAGCCTTACGGGCAATTAGTATCAGTTAGCTTAACGCATTACTGCGCTTCCACACCTGACCTATCAACGTCCTGGTCTTGAACGACCCTTCAAGGGGCTCGAAGCCCCGGGGATATCTCATCTTAAGGCGAGTTTCCCGCTTAGATGCTTTCAGCGGTTATCTCTTCCGAACATAGCTACCCGGCGATGCCACTGGCGTGACAACCGGTACACCAGAGGTTCGTCCACTCCGGTCCTCTCGTACTAGGAGCAGCCCCCTTCAAATATCCAGCGCCCACGGCAGATAGGGACCAAACTGTCTCACGACGTTTTAAACCCAGCTCACGTACCTCTTTAAATGGCGAACAGCCATACCCTTGGGACCGGCTACAGCCCCAGGATGAGATGAGCCGACATCGAGGTGCCAAACACCGCCGTCGATATGAACTCTTGGGCGGTATCAGCCTGTTATCCCCAGAGTACCTTTTATCCGTTGAGCGATGGCCCTTCCATACAGAACCACCGGATCACTATGACCTGCTTTCGCACCTGCTCGACTTGTCGGTCTCGCAGTTAAGCACGCTTATGCCATTGCACTATCAGCACGATTTCCGACCGTACCTAGCGTACCTTCGTACTCCTCCGTTACACTTTGGGAGGAGACCGCCCCAGTCAAACTGCCTACCATGCACTGTCCCCAGTCCGGATAACGGACCAAGGTTAGAACCTCAAACAGATCAGGGTGGTATTTCAAGGTCGGCTCCACGCAGACTGGCGTCCACGCTTCAAAGCCTCCCACCTATCCTACACAGACCGGTTCAAAGTCCAATGCAAAGCTACAGTAAAGGTTCATGGGGTCTTTCCGTCTAGCCGCGGGGAGATTGCATCATCACAAACACTTCAACTTCGCTGAGTCTCGGGAGGAGACAGTGTGGCCATCGTTACGCCATTCGTGCAGGTCGGAACTTACCCGACAAGGAATTTCGCTACCTTAGGACCGTTATAGTTACGGCCGCCGTTTACCGGGACTTCAATCAAGAGCTTGCACCCCATCATTTAATCTTCCGGCACCGGGCAGGCGTCACACCCTATACGTCCACTTTCGTGTTTGCAGAGTGCTGTGTTTTTATTAAACAGTCGCAGCCACCAGTTTATTGCAACCCCTTCACCCTTCTGGCGCAGGCCAGTCAAGCTACAGGGGCGTACCTTATCCCGAAGTTACGGTACCAATTTGCCGAGTTCCTTCTCCCGAGTTCTCTCAAGCGCCTTAGAATACTCATCTCGCCCACCTGTGTCGGTTTGCGGTACGGTCTTGTTAAACTGAAGCTTAGAGGCTTTTCTTGGAACCACTTCCAGTTGCTTCGTCTCCTGAGAGACTCGCCTCACACCCTTGAATTCCGCGCCCGGATTTGCCAAAGCGCCTTCTCCAATGCAAGGACCGGGACTTCCAACACCCGGACAACCTTCCGCGATCCGTCCCCCCATCGCATTTAACAATGGTGCAGGAATATTAACCTGCTTCCCATCAGCTACGCATTTCTGCCTCGCCTTAGGGGCCGACTCACCCTACGCCGATGAACGTTGCGTAGGAAACCTTGGGCTTACGGCGAGGGGGCCTTTCACCCCCTTTATCGCTACTCATGTCAGCATTCGCACTTCCGATACCTCCAGCACACTTTTCAATGCACCTTCGCAGGCTTACGGAACGCTCTCCTACCATGCACATAAATGTGCATCCGCAGCTTCGGTATATTGCTTAGCCCCGTTACATCTTCCGCGCAGGACGACTCGATCAGTGAGCTATTACGCTTTCTTTAAAGGATGGCTGCTTCTAAGCCAACCTCCTGACTGTTTTAGCCTTCCCACTTCGTTTCCCACTTAGCAATATTTGGGGACCTTAGCTGGCGGTCTGGGTTGTTTCCCTCTTGACACCGGACGTTAGCACCCGATGTCTGTCTCCCGTGATTGCACTCTTCGGTATTCGGAGTTTGCTATGGCGAAGTAATCCGCAATGGACCCTTCAACCATGACAGTGCTCTACCCCCGAAGGTGATACACGAGGCACTACCTAAATAGTTTTCGGAGAGAACCAGCTATTTCCAGGTTTGTTTAGCCTTTCACCCCTATCCACAGCTCATCCCCTAACTTTTCAACGTTAGTGGGTTCGGACCTCCAGTACGTGTTACCGCACCTTCATCCTGGCCATGGATAGATCACCTGGTTTCGGGTCTACACCCAGCGACTGAACGCCCTGTTCGGACTCGCTTTCGCTACGCCTGCCCTAATCGGTTAAGCTTGCCACTGAATGTAAGTCGCTGACCCATTATACAAAAGGTACGCCGTCACCCCTTGCGAGGCTCCGACTGTTTGTATGCATGCGGTTTCAGGATCTGTTTCACTCCCCTCCCGGGGTTCTTTTCGCCTTTCCCTCACGGTACTGGTTCACTATCGGTCGATCACGAGTATTTAGCCTTGGAGGATGGTCCCCCCATCTTCAGACAGGATTTCACGTGTCCCGCCCTACTTGTCGTACACCCAGTTCTTCCCCGCTGTTTTCGTCTACAGGGCTATCACCTGCTATGGCGGCACTTTCCAGAGCCTTCGACTAACAATGAAGATAAAGAGTACAGGCTGGTCCCATTTCGCTCGCCACTACTCTGGGAATCTCGGTTGATTTCTTTTCCTGCGGCTACTTAGATGTTTCAGTTCGCCGCGTTCGCTTCGCACAGCCTATGTATTCAGCTGCGGATACTCCATTCGGAGTGGGTTTCCCCATTCGGACATCTACGGATCAAAGCTCGTTTGCCAGCTCCCCGTAGCTTTTCGCAGGCTACCGCGTCCTTCATCGCCTGTGATCGCCAAGGCATCCACCACATGCACTTGTTCGCTTGACCCTATAACGGGTGCGTCTCTTTCAAGACTCACACATTACAGGTTGAGTATTCGTGTTGCGCCGTATTCCAAAGCAATCTTTCGATCACTTAAAAATACATTCGATACAATCACAACCCTGATTCACCTACTCAATCACCCATCTCCAGGTGATCTTTCGTGAATCTCTTTACTACTTCTTCCTGATTGTTAAAGAACGACAGCCGATATCGCGGTTGCTATAACCACGTATCACTCTGACTGGCTCAATCGCCAATGCAAAATGTTCACCCGCGTGAACGCTTGGCATTGAAGATTGGTGGAGGATGACGGGATCGAACCGACGACCCCCTGCTTGCAAAGCAGGTGCTCTCCCAGCTGAGCTAATCCCCCAGTCATGCACAGATAACCCGTCCGCTACGACCCACGGATTGATCGATCAGCCGCAGCCACCGCAGAAACAGTGGTGGGTCTGGATGGATTCGAACCATCGACCCCCGCCTTATCAAGACGGTGCTCTAACCGACTGAGCTACAGACCCCTGAGCCTGTCTGCGTATCTGTCTTCAATTTCACAGCCGATAAGCGTGAGCGCTCAACGCATTGACACGTTTAGCTCGAGAAAGGAGGTGATCCAGCCGCACCTTCCGATACGGCTACCTTGTTACGACTTCACCCCAGTCATGAATCCTACCGTGGTGACCGTCCTCCTTGCGGTTAGACTAGCCACTTCTGGTAAAACCCACTCCCATGGTGTGACGGGCGGTGTGTACAAGACCCGGGAACGTATTCACCGCGGCATGCTGATCCGCGATTACTAGCGATTCCAGCTTCACGCACTCGAGTTGCAGAGTGCGATCCGGACTACGATCGGTTTTCTGGGATTGGCTCCCCCTCGCGGGTTGGCGACCCTCTGTTCCGACCATTGTATGACGTGTGAAGCCCTACCCATAAGGGCCATGAGGACTTGACGTCATCCCCACCTTCCTCCGGTTTGTCACCGGCAGTCTCCCTAGAGTGCTCTTGCGTAGCAACTAGGGACAAGGGTTGCGCTCGTTGCGGGACTTAACCCAACATCTCACGACACGAGCTGACGACAGCCATGCAGCACCTGTGTATCAGTTCCCTTTCGGGCACCCCCACCTTTCAGCAGGGTCCTGACCATGTCAAGGGTAGGTAAGGTTTTTCGCGTTGCATCGAATTAATCCACATCATCCACCGCTTGTGCGGGTCCCCGTCAATTCCTTTGAGTTTTAATCTTGCGACCGTACTCCCCAGGCGGTCAACTTCACGCGTTAGCTACGTTACCAAGTCAATGAAGACCCGACAACTAGTTGACATCGTTTAGGGCGTGGACTACCAGGGTATCTAATCCTGTTTGCTCCCCACGCTTTCGTGCATGAGCGTCAGTATTGGCCCAGGGGGCTGCCTTCGCCATCGGTATTCCTCCACATCTCTACGCATTTCACTGCTACACGTGGAATTCTACCCCCCTCTGCCATACTCTAGCCCGCCAGTCACAAATGCAGTTCCCAGGTTAAGCCCGGGGATTTCACATCTGTCTTAGCGAACCGCCTGCGCACGCTTTACGCCCAGTAATTCCGATTAACGCTTGCACCCTACGTATTACCGCGGCTGCTGGCACGTAGTTAGCCGGTGCTTATTCTTCCGGTACCGTCATCCCCCCGCCATATTAGGGCAGAGGATTTCTTTCCGGACAAAAGTGCTTTACAACCCGAAGGCCTTCTTCACACACGCGGCATTGCTGGATCAGGCTTTCGCCCATTGTCCAAAATTCCCCACTGCTGCCTCCCGTAGGAGTCTGGGCCGTGTCTCAGTCCCAGTGTGGCTGGTCGTCCTCTCAGACCAGCTACAGATCGTCGCCTTGGTAGGCCTTTACCCCACCAACTAGCTAATCTGCCATCGGCCGCCCCTCTAGCGGGAGGTCCTAAGATCCCCCCCTTTCCTCCGTAGAGCGTATGCGGTATTAATCCGGCTTTCGCCGGGCTATCCCCCACTACAGGACACGTTCCGATGTATTACTCACCCGTTCGCCACTCGCCACCAGGGTTGCCCCCGTGCTGCCGTTCGACTTGCATGTGTAAGGCATGCCGCCAGCGTTCAATCTGAGCCAGGATCAAACTCTTCAGTTCAATTCCTGTTACTGTTTTCGGTTCTGTTACGAACCGGTCGCTCACTCAACGTACTGACGATTGATCATCCTGTCCGAAAACAGGAAAACCTTTCCTTTCATTACTGTGTGAGACTTGATACTTTCGCTTTTGC
>NZ_JBNDMK010000060.1:0-5122 GCF_050436545.1 Paraburkholderia sp. GAS41
TCAGGCATTGAGACGATGCATATGATCAGGAAAGGCCAGATGAAGGACAGCGGCGTCACCCGAACCGCTGCCGATCAGTTCTATTCGTTGGTGGTATAAGGACTCCTTATCTTTGCGGAATTTTCTTGCCTTGCCGCCGTTATCGCGACACAACCCATTGATCGCTATCCGCCGAGCGCGACGGCTGGGATCACCGACGGCGGGCCGTGGCAATGAGACATCTTGAGGCAATGGGCAAGGAAATTGGGACTTTGGTCCATCTTCCCGGACGTGGCATCGATCACCGGTGTACGTATTTATCGACCTGTACGACAAAATCGTACACCGACATATTTTCGTACATATAGGGTCTCATTGCTACTTGAAACGCAATCCCAATAAGGTTTCTGGTTTTTTTGTACGATTTTTTGACTATGTACGATTTTCACGTACACTTTCCATAAATCGTACAAAGGAGCTGACTATGGCTCAACAGCAACCGCTCTCATTTACCGACAACCAGCTGCTCCTCGATGCCTGCACCGCATTCGCGAGCTCCACCCGCATCTTCCATGCGGAGCCCGTCAACGCGCAGAGGTTCCAGGGGCCATCGGTGGACGCCGCAATCCGCTTCAAAATAGACGGCACCGAGTTCACGATGCCCGTTCATTTCGCGCGGGCCCTTCCATACGGAATCGTCTTCCCTGAGCAACACCAATATGTGACCGACCAACAGAAGCGCCCCCCCCGCTCACCGCTTCTGCTGGCCTCGTATATCGGCCCGATTCACGCGCGCAAGCTCATCGAGATGGGCCGTCCGTTCCTCGATGCCGCGGGTAACGTGTTCCTCCGCGAGCCCGAGGCTACGGTCATGGTCATTGGACAGCCAAAGCCGGCGATCGCATCGGCCAAAAATTCTGCGCGTGCAACCACACGCAAGGGCTTGCAGGTCATGTTCGCCCTCGCGACGCAGCCACACATCGTCAATGCACCATACCGGACGATCGCGGACGTATCTGCTGTCGCGCTGAGCACGGTCAATCAGGTCGTCGACGACCTCATGGAACGTGGTCTTCTGGCGACGCGTCGCGGCGGAGAACGCCTGATTCCCGATTGGCAGAGGTACGTAAAGGAATGGGTGAGCCTTTACCCCTCACGGCTGCGCGCGAAATTGCCCTCGGCAAGATTTGCGAGCACCGCTCCGGAGTGGTGGCGCGAGTTCAATTTCGAGACAATCCATGGCCTGCTGGGGGGCGAAGCTGCGGCGGACATCTTGACGGGTAGCCTACGCCCCGCCCAGGTCACAATCTACAGCCAGGCTTCGCCGGGCCGCGAGTTCATGCTGAAAGCCCGTTTGCACCCGGATGCTGCCGGCGACGTCGAAGTCGTCCAGGCATTCTGGCCGGAGAACTACGCGCAAGGCTGGCCAAAGGGTATGGCCCAACTTGTCCATCCGCTTCTGATTTACGCCGACTTGCTAGCCTCTGGCGACGGAAGAAACCTCGAGATTGCACAAAACATTCATGAACAGTATCTCTCCGCCCCGATACCTTAAGGTAGGAACCGATCGCCCGCTCGAGCCCGCGACAATCGCCCTGCTCAAAAACCTTAATGAGGCCACAAGCCGCCTCGGCGCGCCCTTTGTGGTGGCCGGCGCGACCGCACGCGACATCATCCTGTGGCACGTCTACGGTCAGCCTCGAGCGCGCGCGACAAGAGACGTTGACGTCGCAGTTTGTGCAGTCAGTTGGGACGAACACCGGATGCTTCTCACCGAACTGCAAGCTGGCGGTCACTTCATTAGCGACTCAAAGCAGCAGCAGAGGCTATGGTTTATCGACACGGGCAACGAGTACAAACTGCCGCTCGATATCGTCCCGTTCGGCCGGATCGAACAACCCGAAGGGTCCATCGCCTGGCCGCCGGATGGCGACACTGTTATGAACGTGCTGGGATTCCAGGAAGCAGTCGATAGTGCCGTGCAGGTCGAGATCGACGATGGGTTGGCCGTTCCGGTTGTCACGTTGCCAGCGCTCACCCTGTTAAAGGTAATGGCGTGGAAAGACCGGCGAGCCGAGAACAACAAGGACGCATCAGACTTGCTGTTGCTGCTGCGAAATTATCTGGACGCGGGCAACAAGGAGCGCATCTGGGAGGTTGCTGAAGATCTTCTGAACGAGCATGAGTTTGACCTCACCCTTGCGGCATGCGGATTACTTGGAAGAGATGCGAAAGACATCGCGCTTGCGGCAACTACGGAAGCGATCGCAGCCATCTTGGCCGATGCGGATACCTACGAACTGCTGAGGCGTGACATAGTCGCGTGCGCCGCCGGACCGTTACTGGACGACTATGTCGACGGGTCAGAAGAATCCCTGAGCGCCTTTCGTTATGGCTTTCTCAACGCACCGTAATCGAGTCGCCGAAGGCGCCGACGCTAGTGGCCACCAACCCTGAGCCACCTGCAACCCGGATGTCAGCGACAAGGCGGCAACTCCGCCAACCGGTGATCATGGCGATCTCGTTCATAATCAAAAGCGCCCACCGGTTCGTGATACAGGAATGGCGAGCGTGGACTGCTGACTGATGGCGTCTGACGTGATCAACCGGTGTAGCCCCTATCGCTGGTTTCGGCGAACGACTCGACTCTGCTGCGGATTCAACCGGTGGATGCAACGGCTTGTTGAAATCGTTCAGTTGGTGTGTCGAAGTCTAGTGTTTTTCGGGGACGTTCGTTGAGTCGCCTCGCCACGGCATTAAGTCTGGCCTTTGAATAACCAGAGAGATCGAGACCGTGGGAAATTTGAGCCGTCAATGCTCTTTGCATGGGGCAGTGAGCGGCCATCTACGGCCATTCAGGCAGGACGGCTCTCGGACGCTCGAGCGTCCCTTCTGTTTCCGAAGCCTGCCCTTGACCCGAAAGAACGACGCAGCAGGGACGAGTCGATCGCGGTCCCATGCATGGAATTCGCGCAGACGATCAGCCTCTTTTTCGCGACCTCGCGCGCCTCGCGTCAGCTTGTGCCCGACCTTGCTTGTCGCCTGCCGTGCGGCTCTTCAAATGATCGATGAACGCGCGCAGCTTCGGCATGATCTGCCGGCGACCTGGATAGCAAAGAAACACCCCCGGCCTCATCGGCGCGTACGCCTCCAGCACCTCTACCAGCTTTCCCGATCTCAACCCAACTGCGGCCAGCGGCTCAGGCAACTGGGCAAGGCCCAGGCCTTCTATCGCCGCGCCAAGCACAGTGGGAAAGTCACTGGCGATGAGGGGGCCGGATACGGCGATCTCGATCGTCTGGTCGTTGTCGTTGAATGACCATAGCGCGAGCGCGCCGTTGGATCGCCGCCATCGCAGGCATGCATGCTGGCGCAGGTCGTTCGGGTGAGTGGGCCGGCTGCGCTCCGTGAAGTAGGCAGGGCTGCCGACGACGATGAGGCGGAACGGTGGCGTCATTGGCACCGCGACCATATCGGGAGCAACGAGATGCCCTAGCCGGACAGCGGCATCGAATCCTTCGGCCGCAAGGTCGGTCACCTTCTTGCTCGCAGCAAGCTCCACCTCGACATCGGGATAAGCCCGGCAGAACGATGCGACCAGTTCCAGCAGAGTCGGGACGACCGCCCGCGGCACCGAGAGACGCAGCAATCCAGCCGGCCGCTGGCCGAGTCCGCGCGCAACCTCACTGGCAGCGACCAGTTCCTCGAAGGCAGGCTTTGCGCGCGCGAGAAACTGGTCGCCGGCTTCGGTCAGGCCGACACTGCGCGTGGTACGTATGAAGAGCGCCGCGCCAATGCGCGCTTCGAGTACCCGCACCGTCTGGCTGACGGCCGACGGTGTCACGGCGAGCTCCGCGGCTGCCTTGCGAAAACTGCGATGCTGGGCAACGCTCAGAAACACCTCCACGCCATCCAGCGCGCCCTGCCTGACTGTGAAGTTCTGCTTCATGACCTGTCAACATTGTGATGGATAGTCGCATGCAAAAATGGATGATACCTTGGCGCCAGCAATTGACGAGTCTGGATTTTGCAATGACTGATGCACTTGATGGCGCACGCGAACACTATCGTCGCGCGACCGGCTTGACCGGGCGGCTGACGATCGCGCTCGCGGTTTACGGGCCGGAAGATCGGCCGCTCACACCGCAGCAACTGGACGCGCGCGACCACTTTCACACGCGTGGGCTTGCTGCCGCGGCCGATCTTGCCCAACTGGCCAGAATCTCCGCCGACATGTCGGTGCTGGACGTTCGACGAATCGCCTTCTTCTCAATTTGACAACAGCCTCTGTGCTGCTCACTTCTGCTGGAGTTTCCATGGCGCAAACCACTCCGTTGCCAACCACGCCCACCACGCCCACCACGAAGATATTGGCGATTGGCACCTTTCCGCCGGGCACGGACATGCAACTTGTCCAACACATTCTTCCGACCGAAGTTCGCGAGACGGCGCAGCTCTACCTCGAGGGCAAGATCGACCAGTGGTATTCGCTGCAAGACCGGGCTGGGGTGGCGTTCATCCTGAACGTCACTGACGTAAATCAAGCGCATGAAATGCTCGAGGCGCTTCCCTTGGGGAAAGCGCACTTGATGACTCTCACGCTCCTCCCAATCGGCCCACTGAAGCCGTTGAGCAAGCTTCTGAATCCGCCTTCGCCCCAGTAGAAAACGCTAGAGCGTATTGGGCGGCTGCGCTGCCGGCTTTCCTGAAGCGGCAGGCAGCGCGGACAGAGCATTTCGCCGTTGTGATTTGGTAACCTGGAAGTTGCCAGGTTATATCGGCGCGGACTGTTCATGGCGTCCTATGGCCCGTCACCCTATGATGCGCGTAGCGATTAAGGCGTTATCGATCATGGCGCAATTTTTTAACTCCTTGTCAGGATCAAACATGAAGCTTTATTACTCGCCGGGCGCATGCTCGTTTGCGTGTCATAGTCGGCGTCAGGTAACAGGCAGAAACGACTAGCTTCCAGGTTTTGATTCTGCCTGAAGCAAGAGTCACTAAGGAGCACAGATATGATTGAGCCGGTCCAGGCGGGGACCGGTAGAGTCATGCCCTGAGTAGGTCTGTCAAGCATTCGTTCAACATCTACGCTCGCTACGGCGATTATCCCGCGCCCGCCCGTGGACAGCCGCCTGACGGC
>NZ_JBNDMK010000061.1:0-5046 GCF_050436545.1 Paraburkholderia sp. GAS41
CGAAAGCTGGGCGAGAGCGCCGCAACCTGGGATCCGAAAACGTTACCGGTACCACCCAGTCCGTGCACGAAAACGACCGGCGTACCTGTCCCTACGTCATCGTATTTGAGTTTCATATGTGTTCCTGAGTTTAGTGGGTTGATGAATTGAAGGTGGTGTGGTGCGTCAAACGCACCGCTCTTTTATGCAGCGCTTCGCTTCCGCTTTGGTGAAATGGCGGTGACGTGGCGCTGCAGCATCGCTGGAAGCATCCTGACGTTCACATCATCCGATACCGCCTGCCGGTACCCAAGCGCGGCATCGATCAGGTCCCGCGCGTTAACGTCTTTCAGACCCGAAAGACGCACACGGGGCTTTGCCGGCGCATCAAACGCAACAGCGCACGGCGTCCTGCAACTACCGAGGCAGTGGACCAGCATCACGGTCATACCCTGGCTGGTCAGCCTCTCTTTTATTTCGTTATAGAGAGCTAGTCCTTGCTCGCCGCTGTGCGGCCGATCCCTCGGACACGTGCGGCAGATTGCAACAGTATTCGACTGGTCGCACCCGTTCATATCCGGGTTGACGCCCTCAAGTGGTACGAGGCTCTCGTGTACGGTAAGCGTCACGCTGTCTCCTGACTTCATCTATTTCGAGGAAAAACCTGTCCCTCTTTTTCCGAGCCCTTATCGGGCGCTCAGAAACTGTGAATCCTGTAGATGAATTCTAGGAGGGTATTCGAATTCGGGCTTATCGCAGTGTCCCGATGATTATCAAAGAGTCCATCTTTTCGAGAGCTCAAGTGAGCACCCGGGCTGGAGGACGCTAGCCTTTTTTCACCAATGCAAGTCTTACTCTGCAGGCGATTTCGTTCGGCTGCGCATTAATGCGACGCTTCTTTCCTCTACCGCATCCGCATGGTTACCCCAACTGCCACGGATGTAGGTCAACACCTCCGCAATATCCCGATCGCTCATGACTGCGCCAAACGACGGCATCGGATACGCTGCCGGGCCGCCCTGGATCACCACCCGACCCGTACCGTGCAGCGAGAGATTGATCAATGATGATGCATCTGTTTCGAGCAGATTGGGGTTACGCTGAAGAGGCGCTATCAGTGATGTCATTCCTTTACCGTCAGCGCCATGACATTGCAGACAATAGATCGTATACAATCCCTTCCCGCTTTGTACCGGTGTTCTATCCGCTGGAATAGACGGTGCAAACGTGGATTGCGAAACGTATGCGGCCTTCTCTTCGATCGAATCCCGAGCCGGGGGCAATGACTTCAGGTAGTGAGCTATCGCAGCCAGGTCCGCATCGGTCATACCCTGCGTGCTTTGATTGATGACATCAACCATTGAGCCAAAGCTGCTGGCGTGCCGGTTTGATCCTCTCTTGAGAAACTCCAAAACGTCTGCCTCGGTCCATTGTCCCAATCCTGTATTCGAGTCCCCTGTAAGATCGGATGCGTACCAGTTATCGATTAACGCACCGCCGAGAAATCCGCTCCTCGAGCCGTCGAGTGCAAGCTCCTGATCGGCAACACCGCGCGCAGTATGGCAAGCTCCACAATGCCCCAGACCTTCGACCAGATATGCTCCACGGTTCCACTGCGCATCCTGGCTCGATTCAGGTTCATACACCTTCGAATCCAGAAAGATCGCGTTCCAGATCTTGATCGGCCAGCGCATGGCGAGCAGCGGACTGATGTCCGGTTGCCGATTCCTTTTTTGTACCGGACGCACTCCATGCATGAAATATAAATACAGTGCATGCACATCCGCGTCATTCACCTTTACAAAGGAGGTGTACGGCATCGCCGGATAGAGGTTGTGGCCGTCTTTCGCGACGCCTTTACGGAGTGCACGGGAAAAATCCTGTTCGGTGTACGTACCGATGCCGGTTGCTGAATCTGGCGTGATATTCGTTGAGAAAGTCCTGCCCATCGGCAAAGCCATCGGTAAGCCTCCGGCTAGCGGAGCACCACCGGGCGCGGTGTGACAGGCTGTGCAGTTTCCGACCCGGGAAAGATATTCTCCTCGCTTGATCAATTGAGAATTGGAATCCCTACTTTGAGCGCTTGCAGTGAATACAAGGAACAAAAGTATCGACGCCAGAACACTACGAAACATAGAAGCATTCATTACCATTTGCCCTCAAGCGAAGTTGCCGTCGGCCAGCTGGTTTCCTACTGACAATTGACGCAAGCGCTTGCCCGTGGCTGAAAAGATGGCGTTTGTAAGGGCTGGCGCCAGGACGGCGCACCCTGCTTCGCCTATCCCACCCGGCGATTCGTCGCTCTGCACTACGTGAACTTCGATGTGCGGTGTTTCATGGATGCGCAAGATGCGATAGTCGTTGAAGTTGCCCTGCACGACTCGACCTCGATCGATTGTGATACCCCCATATAGCGCTGCAGTGATGCCGAAAATCACTCCTCCACGAATCTGTGCATCAACCGTATCCGGATTGATCACATGCCCACAATCCACAGCGATCACTACCCGCCGCACGTGGACCTCGCCATTCCGTGCGTCTGCCTCAACGACCGCTGAAAGAAAGCTGCCAAACGCATGCATCACTGCCACCCCTCGTCCGACGCCGGCGTCGAGGGGTTTGCCCCATCCCGCTTCACGCGCGACGACATCGAGAACATGAAGCGCCCGCGGCGTACGCGACAGCAGCGCCCGACGGTAAGCCACGGGATCGGTCCTTGCCAGCATTGCCAGTTCATCGACAAAACTCTCAACCACAAAGGTTCCGCGTACCGGTCCGACGCCACGCCAGAAGCCGGTGACGATGCCACGGGGCTCCTGTCTGACATACTGAATCCTTTGATTGGGAATTGCATAAGGCAGATCGGATGCAACGGCAACAGCGTCCGGGTCAAGACCGTCTTTAAAGTACTGCGGCTGGAAACGCGCAAGTACAGATGAGCCGGCCACTGTGTGCCGCCAGCCAACGGGCCACCCGTGTTCGTCGAGACTCGCCGCGATCCTGTCGTGGTACATAGGCCGAAGCGTGCATTGACGAATGTCTTCTTCCCGCATCCACGTAAGCTTGAGTGGTGCATTCACATGCTTCCCGATCCGCAAAGCCTGGATGACGATGTCCACCTCGCTGCGACGACCAAAGCCCCCTCCAAGGAGCCGGTTATGGAGGACAATTCTTTCCCGCGGCAAGCCCGTATACTTCGCGCCGGCGTCCACGGCCCAAACTGGCACCTGCGTTCCGGTCCATATGTCACAACCGTCTGGCCTGACATGGACCGTGCAGTTTAGTGGCTCCATGGGAGCATGGGCGAGAAACGGCTGGCCGTACTCGGCCTCATAATGCCGGGTGTGTTTGGCGAACGCTTCGTCCACGTCACCGACCTGTCGGGACACGACCCCGCTTTTCGACGCCGCCATCCGCAGATCCTGCTGCAGCAGCAGGGTATCAATTGACGCGTTCGGTCCGTCGTCCCATTCGATAACCAAGGCATCAAGACCTCGCTTTGCTGCCCAGGTATGATCGCCGACGACCGCGACGGTACGGTCGAGCGTAACGACCTGACGCACGCCCGGAATTTTGCGAGCAAACCGATCATCGACCGCTTTGACCTTACCTCCGGCCACCGGGCTTGTAATAGAGACTGCGTAAAGCATCCCCGGGATCCGGACGTCGATACCAAATACCGCGCTGCCGTTCACCTTCTCTGGAGAGTCAAGGCGTTTCACTGGCCGGCCAATAACGCGGAACTGCCGTGGATCCTTCAGCACAACGGTCTTGGCGAGGTCTTTGGGGATCGGCAGCCTCGTGGCCCTCGCAACCAGTTGCCGGTACTCCAACGTGCGGCCGGTCGGCCCATGAATGACCCGTGCGTTCTTAGCGTAACAACTCTCGGGGATGACCTCCCACTGACTGGCCGCAGCCTGGATCAACAAAACTCGTGCGGCAGCCCCCGCGCGCCGCAAGGGCTCCCACGCATAGCGCATTGAGTTCGACCCCCCCGTTATTTGCGCGCTCAGCAGCGGATCCGTATAGAGCTCAGACTCCGGAGGTGAGATCTCGATTTCTACATTTTCGAGAGATACTTCGAGTTCCTCAGCAATCAGCATCGGAATGGATGTATAAACACCTTGCCCCATCTCCACCTTAGGCATCACTAGTCTGATACGCCCGTCCCGTGAAATACGGACAAACACGTTCGGGACGAAATCGCCCAGCGTATCGCCGAGGTCGGAAGAATCAACTAGCGGATTGCGCTCTCTCAATACTGGGGCCGCCATTACCGGCAGACTAACGCCAAACAGGAGCATTCCGCCTACGGTTAAACCTACGCCGCCGCCAATCCTCAGAAAGGCACGCCGGCTATACTCGATCCCGTTCTCATCGATCACGCCGCCTCCGCTGCCCGGTGAATGGCTGCGCGAATACGCTCGTATGTTCCACAGCGACAGATGTTTCCTGCCATTGCGAGATCGATGTCCGAGTCCGTCGGTTTTGGGATGCGCCCAAGCAGTGCGGCCGCTGACATGATCTGTCCCGACTGGCAATAGCCGCATTGCACGACGTCAATGTCAAGCCACGCCTGTTGCACCCTCTTTCCGACGGTCGAGTTGACCATTCCTTCGATGGTCGTGACCTTGCGGTTTGCCAGCGCAGCCACCGGAATCACACAAGCGCGGCCAACTTCACCGTCCAGATACACCGTACACGCGCCACACTGGGCAATGCCACAACCGAACTTGGTTCCCGTGAGACCAAGTATGTCTCTCAGTACCCAAAGCAGTGGCATATCATCTGGAACATCCAACTCGTAGCCCGTGCCATTGACATGCAGGAACACTATTGCTCTCCAAAGTTTGTTTAAAAGGACGCTGGCACTACGGGGTGGGAACCACGAGCCAGCGTGCTTACGTATTTGCGTCAGCGATGGTCAGTTCCCAGATCAAAGGATCATTGACTAAAAGTTCTGGATGGGCACCCTAAAGTGGACCCATCAGTCAAGACACTTTTCTGGTCGATTTAAGCTGTGATCGCGTCCAACTGCGCAGCTGCCCGGCGCTGCCCCGTGCTGCA
>NZ_JBNDMK010000062.1:0-4040 GCF_050436545.1 Paraburkholderia sp. GAS41
AATCCCGATGATCTGGCTTTCCGTGAATCTGGACGTCTTCATGCAAAATTCCCTGTCGATCCTGCTGCTAGAAAATTCTACCTTGAACACCCGTTTATTCTCGGCGGGACTACCATGTCTCAGCCTTGATAGTCCCTCGTTTCCAGCCCACGAGTGGCGGCTCGAAGGCGAAAAGTGAAGCGAATCGATGAGAATGTCCGGAGCAGTCGAGTTGAATACGGCTGAGTCAGTGGCGATGGGGGTACGTTCAAGGATGGGCATTGGTATGTTGCCTGTAAATTTGGCGCTCGACGGCTTGGCGGATAGAAGCCTGGTGCGAGTTCTGCCGCAAAATACTCCGCAAAAGATGATCATCTATGCGCTGCATCCATTGCGGCTATATACGGATGCGTGGATACGGACCTCGATAGAGTTCTTGAGTCAACTCATGCCCACCGTGATTGCACGTGCTGCACATGTGCGCCAGAAGTACAACTTCGATTAGTGAGAAGCCTTGAATCGTCCGCTCTCCACGACTTTTTTGATGTCGTCGCTGGAGAGTCTAATTCGACATTTTTCCGAAAGGAGCGGACATTGTCCGCCCGTCGCGTAACGCAATTGTTATCCCACCTGAAATGGACACTTCAGATGTGTGCCATTTATCCGGAACTCCGGGACTTCTACAATCGACCCCTTGCCCGTCGGAGCGTGCAGCGACACCTCCGGCGCTCTTTCCAGTTGGAACGACAGCCCACAGCGCGGCTTTACTGTCATGAAAAACCAGCATCTGATCCAGCAAACGTCTGACCTTCGTCGGCGATGGGCCGCGATGCTGCGCGCCACGGCCGCAGCAAGCCGTGACTGGGCGACGAGCGACGGTCTTGTCTGGATGCATCTGTTCAAGACAGTGGCCGCAGCACTGCTCGCGCTGGGCCTCGCCATGCTGCTGGATCTGCAGCAACCTCGCACCGCCATGGCCACCGTGTTTGTGCTGATGCAGCCGTTCAGCGGCATGGTGCTGGCCAAAAGCTTTTATCGGATCATCGGGACTGCGGCCGGGACAATTGCCGCGCTCGTGCTCGGAGCAATCTTCGTGCAGCAGCCCGAACTGTACATGCTTGCGCTGAGCTGCTGGATCGCTGGCTGCGTTGCTGCGGCGCTCCGATATCGACATTTTCGTTGGTACGCCTTTGTGCTGGCGGGTTATACCGCCGCCCTGATCGGCATTCCCACCGTCACGGACCCTAACAACCTGTTTCTCGCTGCGCTCACGCGAGCTGCGGAGGTCGCGATCGGCATCGTGTGCTCGAGCGCCGTCAGCGCGTTGATCGCGCCCCGAAGTTCTAGCGTCGCGCTGCAACGCACATTGCGGAACCGGTATCGTGATTTTACTGCGTTCGCAGCCGAGGTGCTCGACGGAAAGATCGAGCGAAGTGTATTCGAGAAGCGCTTTGCGGACCTTGTGGATGGAATCGTGGGTTTTGAGGCCACGCGTGCGTTCGCTGCCTTCGAAGACCCGGGCATGCGCACCCGTAGCCGGCGTCTGGCCCGCCTGAATAGCGAGTTCATGGACGTCTGCGCCCGCTTGCATGCGCTAAATCAATTGCTCAAGCGATTGAAGGCGAACGGCTTGGACCCGGTTGTCGATGCAATAGCACCATATTTCGAAGAACTGTCGGCCATCTTAGTTCGCCAGAATGCCCAGAATCCCGTTGCTTCGATTGCATCTCATACAGCCATCGAACTGCGGATCGCTCAGGTCACGTTTCCACACCGTGTGCGGCAGGCGCGGGGGCTTCTGGAAGCTTCCGTGCCTCAATTGCTGGCCGATTTCGATACCTCGGCCGAACTGCTGTATCGCTTCGTAGACGAGTTCATGCGTTATACGGAGACCTTCGTATCGCTCAAGCAACACAGGCCCGATAAGGAGTGGCCGGTAGTCCGGTACGTTAGCAAGACGAACGGCCTGGTCGTGGGGCTCATGTTTCTGCGCTCGATAGTTGCCATGGCGATTGTCGCCTGGTTCTGGATCGAGACCGACTGGCCGAGCGGTGGCCTCGCTTTCACCGGCACAGCGATCGTGTGTGCATTAACTTCGACAGCCGCCGATGCATCAAGGCTGACACTTAAGATTGCCATCGGCACTCTCTTTGCCACCGTGGCGGCCTACCTGTTCACCTGCTATGTGTATCCGCACATCGACGGTTTTCCGCTGCTTTGCGTGACGCTTGCACCTGCGCTGACACTCGGCGCATTCGTCGCGATGCGCCCGGGCATCTCCGGCTATGGTGTGGGCTTTTCGGTGTTCTTTTGCTTGCTGGCCGGCCCGGACAATGTGGTGAATTATCAGCCGGATCTCCTGATCAACAACGGGATCGCACTCGTCGCGGCGATGCTCGTTGCTTCCTTGGCGTTTGCAGTGATTTTTCCCGCGCAGATGCCATGGCTGATCGGCAAGATAAAAGGAACTTTGCGATCTCAGGTTGTACTCGCCTGCAAGGGGGAATTGGACGGACTAAATCAATACTTTCAATCCAGCACCCACGATTTGATGGCGCAATTGCGCGTGCTGCTGACGAAGCGCTCGCGCCAGCATCGCGACGCAATGAGATGGATGCTCGTCACACTCGAAGTAGGACATGCCGTTATCGATCTGCGCAACGATGCCGCCCGCGCGACTTATGTCGATGCGCTGCATCCACGCTGGAATGCCTGCCTCGAGCAGATGAGCACAGATATCGCAGGGCTGTTCGAACGTCCCGAAAAGCGTGATCTCGAGCGCGTACTGTCATCGGTGCGCGAGACCATCGCGATCGCGCAGGCGGTTCTCGAATCCGTAAGCATGGATCGAAAGCGACACCTCGACATGCAACACATGCTTGGCAGCCTGCATTTCATTCGCACCACGTTGTTGGATAAAGACGCACCATTTAATGTGCGGAATTCGCCGCGCTAGTTTAATCTTTCTGTCAAATGCAGAGAGATTGCCCGGGCGAGACCGTTTATCGGCGTACATGCCGGTCAGCCAGGCTTTCACGACGAATGACAACTCAAAATTCGCCAATGTACCGGAGCAGCGATCACGGAACCATAGCCGAACTGTAGCCGTGCAAGCCGACTCGTTGCGCTGGAACCGGTGTCTAACACCAATCGCAATAAGGGTTTGCGTATCCGTGCCCGAGTTCACATCGAACGAGCCGAGGGAAGCCGTGGCCGCCACGGGCTTCCCACTCGTATTCAGTGTCGTTCCAGTGGCTTTCTGCAAACCGGCGAGGACGTACAACTCGGTCGCTTTCGATACAGAGTGTGTGAAAACGCATTGATCGTCAAGACTGAATCAACGCACTGAGATCGGGTGACTCATGAAGCGATTCGTTTAAGGCGATGACCGCAAGCAGGTCGCACTACTTCCCGAATGCGTCGATGACTACATCGGGCAGGACAACCCGGTCAGGGTCATCGATGCCTTTGTCGAAGAGCTGGATCTCGCGGAACTTGGATTCAACGGCACCACGCCAGCTCTCACGGGTCGCCCGTCCTATCATCCTGGCGTGATGCTCAAGATCTATATCTACGGGTATCTGAACCGGATACCGTCCAGCCGGCGTCTTGAGCGCGAGTGCCAGCGCAACGTGGAGATGATGTGGCTGACGGGGCGTCTGGGTCCCGACTTCAAGATGATCGCCGACTTCCGCCGCGACAACGGGCCAGCCATTCGTAACGTATGCCGTCGTTTCGTCGAACTGTGTCGCGGACTGAAGCTGCTGTCGAGTGACATGGTGGCCATCGAAGGCGGCAAGTTCAAGGCTGCGAACAGCCGCGACAAAAACTACACGGCGGGCAAAATTGACAAGCGCCAGCAGCAGATTGAGGAAAGCGTTCAGCGATATCTCGACCTGATTGAAAGTGCAGACCGGATCAGTCCGACGGGGTTCGATGTGAAGACCGTCCGCCTGTACGAGAAGAGTAACCGTCCGACCCTGACCGTATAGACGGCCGATGAAGGCGAAGCCATGCTTTCCGGGGGCACAAATGTGACTGTGTCCACAAAGGAATCATGG
>NZ_JBNDMK010000063.1:0-3926 GCF_050436545.1 Paraburkholderia sp. GAS41
AGGCAGTCGGCGACACGAAATAGCCGGAACGCGGGCGTGCCCTGATCTCCCCCCGATTTTCAAGCAGGTAGTAGGCGCGAAATACCGTCGCGGGGCTCACGTTCCATGCCTTGCACGCCGCCCGAACCGAAGGGATACGCGCGCCGGGTGGCAAATCACCGCGCTTGATGAGTTCGCTGAGCTGGTCGGCCAAGCGCTCGTACCGTTTCAACGCGTACTCCTCGCAGAACACACCATTGCAGGCGTCGGGTCAGTCCCGCCAGAACGCCCACCTACATTTAGAAGATAGCCACATTCCAATCTGATATGGCGTTTCTTTTGCCATCTGCTGCTATTGCGGCCGCCCACACGCTGGCAAAGTGCGGCGCAGAGCGGTTCCACTTCTATCGATGTTTCGTCTACGCATAGCGGTTCGACCGATAACGCATCTCAAGCTGAATTCCTTTAGCGATAAATCAATGGCATTTGCGTTTCCGGTATCAACATTCAGGGGCGGTGCCATCAACACGCTGCGTCGAGCCTCAGAAGCAGCGTTGGCAGTCGTTCTGGTCATCTGCACATGCACCTCACCTGCTCTTGCGGGTCCGGCCGACACCAGTTCTGGTTCCATTCCTACGATTGAGCGCAACGTCTGGCAACAATTGACGGACTGGCTTGCCGGTCCTCCAGCACCTGCGATTCGCTTTGGTTCAGATTGCGCGTCCATTGCGGAGTTGCCCGTTGTTCCCGCCGCCCTTGCCGGACCGGTTGCTGGCCCGATGCCTGTGCGAACGAATACCTGCGATTCGCTGAAGGACATGCGTGACGTCGCCATCGGAACTGCTGCTGCAAAGGCCGCTTCGGGGCCGAATGTTATGACGCTGCTCAGGGAAGTGCGGTGGCACATCAGCGACCAGGAGGCGGCAGGACGAAACGCGCCTCCGGCTTCTGACGCAGTGGCCGGTATCAGCTCACGGGCCGACTGGGCGGAGCAGTCCCCGCAACAACCAGCGATCCCGGCCTCCGACTGCTCAGCGGGTAGCAGTTGTGAAACGCAAGCGATCTCGCCTTCGATTGGCGCCGACACACTCGCCCCGGTGCAGGCTCCGGCGGCCATTGCTACGCAGCGCACCTCGGCACGGGACATATTGGCCTTTGTTTTCTGGCCGATCGTGGTGGCGGCCTTGGTCGTTGTTGCCGGCTGGGCGCTCAAAAGATGGCTTCGCTACGACAGGTCGCTCCTGCGTGCTGCGCGTGCAGGGCTGCGTCGCGGCGAATTCCATCTTGAGTACCAACCCGTCGTTAGCGTGAGGCGGGCTAGATGCGTTGGCGTCGAAGCGTTGTTGCGATGGGACAACCAGAAGTACGGCGCGCTGGGCCCGGCTCACTATATGGAGTTCATTGAGGACAGTAGTTTGATCGGTCCGATGACGCGATTCGTCATATCGCGTGCGGCTCAGGAGCTGCGCGAAATCGGCGCTCCAAAATCGCTCTACGTTGGCGTTACCGCTCCCGCTTCTTACCTGGTAAGTTCCGGGTTCAACGCGCACCTTGGCGACGTTGGCTCGCTCGGCGTCCCACCGCTGATACTAAAGATCGGGGCGGGCAGCGCGAGGAAGTTCAAGAAACGTCTAATCCCGCTGATGGCACAGGCGCGTGAAAAAGGAGTGCGCTTTGCCCTCTTGGCCGTGCGTCCCACTGATGTCGGACTTGAACTGTCGACAGAGATGAGCTTTGAGATGGTGAAAATCGACAGGAACGTGCTGGCGAACGATCCTGATGAGCGATCCAGACAGATCAGCGCATTGACGCGCATGGGCCATGAGATTGGCGCCGTGGTCGTGGTCGAAGGCATCGAGAATGCGGCGCATCACCACATTGCGCGGACGAGTCGTGCCGAGTTTGGTCAAGGTTTTTTCTATAGCCGCGCACTAAGCGCAAGCCGGCTGAAAGAGTTCATTGAGACAGTCAATGCCACGTCCTCAAAGCGGGAGGGAGCCGCAACCATGCTCAGCTGGAGGGTTCGAAATTTCTGAATGAAGTGTTCCACCCGCAACCGCACCCGGAGCAAAGCGCGACAGCTCCATTTAATTAGTATGACATATTAATGAAGCGCTATCGCCAACTGGCGGCGGAGTTCGAAAGCCTGATTCTTAACGGTACGCTTGAACCCGGCGTGCGGCTCCCGTCGGTGCGTCAGGCGAGCTGTTCGTACCGCGTGAGCCCCTCAACCGCTTTCCACGCATACTACACCCTCGAAAAACGAGCCTTGATCATCGCCAGACCTCGGTCGGGTTATTTCGTCGCAAGTCGGCCTGCGTCGACGAAATCACTGGCGATTGTTCCAAAGCGCAGTATTGAGGAGGCTGATGGTGACAGCCTGACTATCCGCTTCATGAAGGCTCAACGTCGATGCGCGCATCCGGGACTTGGCTCTTCGGAGCCGAGTGCCCAGCTATTCCCGTTTGGCCGAATTTCGCGCTCTTTGACTGCAGCAACCGGGATGATGGCCAGTTCGCGGAATACCTTGTCGGCGGGAACGGCGGAAGCAGCCCTACGTCGCCAGATCGCACTGCGCTACGCGGTCACGGGCGTCACGGTCCCAATCGAAGAGGTTGTTGTGACGAGTGGCGCGCTCGATGCACTGATACTCTGCTTACAGGTTCTGACGCGGCCCGGCGACACCATTGCAATCGAACGGCCCGCTTTCCATGCGGTGCAAGATGCGGTTAAGCGCCTGCGTTTGAAAACCGTCGAAATACCCGTCGATCCGCACCGTGGACTCGACCTCGGGGTATTAGCGGCGGTGTTGCGGCAGCATCAAGTACGGGTTTGCTGGTTCATGACGACGCTGCACCAGCCAACAGGCGCGACACTCTCCGATTAAAGGAAGGAAGCACTCGTCAGCTTGCTGGCGAAATACGGCGTGCCGCTAATCGAATGGCCGGTCGTCTACCGCAAAGGGAGAACGGCCACCGCGGCTTCAACGACCGTCGAGACGATTCCCAGTGCCGGTGAGGACCGTCCTGCATGCCGTGTGCGAGCCCAGTTCAATTGCAGTTGCATGCCCGCTTCGCGCTAAATCTTTGCACCACAACCTTTCTGTCAAGCATCGACGCGGACCTCGCCGCGCTTACCCAAATCCAGGAACAATCTTCTGCAGAGACAGTGCTTAATTTTAAGCGTTGGCTTATCTAGACTGTGATCACTGGCTTACGAACAGGGCTGTTCGCATCATGAAGTCCCTTATTAAAGCCGTTGTTGTTGCCGCTGCCCTTGCCGCTCCGGTCATCTCGTTCGCGCAATCGAACGCGTCTATCACCCGTGCACAGGTACGCGCCGAACTGGTCCAGTTGGAAAAGGCTGGTTATCACGTTGGTGATGGCGACAACGCGCACTACGCCGAAGCAATTCAGGTTGCTGAAGCCAAGGTTGCTGCGCAGAACGGCGCCGCAAGCGGCTACGGCGGTGTACTGATTGGTCCGTCGGAAGCAGGACGCCCGGCAGTGACGAAGGCGGACTGGAATGCGATGTACAACCGCCCGTGATGCATTGATTTCGGATGTGCCGGGCAGGACGCCAAAAGTATCTGGCCGGAGGATACAGTCCAAGTGCGCAGTACCCCTGCGCGCCCTTATTTAAAGAATTGGCTTGCTGGCTAGCTCGGCAATGCCGGTGTGTGTGCTAGCTGGACGGGTACGATGCCCGCAATGGTGCTTTCTGTGAGTAGAACAAGTTGAAACGGTACGAGCGGTTAGCCGACCAAATCAGTGAGCTCATCAAGCGCGGTGATCTGCCAGCCGGCGCGCGTATCCCTTCGGTGCGCGCGGCGTGCAAGGCTTGGGACGTGAGCCCGGCGACGGTATTTCGTGCCTACTACCTGCTCGAAGATCGGGGCATGATTAAAGCGCGCCCGCGTTCCGGCTATTTCGTGTCGCCGACTGCCG
>NZ_JBNDMK010000064.1:0-3682 GCF_050436545.1 Paraburkholderia sp. GAS41
CCGTTCTCGGGCCACGTGTTCGCCTTCCGTGGTCGCCGGGGCGATCTGGTGAAACTGCTGTGGTGGAGTGGCGATGGAATGAACCTGTACGTCAACTAGCTGGCTTCATACTACAACTCCTTTTCTTGGATCAGAGGGTTTTGGATGCTGCGTTCTTTCGCGCGGTCAGTGAGTCGATCCCATCTGCTGCTGTGCTTCACAGGCGGGTGGGAATCCGGGACTTCATAGAGGAACGCGTAATCGTTATAGGCGTGTCGTTTGACGAGACCGTATTCGACCCACCTGGTGAGTGTCGCTTCGTGGATGCCGAGTCGAGCTGCGGCCTCCAGCTTTGTGAGCATGCCGCGGTCGCGCAATCTGTCGCGGCGGGATCGAAGTCCATTTCGCTGTGCGTTGTATGAGACTCGCAGAGCGTCGAACCGAATGTCGCTCTTACCTGGACGGACACAACCGCCGGGACGAATACCCCGATCATTAAGGATCTGTGCGATCTGAGAGCATGTATGGTGATCGAGAAGCTTGTCGATGAGCTCGAGGACCTCTGGCTTGGTTTTGACCTGTTGTGCAGATGTTTTGGGATTCTGTGCCGTGAGGGTTTCAGTCTTGCCGGCCTTGAAGCGAACGAGAATCTTTGTTGTCCCTTCGTCAGGAAGTTAGACCAGTGTGACGTCCTCGACGATATAGGCTAGCAGCCGCTTTCGCTCTCGATTCGCCAACGATGAATCACGCCACAGTGTTTTGAAGTCCGCTGTCATTGCGATGAGCCGGTCGCGGATCGCATCGTCGAGTATGAGACGCTCCTGCTGTTGGCTGCGCTCCCTTTGTTCTCTCGCGTCGGCCAATATGCGCAGCTTGTCGTTCCATTCTTGCTCGAGTGTGTCGGCGACCAGTCGGTTGCTTGGGTCGACCAGCATGAAGCGTCGTTGCGCAAGATCTGCATCGAGCCGGGCGCGTTCGATAGCGCGCAGGCGTAATCGATCAGCTTCATCGTGACGTGCTTCGATTTCCCTGCGTATCTCCCATGCTAGCTCAACGGCAGCGGGAGTCATCGACGCGACGACCAATGCGCCAACGGCTTCATCTATCGGCGCTCCGGCGATTGACTGACACGTAGGTTCGCCATGGGCGCCTTGTGCTCGGTCGCAGACATACCAGGCTTCTTGTCTTCCGCGTCGCGTAGCGTATCGGAGCCGGAGATAGCGGCCACAACGTCCGCAAACGGCGCGGCCCTGCAGAAGAGCAGCGCCCTCGCGAGGTGGCGATGACCGCGCGACTTTATACCCATGACCATTCGTCTCCAGAACAGCAAGGTTCTGCTCATACTGCTCCCAGGTAATGTATCCCGGATGGGCGTCCGGAATGCAAGCAAGCCAGTCATTGCGATCGCGCTTTTTTGGCACTTTCCGCCCGTCTGCAAGTTTGCGATAGTGCCTCCGACCGTAAGCGTAAGCGCCTGCGTAGCGCGGATTGTTCAACATGCGAAGTGCCGTTGACGCGGTGAGGTGCTGGAAGACCAGGAACTTCGCGTTGCGCATCCGGGATGGAAACAGGAGGCCCTCCTTCTTGAAGACCTTGACTGTCTGGCTGGCAGAGCCGACTCTCGAGAACGTCTCAAAGAAGTATGTGATGGTGTCTCGGACCTGGGAATCTGGGTCTAGCACTACGTTGCCAAGGTCGTCATATACGAAGCCGGTTGGTAGCACACACCGATACTCGCCTCGATTCACCTTGTTCAGAATCCCGCCTCGCAGGCGCGCTTTGAGAACATGAAGCTCCGCTTCACTCATGGTTCCCTTGAGCCCAAGCAGGAGACGGTCATTGAAACTTGCTGGATCGTATATCCCGTCTTCGTCGAGAATCAGCGTATCAGCAAGCGCGCAGATTTCCAGAAGTCGATGCCAGTCAGCATTGTTTCGGGCCAGGCGCGACACCTCCAGGCCCATGACGATGCCTGCGCGGCCCATGCCCACGTCAGTGACCAATCGTTGAAACCCCTCTCGCCAGGACGCTGATGCTCCAGATTCCCCTTGGTCGCTATCGATCGTGACGATCTGCTCGTCACGCCAGCCGAGTGCCGTCGCGCGTCCACGCAGGGCATATTGTCGCTTTGTGCTCTCGACGTTCTCAAGGACTTGCCGCATCGACGACTGCCGGACGTAGAGATAAGCGCTTCGTTCGAGGTGGTGAGGCTGAACTTTAAGGGACGCGTTCACGGTGTTCTCCGCTCATTGACCGTCACAGCCATGCCTGCAAGTACGTAGATGAAGCCTTGACGTTCGATGGGCGGAACGTTCGACGATGACCGAGTAACATTTGGTTCGGGCGGTGCACGCCCCGGAACCATCATGCGCGCCCATGTCCACATTCCTCGCGCAAGGAAGACGCTAAGTCCGCGCCGAGCTTCTACAGGCAGGGCTCGGCCAAGAGCAGCGGAACGCATCACCTCGTATTGCGCAGCGATCGGCGCCGACACGGTCGACGGCCAGGCGCAGCATCCCGCTATTCCACCGTTTTTTTTACACCGAACGCTCGCTCGATTGTTCTGGGGTGTACATCCAGACCAAATTCTTTGCGAACCAGCTTTGCCAGTTCGCGCGCTCGTAGTGGTTCTCCGGGCGTGTGTTGCAACTTGAGGAACGCCAATACCTCGCCCTGGATCTTGTGCGGACCATGCGGCCCACGTTTCCTTGGAACCAGCCCTGCGATTCCTCCCTGCTCGAAGTCCGTTCGAGCCTGATAGAACGTTGGCCGCGAAACACCATATTCGTCGGAGATCTGCGTTATGGAGGCCTTCTCAACAGAGACGCGCCGCAACATCTCATATTTGACCTGCACGGCGTCATGGGGATCGAAGAATCCACCCTCGTGGAACTTAGCATCGAGAACGTTCGATGGCGTTGGATTCAGCGTACCGTCCTCCGCGAGGACATCGGTCTTCGAGCGCTTGCGAACACTTGGCGGCACATTCACTCCAAATAGCTGCAACTTGATGTAATAAAATTATGCCGCGATACTGCCTTTGTCAAGTTCTATTGAGTTCAGATTCAAGCGTATTACTACGCAGCGATACGCACGTTTCCTGAAACCTATCCTCGAATTTGGCGGCGTCAATTGCTTTACATATGCGGCAAAAATATCTTTACGGCCCCGTACCGCTCCCGGCGCGTCTGTACGAAAGACGTCTTACTAATAGCGCAAGCTCCGTCAAGTCGTTGACAGTGAACAACGCGCGCTCTCGTCCCATGGATATCTCAGGATCAGGTTCGCTCATATCCGTCCATTTCGGCGGAACGGAGCAATAACTCTTGTCGTCGATGCGCAGCAGGAGACGTCGGCCAGACCGGTTATAGCGCTCCCCAACGCAGAGAAGTTGCTGTCCGCTGAACGGATGGAACGGGTGAGTAATGCGGACAAGATGTTCTGTGGCAACCCCAGAGCCTGTATTTCGAGGTATGTTACAAGCGCCTGGAGCGAGGCCGTTTCATCTGGCCGCAGGCCGACGCGGGATGCATCCATCTGTCGGCGGCACAACTGTCGATGCTGCTCGAAGGCATCGACTGGCGACGCCCCGAACGGACGTGGAAGCGCACATGCGCCGCGTAAATTTGCCCCCACTTCTGCGCGTGCCTGGTAAACTCTCAGGCATGCCAGTCAGCCGACTCCCCGACGACATCGACACACT
>NZ_JBNDMK010000065.1:0-3487 GCF_050436545.1 Paraburkholderia sp. GAS41
GCCGGAATAATGCGCAGCCAGAAATTATGTTGAGTCCGTCACTGTCGAATAGTGCCATGCGAGTCGCCGAAGCGATCCGCAAGGATTCGCGGTTCGGCGAGCTACGCATAATTACAACGACTCCAGGAACTGAAGGATGCGGTCCGGTGGTCGATATCGACGATTCTTTACTTGCGGCGGCTGAATCCTCTTCAACGCTCGCTCCTTCATTGTCAGATCAGCTTCCATATAGCCATGTGTTGTCGACGGGCTTTCGTGTCCCAGCCACAAGGCGATGACCGACAGGTCGACCCCTGATTGAAGTAGATGCATGGCAGTCGCGTGCCTAACCAGGTGCGGAGAAACACGTCGCTTGGCGAGTTGCGGACATTGGTCCTTCGCGCGCGTTACGGCAATTCTCATCCGATCGGCGACATTGGAGCGTGTCATCGCGTTTCCCGATCGATTTGGAAAGAGCCTCTGACTTGATGCATCCTGGATCTGCGGCAACCACCCCCTGATGAGCCTTGCCGTGGATCGCCATAAAGGCACTGTTCGTTCCTTGCGTCCTTTGCCAAGAATATGAACGAAGGGTGATGTACCCAGGACGACATCACTGACGCGTAGTGCCAGGACCTCCGAGACGCGCGCCCCAGTGTTATACATCGTTGCCAGCAGAACCCTGTCGCGCTGACCCGCCCAAGTGTCCGGGTCAGGCGCCGTCAACAGTTGCTGAATCTCTTCGCGTGACAGGAATCCGACCATAGGTTTATCGCAACGCTTCATCGGCACGGAGAGTGCACGCTGTATAACGGCCAACGACGCGACGTCACGGTGTGCTGCGTACTTCAGGAACGAGCGCAACGCTGCAAGTCGAACGTTGCGGGTCCGCGTGCTGTTGCGCCGCTCAACTTCGAGGTGTCGCAGAAACGCCAGGATCAGAGGTGCATCCATGTCCGCCAGCGTCAGATCAGTTGGGCACCTCCCGAGGCGATCCGATGCGAACTGAAGAAACAGACGAAACGAATCGCGATAGCTCGATATCGTCTCCGGGCTCACCGCGCGTTGCTGCATCAACCGTTCGACGAAGAAGTCCTGCAGGAGCGTCGCAAAGGAAGGAGCCAGGCAGGTTTTAGTCATGACGTTCCCCTTCAGCAAAGCGCGCAAATTTCTGGCTCACGATTTCCATGAGATCGGGAACCGCAGTCAGATACCAATAGGTATCGCTCGGCTTCACGTGTCCCAGATATGTCGACAGCGCAATCATCCGGTTGTCGACGTTCACGCCGTCCCGATACCACTTGAGAATGCACCGGCACACAAACGTATGGCGAAGATCATGGATTCGGGGCAACGCGTGGTCACCCCGAGAAGTCCACCCGAGTTGCTCGCGAAGCCGACCGAACACCCAATGCACCGTTCGGGCCTGCAACTTCCTGCCATCAAGATTCACAAAGAACGAAACGCACGGCTCTGCGGCGACGACCAGCGCACGGCGAGTAGCGTAACGCTTCATGGCCAGAATTACGGTAGGATGCATCGGAATAACGCGCGATTTGTGAAACTTCGTCTCACGCACCGTAAGCGTGCCCTCGGCAAGATTCACGTCGTCTCGAGAGAGATTGACGGCTTCCGAGATACGCAAGCCGGTTGCCGCAATCAATCCAAACAGCGCTTCATATGTAAGCGGTCTGATCGAACCGACGGGTAACATTGCCACCGACGCCGTGAGGAGTTCGCCGAGTTCCTGTTCCGTGTAGATGTGCGGCGCCAGACGACGATGGGCCCGCCCGCACAGGTCGCGTCGCGGAACAACTGTATCGGGATAGAACTGCCTGAGATACTTCGCGAAGGGCCGGATTACCTCGATCCGACGCGCCCATGTAATGGCCCTTTCGCTCGGTGTCGAGTGCGCCCAGGTAAGAGTCAGATCTTCCGTGATCGGTCCACGATGTCCCAGCGCGTCCGCGAAGCGGGCAAAGTTCATCAAGACGTGCCCAGAGATCTTGAGGTCGAAGCCAAGACAGCGTCGTTCGGCGAGATATGCTTGCGCCAGCGATACCATAGTGTCAGCCGAGTTGACGAAGCGTTTCATGATTTGCTCCCCGGCCAGGGGAGCGCGACAGCCTCCATGCTTTGCAGGTCGATCTTCGTGTAAATCGCGGTGGTGTCGATGCTTTGATGGCGCAGTACGTCAGCCACTTCCTTCAACGACGAGCCGGAACGAAGCAGCCGTCGGGCCACGCTGTGCCTCAGAAGATGAGTTCCAGATTGTTCAGTCCAGCCGCAGCGAACATATGCGGCATGCACCGCCTGATGGACACGCCCGGTTCCCAACGGAAGGTCGGCAGGCGCGTAGTGCCGTACAAAGACGGCGCGGGAGGTCGTCGTTGTTCTTCGGGCCAATCGGATATAGTCGGCGATCGCATCACCTGTCGGCTCCGGCAACGGAATGACGTAGCCACGTCGCGATTTGGTGCGACGGATTTGCAGCGTGCCGTCGCGCCAGTTTAAATCGTCGAGCTGTATTTGCACGACTTCCGCAGCACGCAATCCAATATCTGCCAGACAACGTACCATTGCGTAATCACGCAAGTCGGCCGCCGTTTCGTGATGGAAGGAATTCAGGAGCTGTCCGATCGCTGCGTCCGAAAGCGTTTGAGGTAATGCCGCCAACCTCCATCCTGCTACGTTCGGCACCGCCGCGATCAACTCTGCGACCTGCTCGTTATATTGCATGCTCCTGAATCGCAGATAACTGCGCAACGTTATGCCCGCTACGTGAGCTGTTCCGGCTTTGCACCCGTCAGGGTAACGCGTCACAAATCGACGGACATCCCGATTCGTTAGCCGCTCCATGTCGATGGGTCCGCGACCAAAGCGCTGATGCAAGAAATCGCGAATGATTCGACCACGCTGATATCGCGTGCACTCGGCAAGGCCGCAAACGTCCTTGAGGTACTCAGTGAACCGACACACCTCCTGTTGTACCGAATCCGGTTCTGCCCAAAGATACCGGGGCACAGCGCACGCGCCCAGGACGACCAGCAAATGCTGAAGTGCCGCGCTGACGTCTGTCCGACATCTCGGAATCGGATCGGGGCAGGTGCATCGAGGCAAATGGTCATTCACGAAGCCGCAGGCAAGTCGATTGTCGACGCGAGCTACGGCTATGCGGCGTGTTGTGAGCCAGTACGCAAAGTGCGCGACGCACCTCACGTAACGGTTGACGGTGCAAGCCGCGTAGCCGGCCTCAACGAGATATTCGCAGTAGCGCTCCGCGAAAGGAGAAAGGACGCTGCGCCATAACCACGCCTGAGGCTGCGGTCGTAGAGGAACCAAGCCGATCATGATGTTTCTCCTGAATGGGTTACAACCCAAACAGGAAAGCACTTTTTATGTGTAGTTTGCTGCTACCCAACGATCCATGCAAGGCGCGTCGCACTGAACCCGTGACGAGCCGTACCATGCAAACTCCGCATAATTTCTGGCTGCGCATTATTCCGGC
>NZ_JBNDMK010000066.1:0-3377 GCF_050436545.1 Paraburkholderia sp. GAS41
TCAGGCATTGAGACGATGCATATGATCAGGAAAGGCCAGATGAAGGACAGCGGCGTCACCCGAACCGCTGCCGATCAGTTCTATTCGTTGGTGGTGTAAGGACTCCTTATTTTCGCGGAATTTTCTTGCCTTGCCGCCGTTATCGCGACACAACCCCGCCTCGCCTCGCGGTTGTGCATCTGCTGCACACGGATCCGTTGTTCACGAGTCCCGCCACATCGTCAATCGTTCGGGACCATCTTCTGAACCGCATTCTCGATAACGCACTGCGCGGTCTTCGTGTGAATGCAATCCGCCTTGTCGTCGAGGACGGTACCGACATTGCTGAATACGCGATCGAGGTCGACATTGACAACTTCATCGCGCGCGGAAACCCGTATGAACCGGGCCAGGTATCGGCCAGCGGAGGTCGTCTCCGGGAGAGCATCTCGATCCGCTCGAAGTCGATTATCGCGGGCCGCACCCGCGTCCATACCGCGCATGCTGTGCCCACGCCCCTGTCTGCAGATCTGACGGCCGCGCTCACCTGACGTTGCCCGAGGCCCGCCGCAAATCCGCGGCGGCACCCCTGAAAAAGACTACGCCTCAATTTCAATGTGGCTGTCCGGCGGCGCAGCCACCCGGTCTATCAAACCGGCTTGCACAGCAGGTCCATCTCGCGTCTGAAAGTCGAAATCGTGTCGGCCAGCCCCCGACCCGCGATTCGAAGCGATCGCTCATGCCGGTGCAGGCGATGGTTTTCATCGCGCACGGCAGACAGCCAGTTGTAGCTCCCTTCGACCAGCTCGTCATCGCCAACGGCCAATGTCTTGTTGTGAAACTGGCGCCTGGCGCCGCGGTTCGAGTACCGGCCGTGCGTCCGGGGCGCTCGCGCGCCGGTTAATTTTCCTATGCCGCGATCAGTTTCAAGTGCCGATGGCCGGGACCGATGCCGGTGTGCCATTGTGCAATCTGCCCATCGTTGACCATTTCACGCACGGCACGACCCAATGCCATGTAGCAGCCAGGCGGTCCACCGTTTGCCTGATATTCGAAGGCTCGCGGATAGTGTTGCTCGGGAAAAACTTCGATAGCCACATCGAAAAATGTTTTTTGGCTTACGGCCAGCGCGGCCCGAATACGATCTTTTATCTTCGGTAGCTTCGACTTACTCACGGTCATCGCCCTTGTTTTCCAATTTTCCGTTTGTTATCCGATTAGCACTTCAGCGGGTATTTTCAATTCGCGGTTCAAACGGCGAATCATTGAGAGGCTAAGACCGCGCTTTCGATTGAGGACTTCGTACACCCGATTCAAGTTGCCGATATACGGTTGCATGTCGCTGGCCGATAGTCCTGCCTGTTCCATGCGGAACTTGATGGCTTCGACAGGATCGGGAAGATCGAGCGGAAAATGCTCTGCCTCGTAACGCTCCACTAGCGTAGCGAGGATTTCGAGACGATCCCCGTCCGGGGTGCCAGGCTCCGGGTCAACGTCAACAAGACGGGATACGGTTTGCAACGCTTCCTTGTAGTCGCGCTCGTTGTGGATTGGACGAATTTCCATGTTGGCTACTCCAGTTCAACGGTTTCAGCATCGATCCGGTCGTACTCGCCATGTGTTCCGATGAACTTGATATAGACGACACCGATGCGGTAAGCCACTGCGACTATCAGCCGGTAATCGTTCCCCTTGATGTTGAATACCACCCGGTTTCGCCCGACAAAGCTCGCGGAGGCATATCTGGCCTTGATGTCCTGCGGCGTCATCCAGACGGCCTTTGCCGCTTCCTCATGCCATGCCAGCAGCGATTGCCGAGCCATTGGGTGCCTGTCGCAGAATGCCAAGAGGACTCTTTTCGCAATAACTTCCATGGGAAACATGGTAGTCCCATATTGGGACTATTGCAAGCGGATCGTTCCGCTTCCAGTCGGGCGATGCAGGCAGGCGAGGACGAAAGGCGGGTCAAGGCCCGCGTAGTGGCCCCTTAGGCAGATCGGCCTTGACGTGGCTGGCCAAGCCGCGCTCCATTTTCCGTTGTTAGGGTTGTGCATTGCCTTCGTCGCGAGCGGCCCGGACCAAGAAGCTACGGAAACGTCGCCTATCTGACTCGGGTCAATTCGGCACTTCCACCCATAGTCGGCATGAGCAAAGTATCGTGCTCTTTGTCGTAGCCGACATTCGCCGTACCGAAACCTGTCGCAACCTGGAGCACGCCGTTCTGATACGTCGCCGGGATTTTGTCGGTTTTCGTGCCGCCAACCAAATAGTTCGGATGTGTGTCCACAATCAAAAAGCCATCTCCATTTTTGGAGATTTCGACGGTTTCCTTCCGCCCTTGATTTTCCCATTTGCCGACAAACTGATCACCGTCTTTCTTGCTGCAGCCGCCAAGAATCACGACAACGCCGACAGCTAGTGAAACAATAAAACCCCGAAGCATGTTTTTCCCTTCATGTTGTTGCCGACTACCGGTCGGCTCGGGGCGCTCTCGCGCCAGATTTCCCGATCATTTCTCGGCAATCACGAAATGACCGTCCGGGCGCTTGAATCGGAACGATCCATCGGCCTCATGCACAACCGCCCAAACCTCGCTGCGACCGCCATCAAGACTGACATCAACCTTGGCGGTCGATCCCTCCACCACAATGCAATCAGACCGCGTTTGCCGCCAGAAATCTTTGCCAGTGTCGTGATATGCAATCGGCGGATTCAACTTCGGCCTGCAATCGCTGGTGCCGTGCACGAACTGCATTCGGCCATCAATGAGTGCTTTGAATTCCTGGCCGAAGACCATCGTGTCGTAGATCATCGGACCAGAGCCGACCCGCATTCCGCCACCACCGAACGACATTGTTGCTGGATAGCTCGGCTGAGCGTACACAGCGCTGCCAAGCGCCGTGGCGCTTGCGAACAGTAAAGCTACCTTCTTCATCAGCTTCCGAAATCTCTTCATGAAAATATTTTCCGTGGCTTAGATGACGTGTTGCTTCGACAGATTGAGAATCGCCTGAACGCAAGCCCGCTCCGGTGAAGCGGCATCGGTTTCGGTGACAGACGCTTGGCCGTGTCGCGCCACATGACCTTACGCGACAGCCGGACGGCCACGGCCCGTTTCATGCACGAAGCAACTAGCAACCCTTCGCCGCAAATCCATGAAGATGGCGGTGCTTGGCCGGTTTTGTCGCGCTAAGGAGGCAGGAGTAAAATCGAAGTTGATATTTGCCCGTAGTGAAGCGTGAGATGAAGAAGGCGACTGCGAGACAAACCCTGCCTGCGGGCGTAGCGAAGGTACTCAAGCGCCTGCACTATCCTCTGGACGTGATACTTCTGTGCGTGCGGTGGTATGTGGCCTACTCGCTGAGCTTGCGAAATCTCGAGGAAATGATGGCCGAACG
>NZ_JBNDMK010000067.1:0-3194 GCF_050436545.1 Paraburkholderia sp. GAS41
CGGTCCTCGCTGCTGTTCTCGTCCACCGGCCTGGGGCCACGTTTGACCTCAAACAGGGCGCCTGCCTTCTCCAGAATCTCCTTCTTCCACTGCCCAACCAGCACCGGATGCACTCCATATATCTGCGCAATCTCGCTGACCGTCTTCACCCCGCGTACTGCCTCCAACCCGACCTTCGCCTTGAATTCCGGCGTGTGCACCCTGCGTTTTTTTCCTTCGCTCATTCTCTGCCATCCTTTTGCGGACGACAGCTTAAACTACCGTCTCAAACTCGGGGTCCACTTTATTGCAACCTCTCGTTTGCTGTTTTCGAGCTTGTTATTACCCACTTCTTTTTAGCGCAAGTTCGTAGCCAAGCTGGATGTCGGTTAGACGTCGCATCCCGCGCCACATCACGGTGTTGCCTGGTGGAGGGTCGCTTGCGCGCGCGAGGTAACCGCCGAGTTGAGCGAGCTTTATCACGTTGCGCACGAGCGGCGGCGCCTGCGCATTATGAGACGTGTCGTCAACGACGCGTTCAAGCAGTTCAATTTCGGTGGGTGTAAACGCGAGGTCTGCGGGAGCTGTCGATGCCGAGCGACCGAGCAATGTGATCCAGAATATGCGCCAGCTTAGGAGCACTGAACGTCTCGGGTTGCCAACTGCCTGGCTGGACACTCCGCGTTCAGTTACGGACGTCCCTGAGTCGGTGTCGGCTCTGCTTGATCCGCAGTCAGTTCGAACTGCATCTGATCAACAGGAGCCATCAGCTGTGGTGAAACTAGAAGCACCGCTGGCAAGAAAGTCCGCGGGTAAAAAGGCGAAGACCGCGAGCGATCGACACGCCCAGTCGTCCGCAACGCGTCACGCCAGCGACGACGCCGTGACGGAGGTGGTCGTGAAGCAACTGGAACCAGTACGCCCGGCGATCTCCGAACTGGTCATCCCGCAAACTGTTGATCACGCCGTCCCACCGTCTGCCTCTCACCTGCAACCTGCACCCACCCCCGTCACAGAGGTCATCGCGGCGCCGCGCCGTTCTGCTCCCGTGACGAGCCTGGACGATCTGATAGGCATCGAACCCATCGCCGAAGCGCTGATCAAGACGCTGGCAGGAAAGGCACGGACAGGACGGCTAGATGAGATGAAAGCGCTAGAACTATTGCAACAGATCGTATCGCTCTGATCTGAATCGACAACTCACCTGAACTGCGCGGTTGCGGGTGCGCCCGCGAAACTTCTCGCCCTTTCGGCAGGCGCCTCGTACCTGTCCGTAGACTACCGATAAAGTTCGGCGCGCCTGCAACGTTCATTCTACCGTTATCTAAAACGCTCAGATCGCTTTGATCAGGCCTTGTAAGTCAACGCCATTATCGTTATACTTTTTATAACAATATACCTGAGAGAACCTATGACACTGGGGCGCGTTGTATCGGCTGGCGAGACCGCTAGAGCCTTCCACTCCGTTACGCGCGCTCCGGCTCAGTGGCTGGCGTGCTATCCGATGTTTCAAGATGCGCTGCAACAGGGTGAAACATCGTTTCGAACACTCCCGACACACGCCAAACTGGTGGCGCTTAACCGCACTACCATGATTGCAGCAGATCAAGCTGTCGCATCGGCAGTTCTGGATGACGTCGGCACATCTTATGTTGAACTCTCTACACCTCGCCTGGCAGAGGCCGTTGGACGCTATCTCGCAATACGGGCAGACACTGAAGGAGCGCAGACCGCCTGTGGCATCACATTGCTTGACATCCTCGCTTCACAAATTCCAACGACGAACCACCCAGTTGTTTCGAGACCGCCTTGCGTGCTTCGGCCCAGCGAAGGCGTCTTTCTCGATGGCTGGATGCGATTTTTTTCATATTATGCACGTGGCGATTCGACGATCCCACTACTCGCAATAGACTGGCCGGCTTTCTTTGAGCGTCTTTGCTCACTCGACCCAGGCTACAACGAGTCGACCTCGTCCGATGCGCATCTTGATCCGAGGCAGCAAACGTAGGATATGAGCGCCGCTCCTTTTGCGACTGAACATGCACCTGCTCACCACATTTTTTGCTCAATCATGCTGTATATGAGTGCGCCTGACTGGTATCAGCGACAGCAATGCCTTCATCGTGTAGATCACGATCAGCGTGCCGGTTAGGTCGCCGACAAACATGGCAAGAAATCGCTCTGCGATATTTTGTGTATCTCCACGCAGGAAAAACCAGATGTGATGCAAGAGTGGACTGGCGATTGAGTACGCGAGAACCAGCAGCAAGAGCCGCTTCGGTGTCAGATTTAGCAAAGAAGCACGAAGACCGAAAAGTTCTTGCGCCAGGCGGTACGCCGCATACGGTGCGACCGTTGCAATGATGCCGCCAACGAAGGAACGTACTGGGTCATTTGGGAAAAAGTAGAAGAAATCAACAAGCCAGCTCGCCAAAAGCAACCCTATTGCCCCATCTCCCCCCAGTAGCAACGTGCTGAGCAATCTGATGCCAGCCGGTAGATAGATCCAGTTGACCCCTCGCACATATTCGGAGTGCGTGAATAACGCCTCGTTGACCCACAGAGAGAAAGTGAAGACGACAGCCGTGCCAATCACCGAACAGAAATGCAACCGTAAGTTTGACATTGGCGTAAAATAGAGCGTGTGCTTTTTGACGAGGTGGTCATGGTACCGCGCCCATTAAACCTTATGCGTGAAAAGGGCTTGTACAAGGAGCTTCAGACATGACGCGTCCTGCCGACATCTACATGCGCTTCCTGCAACTGTCGGAGGCGTTGCGTGGCCTCCCATCTTTGCCATCACTTGATCCGTTGGAAGAGCGCATTCTGGAGTTAATCGCGCGCTCAGGTCAAACAAAAGAACGGCTGTCCGTCAGGGACATGATGACCCGGAGTGAACTAGGTTCGCCGGCTACCCTGCACGCCCGTATCACCTCCATGCGCGACAAAGGCTGGATCATGCTCAGCGACACGGAGGACACACGGCGCAAGCAGATCGAACTTACACAAGCGGCACTCCGTCATTTCGACAAGTTGTCCGAATGCCTCGTGAAGGCGGCGAAGAACGCCTAGCCTTCCTCCGGAGGAACGGCTGATCAGGTAGCTTAAACGCAAACCTTGATCTGCAGGGTTCGAGTATCCGGGCCATGGCCCGGATACTCGGGCGCTCGCCAGCCACCGTGAGCCGTGAGCTGACGCGAAACAGCTCACCTGCT
>NZ_JBNDMK010000068.1:0-3189 GCF_050436545.1 Paraburkholderia sp. GAS41
ATCTGCAGGGTTCGAGTATCCGGGCCATGGCCCGGATACTCGGGCGCTCGCCAGCCACCGTGAGCCGTGAGCTGACGCGAAACAGCTCACCTGCTGGCTACGCATCCGTGCCCGCTGAAGCACTCAGGGCCGCGCGCCGCAGCGCGGGTCGCCGCCCCACGAAGCTTTGCCCGCACAGTGTGTGCTGGCGCATCGTTCTGACCCTGCTCGAGTGGAAATGGTCGCCCCAGCAGATATCGGGCACACTGAAGCGTATGTATCCCACCGACCCGACGCGGCAGGTTTCGCATGAAACCATTTACACGGCCATCTACGCCCAGCCGCGCGGCGAACTGCGCCGTCAGCTCATCGCCTGCTTGCGCCACGGCCACAGCACGCGCATGCCGCGCACACGAGGTACCGACCGGCGCGGACAGATTCCCGACATGGTCAGCATTCATGTGCGGCCGCCTGAAATCGAAGACCGACTGCTGCCTGGGCACTGGGAAGGCGACTTCATCGTGCGACCTGCAAGTCGCATGTTTCTCTGTTTCACGGGGGTAGGCATGACCTGATGAGACCGGCTGTTCCATCAGCTGTTCCCTACCCGGGCATGCAGAACCGGTAACGGTGCTGTGTGAAGCCTCGGGGACAACGTAGCCGCCGGATATCCGGTACGCCGAGCCGCGAGGCAACGCGGAATCTGCCAGCACGAAGGCGGAGAGGCGCAAGGGATGGATGGGTACGACCAACACATGTGAACGTCTAAAACGCGTCGTTACTCCTAACAAGCCAAACGTGCTGACAGGCTTGAACCAAAACGGTATGCGGCAAGGAATGGCTTCTGATGAATGGGCCATCATGGACAGAACGCCGCCGGCGCATTTGACGGGTCCGCACCATCCCGAGATTCATGCGGAACAGGGTAAGCCCATAGTGCTGCCGGCAACGGCAGGCGAACCGCAAGGAACGCTGTTGGCGCTGCGGGTAAAGGAATGCGGAAAAAGCGAAGGCCCATCTGTAATGGACGGGATACGGACTGAGACATCGTCCGACGCGAAAGCGGGCTGACTTCCGCGCGGTCATTCATGGCGAGAAAAACTTGACGAATCGTTGTACGAGGGAAAGCAGATGACGGCGAACGATACGCAAGTGTCGGGCGCTGGTGCGTCCTCGCGCGCTGCCCAGATGTGGGACCAGGCGAACTGGACAAACATCGAGGCAGAGGTGAAACGACTTCAGTTGCGTATCGCCAAGGCAGTCCGGGAAGGCCGGTGGGGCAAGGTGAAGGTCTTGCAACGTCTGCTGACCCGCTCGTATCACGGCAAGATGCTGGCCGTGAAGCGGGTGACGGAAAATCGCGGCAAGAGAACGCCGGGGGTGGACGGGAAGATCTGGTCATCACCGGCGGCCAGATGGAACGGAATGCTGTCGCTGCGTCATCGTGGCTATCGCGCGATGCCGCTGCGACGTGTCTACATTCCCAAGAGTAATGGAAAGAAGCGTCCGTTAGGAATTCCGTGTATGCGGTGCCGGGCGATGCAGGCTTTATGGAAGCTCGCACTGGAACCCGTGGCTGAGACACTGGCGGATCCGAATTCCTATGGCTTTCGGCCCGAACGCTCGACTGCCGACGCCATCGAACAATGCTTCATCGCTCTGGCAAGGCGTGTATCGCCAGAGTGGATTCTGGAAGGTGACATACGAGGCTGTTTCGACAACTTCAGTCACCCCTGGCTTCGGGAGCACATACCGATGGATAAGGCGATCCTGCGCAAGTGGCTTGAGGCCGGATATATTGATGAGGGAACCCGGTTCGAGTCGCGGGCAGGCACACCCCAAGGGGGTATTGCCTCGCCCGTAATCGCGAATATAGCGCTGGATGGACTTGAGGCGGCAGTACACGCGAGCATCGGTGTCTCGAAACTCCCACGTCGCAAGGCCAAACTTAACGTTATCCGGTATGCCGATGATTTCGTGGTGACCGGTGCTTCGAAAGAAGTACTGGAATCCGTGGTTCTTCCTGCGATCCGTCGCTTCATGGCGGTTCGTGGTCTGGAACTGTCGGAGGAGAAAACCCGGATTACACGCATAACGGAGGGTTTCGATTTCCTGGGCCAGAACGTACGCAAATACGGCGGCAAACTGCTGATCAAGCCAGCGAGGAAAAGTGTCAGCTCGCTGCTTGAGAAGGTCAGGGGAATCATCAAGGGTCACGCAAGCGTCACGCAGCGCGCGCTGATACAGCAACTCAACCCGGTCATCCGGGGATGGGCCATGTATCACCGCCACATCGTGGCGAAGGCCACCTTCTCATTGATAGACTCACACATCTGGCAACTGCTCTGGAGGTGGGCATTGCGCAGGCATCCCAACAAAGGAGCACGATGGGTCAGGAGGCGATACTTCCGGACCGACGGACAAAGGTCGTGGGACTTTGCGACGGAGGCAGTTCGGGCTGACGGAAATATCGGTAGCCTGCGGCTCTTCCGCGCAACGACGGTCGCGATTACGCGTCACGTTAAGGTTCGTGGACCGGCCCATCCGTTTGACCCGGCATGGACGCCCTACTTTGCCCGTCGTCGCGCCGCGAAACATCCTGTCGGTCTGTCCGGTGCCACCCCATGGTGCTGAAGAATGGCTTGAGCCGGATGCGGGGTGACTCGCCCGTCCGGTTCTTAGGGGAGAACGTGCCGGTAACGGCACGTTCTTACCCGACAAGGGCGCTGGCAACCAGTCCTCGGTAGGCGTCCTGGTCGAACGGACCAGCCGCCTGGTGCTGCTTGCGAAGATGGAAGATGCCACCGCCGCTTCAGCGCTGGCGGGCTTCTGCGCCAAACTCAATTCGATTGCCGAGCCATTACGGCAGAGCTTCACCTACGACCAGGGCAAAGAAATGTCGCGACATACAGAGCTCGCCGCCGCGACCGGCGTGAAGGTGTACTTCTGCGACCCGCACAGCCCATGGCAACGCGGCACTTGTGAAAACACCAACGGACTGCTGCGTCAGTATCTGCCCAAAGGCACGGACCTTTCGGTCTACAGTCAGGACGAACTCGACGCCATTGCCGACAGTTTGAACAGTCGGCCTCGCGCCACTCACGCGTTCCATTCGCCATTCGAGGTCTTCGCCGCGACCCTTGCTTCAGCAAGTCAACCTCAAGGCTCTAAACATTAAACCCGCTGTTGCGCTTCACCCTTGAAACCGCC
>NZ_JBNDMK010000069.1:0-3122 GCF_050436545.1 Paraburkholderia sp. GAS41
GTATGTCGAGCTGGTGGGATGCGGCCACTGGACGCCCATCGAAAAAGCGGCAGAAGTGAACGAATTGCTGCTTCAGTTCTTCTCGAAATAAAGCGTGTAACCCATGCCGCGGTGTCGTGCTGAAGCGAAGATTCGCAGGAGCCCGATACCGCTGTCTGGGATATTGACTTTGCTGAAAATCGTGCCGTGGTCTTCACACCAACTGGCACGACATTCGATCACTACTTTCAGTAGACGATATGAAGCTAGTACGCTTTGGTCATACAGGTGTTGAGAAGCCAGGCATCGTCGGCTCGGACGGGGTCATCCGCGATCTGTCCGCACACGCATCAGACATTGATCCGAAACTTATCGGGTCGGGGTCGCTACAGGACCTCGATTCAGAGGAAATCGACGCCTTACCAGCAGCGCCCGCTGGTTCACGGTTTGGTTGTCCCATCGGAAATATCGGAAAGGTGGTTGCAATCGGACTGAACTATCGCGAGCACGCGAAAGAGGCTGGTGCCGAGATTCCAAAGGAGCCAATCATCTTCCTGAAGGCGAATTCGGCTATCACTGGTCCATTCGATGACGTCATTCTTCCGAAAGGCTCAACGAAATCGGACTGGGAGGTGGAACTCGGGGTTGTAATAGGGCGCCGTGCGAAGAATATTGCAGAAGCCGTAGCGCTCGATCATGTCTTTGGATACGTCCTTGTGAATGACGTATCGGAGCGCGAACACCAGCTCGAGCGGGGTGGTCAATGGACAAAAGGTAAGAGCCATGACACGTTTTGCCCTATCGGCCCCTGGCTGGTAACCCGTGACGAAATCGGCGATGAGCAGGCATTGGACCTGTGGTGCGAAGTGAACGATGAGCGAGTACAGCATAGCAACACAGCGGACATGATTTTCTCTGTGGCGCAGTGTGTCAGCTATGTCAGCAAGTTCATGACTCTGCATCCTGGCGATGTGATCATAACGGGAACACCACAGGGTGTGGGCCTTGGTTTCAAGCCGCCGCGCTACCTTAATGACGGATACACCATGCGCCTAGGCATCACCGGCCTCGGCGAACAATGCCAGTCGGTCAAGCGTGGTGAGGACTAGGTCATCGACGGGTGTGCGGTGAGACCGTCTGGGATTCTTGGAGATCACCGTCGCTAAGCTGGGACCTTCGGGCCGCGGGACTCCGTCGATTTGGATGCGGGATTCAGACCTGTGCAGCGATTGTTTGTTACAGGAATTGCGGGATATCGGGGACGACACTGGCGGCGATGATTCAAAAATGAAACCTGGGTTTTTGTATCGTATTGGAGGAAGTTATGTCGCTTAAAGATAAGCGGATTGTCATTCTCGGCGGATCGTCGGGAATGGGCCTCGCTACAGCGAAAGCTGCGGCGAATGAAGGTGCACTCGTTGTCATTGCGTCAAGCAACCAGGAGAGGGTAACGAAGGCACAGGAGCAACTACCCTCGAGCGCCGAAGGGCATGTGCTTAACCTGCAGGATGAAGGTAGCATCAAGTCGTTCTTCGAGAAGATCGGACCGTACGACCATCTGGTGTATACCGCCGGAAATCCTTTGCTGATGGCTGATCAGAAAGATTTGAGCTTCCAGGACGCGCAGGCGTTTTTCGGGGTCCGTTACTGGGGTGTCTTCCTGGCCACGAAGTACGGTGCGTGCCAGATTCGAGAGGGGGGCTCAATCGTCCTTTCCTCCGGGATGGCCGCACGCCGTCCTCGTAAGGGCTCTTCCGTGGTATCGAGCGTCTGCGGGGCTATTGAAGCCCTCGCGCGTGCGCTATCTGTGGAGCTCGCGCCGCTGCGGGTCAATGTGGTTTGCCCTGGAACGGTCAAGACTAGCCTTTGGGATAGTTTCCCCGAGGCTGTCCGTAAGGCGACATTTCAACGCGCAGAAGAAAACCTTCTCGTCAAGCACGCCGCTGAAGCGCATGAGGTGGCTGAAGCCTACCTCTATCTGATGCGAGGCAGTTTTACGACGGGCCAGGTCGTAGTTGCGGACGGTGGCGCATCGGTGGCCTGATAGCGCTCCGTCTGATAGGCAGGTGCGAGTGTGTTGTTGCAACATTGTCCGAAATGCAACGACGAGTTTGCGTATGAAATGGTTCACCAGTTGATACACCGCACCTGTCCTCAACGGCACCTTACGTTCGGGCCGGCGGTTTCAGGCTGACTTCATCAGCGCTATGGTGTCTTTCACTGAGTTTGCTCCTCCTGTGCATGCTTGAGGAGTCGATGCGCTGCCCCCTGAAAGGCTTCGCATTAGTCCCCGACCCAGTGGAGCAGTTAGTCGGGTGCGACGGGTGCCGAGAAGCACACAGTCAATGCGGGGCACCTCTATGCACAGACGGCAGATATTGATGTTCCATGTTTTTCTTGTGGCCTGCCTTCAACTACGTCAGTGTTGAATGAGGAAACACGCATATCAAAGCCGTTCTGTATCGGACGTCTATTTAGAGTAGGAAAATTGGAATGACAGTTAGGCAGAATGTTCTTGTCGTAGGTGCCTCGCGTGGCCTCGGTCTTGCCCTTGCAGAGGAATACTGTGGTCGGGGCTGGCACGTAATCGCGACATCGCGCGGCAGGTCCGCGGGCCTCGAAAGCCTGTGTGAGCGTTATCCGGAATCGCTTGAGATCGAGACGGTAGATATCGCGGATCTCGCCTCGGTGAAGGCCCTGCGCGCGCGGCTTGAGGGGCGTAAGCTCAATACGCTTTTCGTGAACGCCGGTATCGCTAAATCAAATGAACTGACATCGGTCGAGGTGGAGGAGAAGGATTTCCTCGACATGATGTTGACGAACACGCTAAGTCCAATGCGTGTCATCGAGGTATTTCGTGACATGGTCATGGAGAACGGTGTAATCGCAGCGATGTCGTCAGAGATCGCCAGCATTGCGGGGAGTTCCGGGTTTTGGGAGCTTTACAGTTCAAGTAAGGCGGCGCTGAATATGTTGATGAAGGCATTCTCTACACGACATCCGGACGACTCGCGCGCACTTCTCCTTGTCGCTCCAGGCTGGGTCCGTACTGAAATGGGTGGACCAGAGGCAACATTTGAGATTTCCGAGAGCATCCCGCTGGTGGTCGATATGGTCGAGCGCAATGCGGGCGTGCCGGGACT
>NZ_JBNDMK010000070.1:0-2996 GCF_050436545.1 Paraburkholderia sp. GAS41
TCTGGCTTTCCGTGAATCTGGACGTCTTCATGCAAAATTCCCTGTCGATCCTGCTGCTAGAAAATTCTACCTTGAACACCCGTTAATTCTCGGGGGGACCACCATTTGCGCTCTTTAACTACCCGGCAGACTGGAATGCGCGCAGAGCTTCGATTGTTCATGTGCTGACCGGTCCGTATGGTATTCGTGTTCTTTCGATTCATGCCATTGATTCGTTTTTCGGCCAGCAAGACTTGAAAGCGATGAAGGATCGTCGCTGATCGCTCGCAGTTCCCCGAGCCGTCCAAGATTGCACGCGTGGCCATTTTTGGATGTCTGATCTGCAGAACGGTGATCGTCCCTTCAGGGTCGGGTGCCGCCGGTCGCATACCTGTTGAGATTAGCAAGAGGGGGAAAGCGCCCCCTTTATCTTCTCGTTTTCTGGTGTCTCTACCGGTCGAACAGCATTGAGCCGATTCGATCGTTAGAAGGCTCACAACCCGGAGGGTTTGGGGGGGCGTTAAACCTTGAAAGCCGCTCGATACGTCGCGTCGGGTCGACCGGCCTCAGTGGATCGCGTGCTGTCGACAACCTCGCAGATCGCTGATCTGAGTGGTCCCTCTTATACTTGTTCACGCCAAATAGTTATATCAGGGTTGCGCGGCTTCATTGGCTAGCATGCGACGGCGGCGAAGCGTGAAGCGGATGAAGAACCCACAATCGATTGCTACCAATGCAATCGCAAGCCACCACATGTAGGCTGTGAACTGATGAGCACTCTCGAAACGAGCAGGATCGTTAGCGCGATACATTAAGCCACCGTCACGCATATGCTTTATGCCAGTCAGAGCCTCGTCACGCCACACTACGTATTCGTAAATGCCAATCACCGAAAACATTACCGCAGCGAAGGCGCTCATCTTCGCCCGGATTTTGTCCGCGACCAGCATGGCTTCTCGACTGAGCACGCTAAACCCTGTTTGTGTGTTGATCGTTATCAGCTATGAACCATAGCACGTCGGCTGCACGGTCGCTACATATCAACGATTCGCACATGCCTGTTGAAAATACCGTTGCTAACTGGCTGGCTGACTGTTCGATGCAAATTGCATACACAATTCAATTTTACATGATAACAATCAATTATTAATATCGGACATGTTATTTTCGAATCAGCAAAGAAAGGATAACAATGCGTAGCAAATACAGAGCAATTATCGGCATAGGAATAATCCCCATCATGACCAGTCCAAAAATAATTGAACTGACGGGATCGGAATAGTAGATTCTGAATTCACCACTTAGGACAAGTTTGATAGACTCAAGAAATATAGTCGAAAAGAAAACTATAAAAAATAATGCGGCCAGATATCGCGTCACACCCCCTTCGCGAAAATTACGAAGATCCACCTTTCGATTCCAAATATACAGTAACGCGCGAAGGCTAATTAGGCACCCAGCAAAAACAAAGAAAAGCACTCCAACATTAAAGCCGCAAGCGCTTTCTGGGAAAGCGCTGCGCGGCAGAGGCCAATAACTGGTTTCGGAAAGCCACTTCACTAAAGGCAACGAGCAAAAATTTGATAACGGTTCGCCGAGAGCCACCAGCGACGTACCGAGGATGACACTCGTGAAAACCAGAGCCGTCCATGGAATTTTACTTTGATCAACTGTCATCAGCTTTTTTCCTTTTTTGTAGATCAGTCAAATCTGCTGCTGCTCTAAGATCGGGCGCTACAACGCATTCCGGTTTCTCGACTGGAGAGAATAGACGAAATCGGCGTGCCGAACTATTCAATTCGCATTAGTGTGGTGCGTGAAGCGATTATCAATCGGTCGGCCTTAAAAGTGCGTAACGAATGTCCGCTGCCAAGCTCTTCCGAAGTCGGCTCCGGGTCGGCTCATGCCTTTCGCATGAGAACCGCGCCCGGGGTGATCGACGCGCTCGGTCGTCGGGCACTAGCCGGCCAACATCGGACCTTCGGCGCAAAGATTCAGATCGTTGATACCGACGACTGAAACTGCCGAAATATGCCCTTCGAAACCACGTAGAGTGGCGACAATCAGAGGTCAGTAACGGATTCGCGCCAATTCCGCAAAGCAACGGAGTGTCGACCTAGGTTCGACGGTCGCCTTGAAGCAGTCCGTATAGCGCACTATCCGAAATCTCATCGCCAACAATCCAGCGTTCGCGCAACAGCCCTTCGCGGATAAATCCGAGTCGTTCAAGAAGACGCGCTGAGGCTACATTGCGGGGGTCGATATCGGCCTCAATCCGGCGCAAATTTAGCGCACTGAAGGCGTGCTCAATCAGCGCAGAAGCGGCCTCATTCATATATCCATTTCCCCAGTGCGTGCGTTGCAGACTAAAGCCGATCTCCGCGCGTCGGCACTGCTCATCCGCATGAAAAAGAATGCAAGTGCCGAGCACTTCGCCGGTTGTCTGCGATTCCACCACGCAAATGCAGTCCTTGCCGTCGGTGGATGTATTTAATAGACGCGAAACGCGGTCCACAGCCTGATCTAAGCGCGTCATCGCTGGGAACGAGAAGCGCATAGCATCTGCATCCGACCACATCGCGAATAGTGCTTGCGCGTCTTCCTCACGGAGCGGCCGAAGAGTGAGGCGCGCGGTACTCAGCGTTACAGGTTTAAAAAGTGGCATGAACTGACGGGGGGAGTCGAAAGTAGATGACCCCATTAAAACAGATGGGCGACGAACTAACAACCGCACGCGTCGAACATGTGACGGATCTGCGTTTGTGCGGCCGCTTTCGCGGAAGTCGAATGGCGGCTCAGGGTCGTGGAACGAAACCGCTCGCGCGGTAGGGGGCTCCGGCCAGGCGTGAGGGGTGCAGGGAAGTCTGCTGCGCAGTTCCGTATGTTGGAGGTCGAGGCAATCCGCCTCGTTCCCCAAACGGAGCCGCATCATGACCTCCAATCAACCGGGCGTCAGCCCTTTGCGTCAGCGTATGACGGACGACATGCGCATGCGCCAGCTTTCCCCCAAGACTCAG
>NZ_JBNDMK010000071.1:0-2961 GCF_050436545.1 Paraburkholderia sp. GAS41
GGCGCTCCTCAGGTTGAAGCTGTTGATACCGAGTTCTTTCGTGCATCGCAACACCTTATACGAAACAGGTGTTGCACTTCAGATTTGAGGCCGCCGAGCCTTTACCCAGTTGCTGCAGCGCTATTCGGACATCGCTCGCTGGATCGAACGCAAGGTCGCCGAGCGCAGCAGGAAGCACTCGGAGCGCACCAAAGTTCACCGGCACCTGTGGTGCCTACATGGAGGCTTTCTTGCGCAATGCCGGCAGGCGAGCATCCAGGCGCACGAATATCCGTTTAACCAGAAATATCTTGGTGAGCGATCGCTCGCCAGTCACGCCCGCGCGCTGTCGAACGGGAATCTCGATGCGGCGGCTCGGGCGGCAGGCGCTCAGCAGATCAGACATCGCTGGAATGACGATCCCGAGGTCGTTCGCAAACCTGCAACCCGTCCATTTGAGGCATTCGAATTCGACGGTCACAAGATCGATGCGCGCCTGACACTGCACATCGACGATCCGTTCGGTTTCGAAACATTGCTTGTGCTGCACCGGATCTGGATCCTGCTGATCCTCGATGTGGCCACCCGCGCGGCGATTGGCTATGCGCTAGCGCTGGTTCGCGAGTACAACAAGGACGATATTGCCGCCGCCTTGCAGGTGAGCCTGATGCCACACACAGCCCGCGCTTCGAAGATTCCGGCGCTGGTGGTCAGACCCGGCGGAGGTTTCCCCTCCGGGGTGATTCCCGGTACCGCGTGGGCGTGCTGGGGCACGTTCCACCTTGATGCGGCGAAGGCACATTTCGCGAAGGCGACACTTGAGCGCCTGAGCCAGGTCGTCGGTTGCACAACCGACAACGGGCCGCTGGGCCAGAAGAACGAACGCGTGCTGATTGAGCGCTTCTTCGATCAGATCGCGTCGCATTTCGCGCACAGACTGCGAGCCACCAAGGGCAGCAGTCCGCGTGCAGTCGAACGGGTGCTCAATGATGTCGGCGAGAAGACCTCTCTGATGATGACGCTCGACGAGCTCGAGGATGTGATCGACGTGCTGCTCGGTAACCACAATGGCGAGCCGCATGGGGGACTGGGCGGGCGTACGCCGCTGGAGGCAATGCATTTTCTGCTCGAAAAACAGGACGGCCTGCTGCGAACGCTACCGGTGGCCAGACGCAGCGCGTTGTGCCTGCTTCAGGAGGCCCGCGTTGTCACGATTCGCGGCAACGTAAGCCGTGGCGAGCGCCCGCATATCAATTTCGAATACGTGCGTTACGACAGCCGGGTGCTGTCGGGCATCGCAGGGCTGATCGGCAAGCAGCTTCGGATCTACTTCAACGTTAAGGACATCCGCCATCTGCACGCGTTCCATACGGACGGGTCTGAACTCGGTGTATTGACTGCCGCGTGCCCCTGGTGCATTACGCCACATTCGCTGCGCGTGCGACAGGAAATCTTCTCACTGATCCATCAGCGAAAGCTGTCGGTGCGCGAGGGCAGCGATCCCGTTGGCGCGTGGTTTGCCTACAAGAAGGACCAGGCGCGAAACCATACACGCCACGCCAATGACCTGGCGCGCATGCTGACAGACCGGGCGAAGTCGCACCAGGCGCTACCTTCACTCGATGTCGCACACGCTGTCTCAGCCGTGAAAAGTGAAGCGCCGGCGGCAGAAACACCTGCCCGGAAGACGCCGGACGCACCGTCGCTCACGCAGATTTTTTTGTTCGGGTGAACGATGCCTGATTCGCTGACACGCACCGTTGATCCACCCGCGCATCCGCTCGCGAACCAGATGTACATGGTGCCCACCCCGGCAATCGCGGCGATGTACTCACGCTTGCATCAGTGCATCCGTCGTGGCGTCGCTGGCGCTGTTATCTATGGACACACTCGCTGGGGCAAGACGTAGCGATCCGATACTGTGTCAGGCTGCTCCATCCGGAACTGCCTCGCGTGGCGGTCCTGACTATCGGCATGCCGCGCAATCCGTCGCGCTCGGAGGCACTGTTTCTCGGCATGCTGCTCGAGGCGGCACGACATGGGCGCCCTGATAGCGGCACGGCGTTGCAGCGCCGACTACGCCTCTACCATAAGCTGGCTGAACTGGTCGAACGTGCCGCCGGTAACAAACTGATCGTATTTGTCGATGAGGCGCAGCGGCTTGAGCTCGAACACTATGAATGGCTGCGGGACGTGCAGGACGAACTCGAGTGTCGCGGTGTGCGGATGTTCACATTTCTGGTCGGTCAACCGGGTATCCTGAACCGCAAGAGTTCGTTCCGGCAGAGCATGGACACCTCGCAGATCGTGTCCCGTTTCATGGTCGATGAGTTGCGCTTCGACGGCTTTCGTGCCGCCGACGATCTGAAGATGTCGCTCGCCGCTTACGACGCGTCCACTTTTCCAGACGGTAGTGACTGGCCTGACACGCGCTATTTTCTGCAACGCGCATTCGACACCGGCTTCCGCCTTGAGAAGCAGCACGTCGTGTTATGGGAAGCCTTTGACGCTGCGCACCGGCGCGCGCGGTTCGATTTCACGATGGAGTTGCCGATGGAGTATGTTGCGCGCACTGTCGAGATCGCACTAAACGACAACATGCACCACGATGCATCGGGACCTGCGCTCAGCCCCGCATCGTGGGAGCAAGCGGTAGACGAATCCAACTACGTCGCGGCACTGGAAGATTTGCGCATCATCTTCGTTGACGACGTAGCTGCTGCACCATGAAAAGTCGCTTCGTGGACGGCGGCAATGACTACGTCCGGCTCATCTTGTTTGACGCGCGGCAGCGACGTTTTCGGTTTGCCAACTCAACCTATCGGGAGTGGATGGGGCTGGACCCGGAGGAGATCGTGGGACGGCTCACCCATGAGGTTCTCGACGTCGACTACTTTGCCGCCATCGAGCCGTACGTCCAACGCGCGCTCAACGGCGAAAGGGTCGAATACGAGGTCGGAGCGACCCTCAACGGGAGCCAAC
>NZ_JBNDMK010000072.1:0-2545 GCF_050436545.1 Paraburkholderia sp. GAS41
GCGGACACGAGACATAATGCACACCTCCGTATGTTATTGAAGATCAATGGGTAATTGATTTGGATCCGCTGACTGCGGACCGCTATCAGCCTGCCGCGCAAGATAAGCATCGACATCCGACTGGCGGATGATCCAGGGAGCACCGGGACATGCCTGTGACGCCGACAACCTTCCTACTCGAATCAGACGGATGACGGTCGGTGCGCTAACGCCCACGAGACCTGAGACTTCGGCGACGGTCAATTCACCACGCTCTTGCCGCTCGCCTTCGCGATAGGTTGCGATGTGGTGGTGATTACGCAACGTGCAGACTCTCGCGGCCGTCCATGTGTGACCTCTCGCCGTCCGTTTGCCCAAACGGTTAATGACCGCTGCGATGGCGTGGTCCGGCAGCGTTCTTGCCAATGCGCGAACGATGTCTATGGTTTCGACATCTGTAGTCCAACGATGCTCACCTGTGTGGCTCTTCTCGAATACGATCTCGGTATGATCGCCTCCTTGCCAATGCACAAGTGCGCGAATCGTGTCGTCCTGCTTTGTGGCTACGATCTCCTTGATCACAATTCTCAGTATCCGCTTCTTGATCTCAACGGAACTACTCGGGTGATGCCATAGCCGGGGAAGGTCCTCGCCCAGTCGCAGTAGCTCGTCACGCGCGCTCGTGCTCAGCGCTCGCTCAGACAGCTCGCGCATCGATTCGAGCTCGGCCTGCAGCCGTGCCTGTATCTTCAGTGCCTCCTCCCAGCGCCGCTCCAGTTCGGCCGCCACCAGCCGATTCTCCGGCTCGATTGCGTCGTACTGCCGACGTGCACGTGCGGCTTCATACCGGGCCTGTTCAAGCGCAAGCTCCTTGTGTCGAACTCGCTCATCCTGTTCTGATCGCACACGTTCAATGGCCTCAAGTGACGCACGAATTCCGAGAGGCTCGAGCTGACGCAACACTTCTTCAGAAACGCGGTTGTCGATGCGGACAGCGCCAAACGAGATGCAGCGCGGGCCGCCGTGATTGATCATGCTGCCCTGGCAGTTATAGCGGGCCACCGTGCCCTTGGTGCCCGAATAGGCGACATGCAGTTTGCGGCCGCAGTGGCCACAACGTAGCAGCCCGGCCAGAAGCGAACTCCCGCGCTTGACCGCGCCACGGACCATGTTTCCCTTCATGTTCGCGTTATGAGTGATCAATTTACGGTTCGCCTCATACTCGTCCCAGCTAATGTAGCCCTCGTGGTGCTCGATGATCAAGGCCTGCCAGTCATCCCGCTTGAGGGGTCTACCAGCAAAGACCTGCTTGCGACCGTTCACGATGCGAGCGATCGTCCTCGTCTTGCCAAAGGCATATGCGCCGCCGTACGTCGGATTGGTCAGTATGTGCAGCAAGGTGTTATAGACCGGCAGTTTCCAGATGATATGGCGACCGTCCGATCCATAGTTCACGGCGGGTAAATCAATGCGCTCCTGTCGAATCCAGATCAGGACCTGCCTGACGCTGCCAAATTCGCGGAATTTGCGGAACGCCAGTTCGAGCGCCTGGCGAATGCGCGCATCAGGATCCTTCTCGATGCGATTCCCCGTTACGCGCACGTAGCCGATTGGCACAGAGGTAAAGAGCTCGCCGCGTCTCGCCTTCTGGTCAAGAGCGGCTTGCGAGCGCTGCCGAAACGTAGAGAGTTCCATCTCCGAGAGCGTGCCCTTCATGCCGAGTAGTAGTCGGTCGTTGGGCTGTCGGGGATCATAGATTCCGTCCTCGTCAATTAGCAGGCATCCAACAAGACGGCAGAATTCCAGAAGCGTGTGCCAATCGCGGCCGTTGCGCGCCAGGCGTGACGCTTCGATACAGAATACAGCGCCGACCTCGCCGCTGCACAGCGCGACCAGCAAGCGTTCGAACCCGGGACGATGGATACCCGAGCCGGAGCGTCCGAGATCGTCGTCAATGACGGTTACGTCCGGCCAGCCAAGTGTGCGCGCACGATCCGCAAGGCCATACTGGCGCAGCTGGCTCTCGCGGTTATGATGGACCTGGTCCAATGTCGATTGGCGGACATAGACAAATGCGTGGCGGGAAAGGTGCTCAGTGCTGATCTTGTTCATCATGCACCTCCCCCTCGATTGCATCGATCAACCCGTACATCAACAGGGCCAGTTGCGTCACTAGTTCCGTCTGTATCTCCCCTGGAACCAACGTCTCCTGCACCGACTCCTCGAACAGGTCCCTCTGCTTCATTACCAGTGTGCGCATAGCTGCCTCCCTCACGTGTCGACAACGTAAGGGAAGATAACGCCGCGTCGACGAGACGCAGCAGTTCTACTAGCACTGGATGCGGTAGCGCCGGCTTGAGAACGACGCGCATGCGCGCAGCGTCCTCGTCTGCCATCCACGGCGGCAGGAGCGCCAGGGTGCCGTCGGATTGCCTGATGGTCAGATACGACTCGCCCCGGTAGTTGTTCATTCCGATGACGGTTATCCGCTCGCCAAAGCGGGGGTGAAATGGATAGCGGATGACCACATCATCGTGATGACAATGGGCAGTGTGTTGCGGGTTCG
>NZ_JBNDMK010000073.1:0-2522 GCF_050436545.1 Paraburkholderia sp. GAS41
TCCGATGACGGTTATCCGCTCGCCAAAGCGGGGGTGAAATGGATAGCGGATGACCACATCATCGTGATGACAATGGGCAGTGTGTTGCGGGTTCGTGTGGAACGGGCAAATCCCATCTGGCGCAGGCACTAGGCCATGCGGCCGCCCGGCAGGGGCACGATGTCCTGTTCATGACCCAGACCCGGCTTCTCGGCGCACTGCGCAACGCACAGGCTGTCGGCTCCTACGAACGGCGCTTCCAGGCGCTTGCCAAGGTGCCACTGCTCATCATTGACGATTTCGGACTGAAACCCATGCGCACGCCCGAAGATGAAGACTTCCACGATCTGATCGCCGAACGGTACGAACGTACATCGACCGTCCTGACCAGCAATCTTGATTTTACGGAATGGGGTGATGCGTTCGCGACCAACAAAATGCTCGGCGCCGCAACGCTTGATCGCCTGCGACATGCCGCGTACCGCGTCGTGCTCGACGGCGAGAGCTACCGTGTTCCACGCCCGATGCCCGAGAGCAACAAATCAGCACTTGCGAAAGGAGGTAAAAACAAGGATTCTTGATCCCAGTTCGAGCCCCGAATCAGGCGCCTTTCGCTGGCGCCATTACGCCGAAAACACTCGGCTCCTTTACGGCGAAAGGCAACAGCGGGCGCGCGGGCAGCATCGCGGTACCGTAATGGCTCACGAAGTCTTGCGTGGTCAGGCCGAGCGTGGGTTCGTAGCGGTCGGCGTTCGAGATCAGTGCCCTCGGGTTGTCGGGCACAAGCAGCCTTGGCACGCCGCCGCAGAACTCCATCGCGTCAATGAGGCCGCCGATCCAGTCGGGTGTCGCTTCCGAACGCGTGGCGCACGCGTACGTGTAATTCGATGCGCCGAGCACGGCAACGAAGATGTGCGCCTTGAACGCAACACCGCCGGCACGATCGAGAATCGACACCGTTTGCCCGGCGAAGTCGGCAAACAGTTTCTCCCCGGCGTAATGTTGCTGGGGCATCGACCGCTTCAACGTCTGGGCCCAGTCCTTGTATCGCTGGCAGAACTGCGTGTATCGCAAGGTCTTCTGGCCGGGGTTCGCGCCGACGTACTCTTCCCACAGCAACTGCAACGTCACGCCTTTGCGGCGCAATTCCCTGTGAATCCAGGCGCAGTCAGGCTCTATGCGCTTGCCTGCGGCCGTCGACGGAACGGCGCCGTTGACGAGCAACCGATCCAGCTCCGCCTCGGACAACGGCTCGATCTTTGCCCAGTCCAGGCCTGCGGAGGCGGCAAGCTGCAGGTATTGGGTGATGGTACCGAGCCCGACGCCGAGCGCGCCGCTCACCTGCCGGTGAGACAGATTACAGGTCCATTTCAGGCGAAGCACATCTTTTATTTTGCGCATGGTCGTCCGGTGAGCCGGCATCGTCGGTTTCTCCCAAAAGGAGTCACCTTAACCGCCGGCCGATTGAGCCATCCGCAGTACCGCCAACCGAAACCGCGCCTTACGTTTCGGTCCACCGAACACGCATTTCGGCGACCTGAACACCGATTTCGGGAAGATGAACACGCGTTTCGGAACGCCGAACAGCGATTCCGGAATTCTCCGATACTGTTCGACTTCGAGCGAAACGGGTGTTCACCTTCCTCCGGAAACCCTGTTCGACTTCAACCGAAATCACTGTTCGGCTTCGCCGAAATACGCAGTTCGCGATCGTTAGCCGCCGGCCGTGGAGGTGTGCTTTGCACATGAATCGCAGTCGAATCTGGAGGCAGTTCAAACGAATCGGGTCGCCCCGCAAGTGTTGGCTGTGCTTTGCTGCTCAAACAGTTCATGAATGCATTGCTCTGCCGGGTACGGGGTCTCGGTACGGTTCCAGGTCTGCAGTAGCAGTTCGCGCTCACTGGATGGCAACACGGCGAGTTCTCGTACCGGGGTGTGCGGCGCACATTCCAGCGCATCAGCCAGTTGATGGAGCACCTGCTGCATATAGGCACATACGCGCTCAGCTGGGAAGGGCCGGACCACTTGTGCGGTTAGACCTAGAGCTTGCCCGAAGTCCTCGACTGACAGGGTAAAAGGGTAGTTGGTGCGCTCTTCTGCTTCCAGGAATCTGATCCCGTCAAGGGCGTGAGCATTTTCAACTGACTCGATAGGATTGTGGCGATAGTTCAGTACCGCGCTGAACAGTGGCGCAGATGCAGCCACACCACTGCATCGCTGAGCCAGTGAGAGTGGCGCATGTTCATGTGCAAGCAGTTCAGTGAGCCGGTTATGGGTCTGGTGTCAGCACGCTGGTCTCGATGTCAGTGCCATCCAGATCAAGGCGCAGAGGTAAGTTGTTGATGAACATGCCCATGGCGCTGCCAGCACCTCCGCCATATTAGTCCGGCCAAGCAGCACAGTGCCGAATACCACCTTCTCGCGACCGGTGGTGCAGGCTAACACTCGCTGGAGTTGCCCCTGTAAATCAGGACACGCAGACACCGTTAAGTTGATGATGCAGCGGTTCGCCGGAACTCCCGGGGGGAACGGTACTTCAGTGC
>NZ_JBNDMK010000074.1:0-2504 GCF_050436545.1 Paraburkholderia sp. GAS41
TCCGATGACGGTTATCCGCTCGCCAAAGCGGGGGTGAAATGGATAGCGGATGACCACATCATCGTGATGACAATGGGCAGTGTGTTGCGGGTTCGAGTGGCGTCGGTAAAACCCATCTTGCTGTCGCGCTCGGATATCGCGCAACGCAGGCCGGGTGTCGCACCCGCTTCATCACTGCCGCCGACCTGCTGATGCAATTGACGACGGCGTTGCGCCGTAACCAGCTCGAGGAAACCATCAAGCGGATCACGAAGCCCTACAAGCTTCTCATCATTGACGAGATGGGATATCTGCCGATGGACCGGGAGCAGGCAAACCTGCTCTTCCAGGTGGTCGCCAAACGATACGAAACCGGCAGCCTCATCCTGACCAGCAATCTGCCGTTCGGCCAGTGGGATCAGACCTTCGCTGACGATGCAACGCTCACGGCGGCGCTCCTCGACCGGCTGCTTCACCACGCACACGTCGTGCCAATCTCCGGCGACTCGTACAGGCTGAAGGAAAAACGTCAGGCCGGCATGATTAACCGCATCCCACCGCCGCACCTGAACGACGCGGACGACGTCATACGCAAACGCAATTCGAAGGAGGCAGCACTCAGCTAATAACCGTATGCATCGGTGTATCAAATTCAAATTGCGTTTGCGTCCGAAGCTGTATCAACTTGAGATTGCGTTTGACACCAACGAGATAAACGACCCGCCCGGTTACCGTGCCTGCAGAAAAATGGCAACTATCCAAGATCTAAATATCAATCGACGTCGGGGCAGCTATTTCCCATGCGGTCGTTCAACCGCTGCCTTGTACAAAGTGTTATCGATATGCCCGAAAGCGACCGGACTGGGGGACGTTGTTGTGGATATCAAACATCATTTTTCATTGGCAGGAGCCTTCGTCGCCCCGTCGCACCTCTCAGAGGCTCTTCTCCTGCAAGGAGCAACGAGGCTGTTTCTAACCACCATACCGTTTCAGCAATATACTAAGCACATCGATTGATGCTAATGCAACTAAGGTGTCTCTGTTCCGTGACCGTGAGCACGAGGATATCGAATTGCTTAAGCGGGACACCCACGACCCGAGGCGTCTTGCTCGTTGGGTTGACCAGGGCGAGACCGTTAACTTTGCCACCGCCTTTGAGATTGGGGCGCGCAGTTTTCAATTGGATCGCTTGTCCATTGGCCAGCCGATCTGAAAAGCGCGCCTCGTCCTGTGCGTGAGTCACCGATATTCCCCAGAACATGGCAATCCTTATCAGGATATGTTATGTCCACAGCCGTGACAGTGTGTTGCATTATGAATTGCTTCTTCTTATGGAGCACGAACGTTAAAGATCGACAGGACAGCCAGGTGGTGTAGCCATGCGTCATGGCTCGTTAGTGAACCTCAGCGACCGCACCGTTTAATAGTCTCGAGGTGCAAGTGCGCTGGAATTCACGCTTGCTATCTATGTTTTTAAAATGTCTAATCTGGGAGAATTCGTTGTGGATATCAAATATCAAATATCAAATTGTGTTGGCAGAAACGGAACTTGCTGTTCCGTTGAACGGCATTGCTTTGCATACTGAAAAGATCACGCCGGAGATACTGCCACTAATCGAACTGAATCAGGACGATATCGACCACATCATCGCGCAGATCCCAGGTGGCATTGAAAACGTTCAGGATATCTACGCACTTTCTCCGTTGCAGGACGGCATACTTTTCCACCATCTGCTGGCAAGCGAAGGCGATCCATACCTGCTGGTTTCGCAGATGAACTTTGACAATCGTGCTTTGCTCGATCATTACCTTGCTGCCATGCAACGGGTTATTGACCGGCACGACATCCTGCGCACAGCATTCGTCTGGGAGAGACTATCTTCACCCGCTCAGGTCGTCTTGCGCCATTCACCGCTCGCCATCACCGAAACGTCCGTTGATCCCGGTGACGGACCCGTCGGTGAGCAACTGCTCCGTCGTTTCAGCCCGCGTCACCGCCGCATCAATCTCGGGCAGGCTCCGCTGCAGCGCTTTGTCACTGCCGAGGAGGCCGATGGAAGCTGGCATGTGCTGCTACTGCTACACCATCTGATCGCCGATCACTCCACGTTCGAGTCGATGAACGCGGAAATCCTGGCCTTCATGGGTGGTACCGAGCATGCGCTCGCTGCTCCGCAGCCATTCCGCAATCTGGTGGCCCAGGCTCGCCTGGGCGTCAGCCTGGACGAGCATGAACGCTTCTTTCGTTCGATGCTTCGCGACATCGACGAACCCACCGCACCATTCGGCCTGCTTGACGTGCACAGCGACGGTAGTCAGGTGCAGCAGTCACACTGCATTGTGCCGCAGGCGCTCAATGACCGCCTGCGCACCCAAGCCAGGCGTCTGGGCGTCAACCTCGTCAGCCTTTGCCATCTAGCTTGGGGGCGAGTGGAGTAGCCCCTTGATTCTCAGGACACGAGACACCCCTTAAAATAAGAGGGAGTCTTGTGACTAGTTTCAAGCCTAGGCAAATCGTGGAAAGC
>NZ_JBNDMK010000075.1:0-2479 GCF_050436545.1 Paraburkholderia sp. GAS41
AACGGGTGTTCAAGGTAGAATTTTCTAGCAGCAGGATCGACAGGGAATTTTGCATGAAGACGTCCAGATTCACGGAAAGCCAGATCATCGGGATTTTGAAGCAGGCCGAAGCCGGAACACCCGTTCCGCAGTTGTGCCGCGAGCACGGCATGAGCAGCGCGAGCTTCTACAAATGGCGCTCGAAATACGGCGGCATGGACGCGGCGTTGATGAGCCGGATGAAGGAGCTTGAGACGGAAAACGCCAGGCTCAAGAAGATGTACGCCGAAGAGCGACTCAAGGCCGAAGTGGTGCGCGAGGCGCTTGAAAAAAAGTGGTGAGGCCATCTCGTCGCCGCGAGATGGCCATGCGTGCAGTGAAGGATCGCGCAATGAGCGTACGGGCGGCCTGTGAGGCGTTTGGCGTAAGCGAGACCTGCTACCGCTACCAGGCAAAGCGTTGCGCGGAAAACAGCGTGATCGCTGAATGGCTTGTGAAACTGACGCACAACCAGCGCAACTGGGGCTTTGGCCTGTGCTTCCTGTACCTGCGCAACGTCAAGGGCTTCGCCTGGAATCACATGCGGTAATCTAAACGCATCTTCCATCTCCTGGAGAACTACCATGAGCGCCTATGTCGGTCTTGATGTTGCACAGAAGAAAACAGCGGTTTGTATTGTTGACGGTGACGGGCGAGTAGCTCTTCACGGCATGGTTGAAACCCGACCGGAGCTGATCAGGGATTTTCTTGAAGCGAAGGGCTATGGAAATGCTAAAGTTGGTATGGAAACAGGGCCTCTCTCGGTTTGGTTATTTCATTCTCTGCGTAGACTTAACGTTGATATCGATTGCATTCATGCGCGACACGTACACGCAGCACTTACGGTCCAGTTGAACAAAACCGATCGAAATGACGCGCGCGGCATCGCGAATCTGGTTCGTACCAGCTGGTATCGACCGACGTATGTCAAGACCCTCGAGTGTCACAATCAAAGGCTGATGCTTACTGCCCGGGAAAGGCTTGTCCGTGTACGAGTTTCAATCAACAATCAGATTCGTGGTTTGTTGAAAACCTTTGGCGTTGTTCTTTCCCCTGGACGTAACGAGATTTTTCGGCGCGAGGTTTTGGCTGCAGACCCATCGGTGGAAGCCGTGAAGTCGGTCGTGCTGATGCTTCTAGATACGTGGCGGCACTTAAATCAACAAATCAGGGAGTGCAGCAAGATGCTGGAGAAGCAAGCTTGCCGGGATCCTGTTTGCGCGGCACTCATGTCAATCCCTGGGGTCGGTGTACTGACCGCGTTGTCATTCAAGACTGCCATTGATGATCCCACTCGCTTTCGCCGAATTTCGGACGTCGGCGCGTACCTAGGTTTGACTCCCAAAAAATATCAATCGGGTGATGTCGACAGAAACGGGGCTATATCAAAACAGGGAAATCGATATACTCGATCATTGCTATACGAAGCAGCTTCGTGCCTGCTGTCGCGCTACGGAAAAGAAACCCGCCTTGCGCGTTGGGCCAGTGCAATCCGGCAGACTAAAGGGTACAAAAAAGCGGTTGTAGCACTCGCGCGAAAATTGTCGACCGTAATGATGAGTATCTGGAAATCAGGAGAGCTGTATAAGGATACGAGTGCCGTTGTGTCTGCCTAACCTCCACTTGCCGTTGAGCACAATTCTTATTGGTTAGCTTTACCGAGAAAACTGAGTTCGTCGCCACGTTCGACTCCGAGACACGCTTTGCTACCGATGTTTGGATAGCGTGAATCACATCGGGGCGAGTGCGACGTCTGGCTGCATGTTGTAGCGCGTGCTCCACGTGACTACGAAGACGACAAAGACCACAGTGAATCGGGTTTGTTGACCAATTAGACGACAAACGTGTTTATCGCATCTATCGCGAGCTCGAGCTGAATCTGCGGATCAAGCCACGCAAACGGCTGGTGCGTGAGCAGCCTGAACCGCTGGCTGTGCCGCAGGCACTGAACGAGTGCTGGTCAATGGATTTCATGCACGATCAGCTCGCTGATGGCCGTAGCATCCGGCTGTTCAACGTGATCGACGACTTCAACCGGGAAGGCCTGTGCATCGAGGTGGACTTCTCGTTGCCCGCGCTACGCGTTATCCGGTCCCTGAATCAGGTAATCGAGTGGCGCGGCAAGCCGTCGAAGATCCGTTGCGACAACGGGCCGGAATATGTCAGCGATGCGCTCAGGGACTGGGCCGTTCGACGCGGCGTCGTTCTGCAGTTTATCCAACCCGGCAAGCCGCAACAGAACGCGTACATTGAGCGTTACAACAAAACGGTTCGATACGACTGGCTCGCCCATTACCTCTTCGAGACGGTGGCCGATGTTCAGGAGTATGCAACGAAGTGGCTCTGGTCATACAATCACGAGCGGCCGAACACGGCCATTGGCGGCGTACCGCCGAAACAGAAGTTGCCCATCGCGGCATGACCTCTACTTCTGAACTCCGTTAAAAGCGGGGGGACTACC
>NZ_JBNDMK010000076.1:0-2476 GCF_050436545.1 Paraburkholderia sp. GAS41
CGCATGAACGCTTCACGTCGCAGCACGCGTCGCTGCAACACGGCACCGGTAGCATCAAGCACGCAGACCGCGAAGATGTCCTTTGCCAGGTCGATGCCGACGGTAGTAAGCTGGTCCATGACTTCCTCCTCCTGCTCCGATTGATGGATGGCACCTCAATCATGGCACTTGACGCCTGCGACTTCAGCGTCGCACCGGGACGGGGAAGTCCCTCACATTTGAAAAACTCCCCGCCAAATCGAATTTTGGCTATCCTGGAAGACATTGATCGACGGGGGTGAACGTCATGATGGGTCAACAAGGTGGTGGTCAGGACGAACTCTTCTACTCCTTCAACCTTGATGACCATGTTCCGCGTACGCACCTGTTGCGCGGTATTGATCGCTACTTCGACCTCGATGGACTTCGCGAGCACCTCGCACCGCACTACAGCCACACCGGTCGGCCTTCTATCGATCCTGAGCTCATGATCCGCATGCTGATTGTGGGCTACTGCTTCGGTATTCGCTCCGAACGACGTCTGTGCGAAGAGGTGCATCTCAACCTTGCTTACCGCTGGTTCTGTCGCCTTGGCCTGGAAGACGCAGTCCCCGATCACTCGACGTTCTCCAAGAATCGACACGGACGATTCCGCGACAGCGAAGCATTACGACACGTCTTTGAATCTGTCCTGCGTCGCTGTATGAGCGAGGGACTTGTCGAAGGCGAAGGTTTCGCCGTCGATGCGAGTGTGGTCAAGGCGGACGCGAATCGTGCTCGCGGAGTACCTGGAACGGAAGTCATCAACTGGCGTCAGGGTGACGGTCCGAGCCGAGCGGTACAAGAGTATTTAAGTGCGCTGGAGGAAGGGAACCCAGCGCCATCCGATGACGTGGAGTCCGCCACACCGCCGAAACGAATCTCGCTAACCGATCCGGCCGCACGCTACACTGCCGCGCCAGGTGGACCAGCGTTCTTCGCATACTCAACAAACTATTTGATTGACCTGCACGCGGGGATCATCGTCGATGTTGAGGCCACACCTGCACACAGAACGCAGGAGGTGGAATCCACCAAGACGATGGTCGATAGGGTTGAGCAGCGCTTCGCACTCAAACCGAAGCGTCTGGTCGGTGACACGGCCTACGGAACAGGGGCAATGCTTGCGTGGATGGTTCAGGAGAAAGGCATCGATCCGCACGTACCTGTCTGGCAGCGCCCACCTCGTAACGACGGCACGTTTCCAAATGGCGATTTCCATTCGATTGAGCGGAGCGACGAATATCGCTGCCCAGCAGGCCATGCTCTGCGCAAAGAGCGGCGACCGTTCAAAGCACAGCGCTCGCACATCACGAAGGCCGGCACGATCATCTATCGATCCAGTCAGACAGACTGCGCTTCATGCTCAATGAAGGACCAATGCTGCCCGAACACACCCATGCGAAAAATCTCACGCAGTGTCCATGAGGAAGCGCGAGAGGAGGCTAGAGCCATTGCTAATACCCCTGCATATAAGCGCTCAAGGCGAGAGCGCAAGAAGGTCGAGATGCTGTTCGCTCATTTGAAGCGGATATTGAAGCTGGATCGCCTCCGATTGCGTGGACCCAGTGGCGCGCATGACGAATTCTTGCTGGCCGCGACGGCACAGAACTTACGGCGAATGGCGAAGTGGTTAGTGCCGGTGAGTCAACAAGCGGTAACGGCACCGACTTGAGGCACATCGAGGGCGTAACCCTTCGCGCAAATTCCGCCACCAACTCCGAGTCCAACACGACGCGCCAGTCAAACCACCTCAGTTCCGGCCTGCAAAGGGGGTTTTTCAAACAGAATCGGCCAACAAGCGACCTTCGCTGGCAACCGGGTTTGGACATTCAGGCGTCGGTTGCGCCTCAGAAGCGGCCATTGAACTCGTGGCGATCGAGGTCGCGTCGTCAGCCATTGCCGCCATTGGGACAGGCCGGGTTCTTCGTCGGCAATGTGGCGGATTGCTGACGTTGGCGGCCTAGATCAATCCAGCGGCAGCTTTCCTTATCGACGGACACACTCTCGACCCACTCCGGCCAGATGACTTTCTCGAAACCGGTCACTCGGTCAGACTCAGAATTCGCGAAATGGAGTGCCCCTAAACAGTCGTTGGCGGACTCACCCAATCGGCCAACTACGGTCTCTCGACCATGCTTTCAAATGGGGATTCGAACGTCTGATCCGCACCAGACAGCGGACCGTCGCGTGTCCAGGAATACCGGCGCGTCAGCGGCCAGGGGATAAATTTGCAGCCAAAGGACCCTGGCCCGCACATGTCATAGTATCGCCGAGGAAATCAATGCAATGGATCGAGAAAAGGTGTGTCTGGGTCACTGGCATAAAATACAACAACGCGTAGCGAATCGCTATTGCTGCGGTGGTAGTCCCCCCGCTTTTAACGGAGTTCAGAAGTAGAGGTCATGCCGCGATGGGCAACTTCTGTTTCGGCGGTACGCCGCCAATGGCCGTGTTC
>NZ_JBNDMK010000077.1:0-2044 GCF_050436545.1 Paraburkholderia sp. GAS41
GTAACCGTCCGACCCTGACCGTATAGACGGCCGATGAAGGCGAAGCCATGCTTTCCGGGGGCACAAATGTGACTGTGTCCACAAAGGAATCATGGACACAGTGACTGAATTCTCCGAAGTCAAAGTCGCACGGAGGTATCGCCGGCGTACCGTGGACGAGAAACGCCAGATCGTCGAAGAGACGTTATCCAGCGGACGTTCGGTGGCGGAGATTGCACGCAGTCACGAATTGAACGCGAATCAGCTGTTCGACTGGCGCAAGCAGTATCTGGATGGACGACTTGGCATGCACGGTCGCGAATCCGCGTTGCTGCCGGTCACCGTGAATGAGGCAGGTGACAGCGGCATGGCCGAGCCGCCAGAATCTACGCCGTCGGCACCGGTGCCCGGCAAGATGCGCATCCAGTTGCCACGAGGCGAGATACACGTTGAAGGGAGCGTCGATCCCGACACGCTGCGCGTGGTGATCCAGTGCCTGAGCCGATGATTGGTCCGCTCGCAAACACGCGCATCTGGGTTGCCGCCGGATTTACGGATATGCGCTGCGGCTTCGACGGCCTGGCCGCGAAGGTGCAGACCGTGCTGGCGAAGGATCCATTCTCTGGCCACATCTTCGTGTTCAGGGGCAAACGTGGCGACCTCATCAAGTGCCTGTACTGGCGCGACGGCGGCCTATGTCTGTTCGCCAAACGCCTGGAGCGTGGGCGCTTTGCGTGGCCTCGTGTTGACGGCGGTGTTGTTTCGCTGACCAGCGCTCAACTCGGACTTCTGCTCGAAGGATTCGACTGGCGACAGCCCGTCGATGCAGCGCGCCCCTGCAGCGCTTTGTAAACGTATGTGACAACGCGGGCATGGCGCAACACACGCGCGTAAACTGCGTGCATGGCATCCAGCGACGCTACCCTTCCGGACGATATCGAGGCCTTGAAGGCTCTCCTGCTAGCGCGTGAAGCGGCGTTACGTGAGCACGAAGGCGAGCTCACGGATCTACGCGACACTGTAACGATGCTCCGGAAGACACTCTCCGACCGGGCGCTCGAGATCGATCACCTGAAGCTGTGGATCGCGAAGCTCCAGCGCATGCAGTTCGGGCGCAAGTCGGAGAAGATTGATCGCCAGATCGAGCAACTGGAATTGCGTCTCGAAGATCTGCAGGCCGATGACGGCGCGGCGACGATCGACGCACCGACAAGGCCCCGCCCAGAAACCGGCAAGCCGACAGGACGCAAGCCACCTCCCGAACATCTGCCGCGCGAAGACGTTGTACATCAGCCCGAGGACGCGTGCTGTCCGCAATGCGGCGGCGCGCTTGGCGACCTCGGCGAGGACGTTTCCGAGCAACTCGACTATGTACCGGGGCATTGGCGAGTGATTCGTCACCGCCGAGTCAAGAAGGCCTGTACCTGTTGCGACTGCATCGTGCAGGCGGCTGCGCCCAGCCGGCCAATCGATCGCGGCATGCCCGGTCCCGGGTTGCTCGCGCATGTTCTGGTCGCCAAATTCTGTGACCACCTTCCCCTGTATCGACAGTCAGTGATTTACGCGCGCGACGGCGTGGAACTCAGCCGTTCGACACTCGCGGACTGGGTCGGCCAATGCAGTGCGTTGCTCCGGCCACTCGTAGAGGTGGTTCGCCGTTATGTGATGGCCGCCCCGAAGATCCATGCGGATGACACGCCGGTACCTGTGCTCGAGCCCGGCAATGGCAAGACCCGTACCGCACGTCTCTGGACATACGTTAGGGATGACCGGCCGGCTGGCTCGAAGGACGCGCCGGCGGTCTGGTTCGCATACAGTCCCACCAGGGCTGGTGAATATCCACAGGCCCATCTGAAGGACTTCAGGGGAACGTTGCAGGCCGATGCGTTTGCGGGGTACAACGCGATCTACGAAGCTGGTGGTGTGCGTGAGGCTGCATGCATGGCGCACGCGCGCCGCAAATTCCACGACCTGTTCGTCGCACGCAGGAACGAGGTTAACACTGAAGCGTTGCGCCGGATCGGCGAACTGTACGCGATTGAGGCCGCGATTCGTGGCAAACCAC
>NZ_JBNDMK010000078.1:0-2002 GCF_050436545.1 Paraburkholderia sp. GAS41
GTCCATGCGCTAACCGCTGCTTCGATGACGTGGTTTGATACCACGGAGTTGGTGGGCAAGTTGAATCGCACGCTGCGCGGCTGGGCGAACTACTTGTCAATGTCGACCGTAATTTCCCCAGAAGTATCGAAGTAAAATTCCCCACCCTGTGTAATCGGTGATCAGCCGGGGTTGTGATCAGCTGAGCTCCGTTTGGGACGGCCTGGCCGTCGACGGACGGTTTCGGCGGGTACTTGATTGAGCGGAGTTGGGCGGTTGCGTAAATGCTCGGGCAGCAGGTCGGCGTGCTCGCGCAGGCGATACGACGAGCCCTCGATGTGCACGACGACTGCGTGATGCAACAGACGATCGAGCAGCGCCGCTGCGACCACGCTGTCGCCGAACACCTCGCCCCATTCACCGAAGCTTCGATTTGACGTCAGGATGATTGCGCACCGCTCATAGCAGGCGTTGATGAGCTGGAAGAACAGATTGCCGCCGTTCAGGCCGACGGGTAGGTAGCCAATCTCGTCAACGATGAGCAGACTGTTGCGCGCAAGGAAGCGAACGCGCTGTGCAAGATTGCCTTCACGCTCGGCTTTCACCATCGACGCGACGATTTCGGCAAGCGTACCGAAGTAGACGCTCTTGCCTGCACGTACGGCCTCAACGCCAAGCGCTATGCATAAGTGCGACTTCCCGGTTCCGGGCGGACCGAGGAAGTGCACGGCCTGACGTCGTTCGATGAAGTCGAGTTGTGCCAGTGCCATGATGCGATCCCGGTCGAGACCCGGCTGGAAGCTGAAGTCGTAGCCGGCCAGTGTCTTGATCGTGCCAAGGCGCGCTGTCTGCAGCGCCATCTTGATGCGGCGGGTTTCCCGCGTCGTGAACTCTTCCCCCAGCAGCGTTTCGAGTACCTCCAGCATGGAGCTGTCGCCCTGTTCGAAGCGTGCCAGAGTCGCGTCGAGAGCCTCCAGTGCGCGTGGCATATGCAGACCGACCATGTATCTGCGGATCCGCTCAAGTGTTGATGCCGGCATGTTGTTCATGCGGACCTCCCGGCAATCGCCAGACGCCGCGCCACCTGGTCATAAAACGACAGCGGGCGACGGCTCACGACCGGCGAAGCTGGCGGTACAGTGTGCTGCGCCGCCGACTCCTGCCGATGATGCGAGCGTCGATGTCCCGGCAGCAACGAGGTTCCTCGTCTGCCTTCGAGTACGGGATGAACCGCCAGCAGTTCGCCATCCTCATAAATGCGAACCTCATGGGCCAGGCTGTGAACCTCGAGTGTGCGCCTGCGTGTGCGGTCAGGCACGCTGTAATAGTTTCCGCCGACGGAGACGAGACCCTCGTGACTGACGCGCCGTTCGAGGCGGATCACACCATTGAACAGGCCAGCGGGCAACGCCTGGAGCGCGGCGCGTTCCTCGCTGAAGTGCTGGGCCACGACGCGCTGCGTGGTGCCATGCACGCGCACATTGGCGACGGTATCGAGCCATTCACGCAGTTGCCGGTTTAGATCGCCGAGATTCTGGAAACGGCGTGCAAGGAAGAAATCCTGCCGGATATAGCGGTATGGACGCTCGATCTTGCCCTTGGTCTTGGCGCGATACGCCTTGCATGCACGCGGCGTAAAACTGTAATGCTGGGCGAATGCAATCATCTTTGCGTTGTACACGACGTGCCGCTCAAGCTCGCCGAGCACAGCGGTCTTCATCCGGTCATAGAGAATCTCGCACGGCACGCCACCCAGATGGGCGAACGCTTCCATGTGACAGCGCAGCACAGTCTGCAGATCCTGATGTTCAACGAACCGGCCCCATAGATACCGGCTGTGTCCCAGCACGATCGAGAACAGCCAGATCGAGCGGCGCTGGCCGGGCGTGTCGTCGAATTCAACGTTGAAATGGGCGAAGTCCACCTGTGCCTGCTGACCCGCCGGCGTCTCGAAACGCACTTCAAAGCCGCGCTGGCGCGGCGGCCGTACCTCGCGCACCAGATCCCCCAACGCGGTGCGACT
>NZ_JBNDMK010000079.1:0-1971 GCF_050436545.1 Paraburkholderia sp. GAS41
CGAATCTTCGCCAGGTTGGTGCGGCGCACCGGGTTGGCGAGCAACCCGTAATGGCGGATTCGATGGAAGCCGGCGGGCAGCACATGGAGCAGGAAATGAAATGAACGCGTCCCACCCGTGAATATGTGAGCGCAAGGAAGGTGGATCCTCACGGACCAATGGCATCGATGTGCCCACGTGGAAAATACGAAGTTTCCAGGCAAACCGGAGGATCCGTCGTGAAGCTTATGCCAGTTGGGATTGACCTTGCAAAGTCGGTTTTTCAGGTCCACTACGTCGATCAGGAAACCGGAGAAATCGTGAACAAGCCGATCAAGCGGGCAAAGTTTCTCGAGTACTTCGCGAACCGGGCTCCGTGCCTGATCGGGATGGAGGCGTGCGGCGGATCGCATCACTGGGCCCGGCAACTGACGAACATGGGTCACGTGGTAAAGCTGATGCCGGCGAAGTTCGTGAAGGCGTTCAACATCCGCAACAAGAACGACGCGGCGGACGCCCGGGCCATCTGGATGGCCGTGCAGCAACCCGGCAAGCCCGTCGCGGTGAAGACCGAGATACAACAGGCGATGCTGGCGCTACACCGTATGCGGCAGCAGCTGATCAAATTTCGCACGATGCAGATCAACAACCTGCGTGGACTGCTGACGGAATACGGGGAGGTCATGAGCAAGGGCCGGAACAAGCTGAACAAGGAGATACCGGTCGTGCTCGAACGGATCGCGGAGCGCCTGCCTGCCGTGCTGATCGATACGTTTCGCGAGCAGTGGAATGGACTGGCGAAGCTGGACGAACAGGTTGCCGAGATAGAGCGTCGGATGCGCGAGTGGAAGAAGGAAGACAAGGCGGTGAAGGCGGTGAGCGAAATTTGCGGCGTCGGGCTGCTGACGGCAACGGCAGCCGTCGCAATGATGGGCGATCCGAAAGCATTCAGTTCGGGGCGCGAGTTTGCCGCATGGGTTGGCATCGTGCCGAAGCAGACCGGCTCGGGTGGAAAGGTGAACCTGCACGGGATCAGCAAGAGAGGCGACGCCTATTTGCGCACACTGCTGATCCATGGTGCGCGTAGCGTAATAGAGCACGCAAAGGAGCCCGGCGAGTGGGTCGAGCAGATGATGAAGCGGCGGCCAAAGAATGTGGTGGTCGTCGCATTGGCGAACAAGATGGCGCGGACGATCTGGGCCGTGCTGGCCCATGACCGACCGTACCAGAAGGCCTACGTGAGCGTGAAGCCTGCCTGAATGGTTCACGCGAAGCAGAAGATCAACGTTTAACGCAGGGTGAACGTCGAAAGGTTGCGCAGCAATCGAGTGTGATGACAAACCAGGTAGGACCGGGACTCGCTAAACCTGAATGCGCCGTCGAGCTTCGAGCTCGCGCAGGAAATGAGGTGCGAGTCAGCGTATTTCATAGAGGCCCGCAGCAGCAATACCGGCTGTAATAAGGCCGAATATAAAGCCGCAGCCCATCCTGTCTGTCTGAACACACGAAAACTGTTGCAAACGGGACGCGTTCATATAAAGCGGCGCATGAATTCGCTGGCTTCAAGCGTCATCGCTTTATATCGCGTTCGGCCCTTCTGCCGGTAGTCTTTCCAGCGGAAGCTCACGCTGCGTCCGTCGAAGGCGAGCAGGCGCTGGTTAGAGATCGCGACGCGATGCGTGTAGCGTGAGAGATAGGCGAGCACCGCGTCAGGGCCCGCAAACGGACGCTTGGCGTACACAAACCATTCTGAGGCGCGCAGCGGTGCGAGCCACTGCGCGAAGACCGCCCGGTCGGCGAGTTGCGCGTACTGGCCGAAGAACTGGAGCCGTCCGCGCTGATGTGCATCAGTGAGTGCATCGAGGAAGCGCCTGCGAAACAAACGCGAGAGCACACGCACTGGCAGAAAGAAACCGGGCCGGCACGCGACCCAGCGATCGCCGTTTGCTGACAGGCCACCGCCAGGGACAATACCGTGCACATGCGGATGAT
>NZ_JBNDMK010000080.1:0-1471 GCF_050436545.1 Paraburkholderia sp. GAS41
CAGGCCTCGCTCGCGGGCGCCTGATCCGCGACGACGTCACGACGCTTTGTGCTGAACGGATGGCGTTTCACGCCGTCCGTTCAGGCGCATTGGAGAATTGATCATGCATTCGTTTTTCCTGCATCTGTCCATTGCCGACTGGGTCAACGACGTGGTTCAGTCGTTCGTCGCCCAGTACGGCGACAGCTTCCACAATTTCAGCATCGCGCTCTTGCGCTACCTGCTGGTGCCGCTCGAAGGCGTGCTGCGCGCCACCCCGCCGTGGCTGATCCTGCTCGTGGTCGGCGCGGTGACGTGGAATGCGACGCGGCGCCTCGGCATCGCCGGCTTTTTCGTGCTGCTGCTCTACGCGATCGGCTGCTTCGGCCTGTGGGAGAAGCTGATGGAGACGCTCGCGCTGATGCTGGTCGCGACCGTGCTGTCCGTGGCGCTCGGCGTGCCGCTCGGCATCTTCACCTCGCGCAGCGCGTGGCTGCGGCGCATCCTGCTGCCGGTACTCGACATCATGCAGACGCTGCCGAGCTTCGTGTACCTGATTCCGGTGCTGATGCTGTTCGGCCTCGGCAAGGTGCCGGCGATTCTCGCCACCATCATCTATGCCCTGCCGCCGCTGATCCGCCTGACCGATCTGGGTATCCGTCACGTGGACGCGGATGTGGTCGAAGCCGCGCGCGCCTTCGGCACGACGCGCTGGCAGTTGCTCACCAACGTGCAGTTGCCGCTCGCGCGCCCCAGCATCATGGCCGGCATCAACCAGACCACGATGATGGCGCTCTCGATGGTGGTGATCGCCTCGATGATCGGCGCGCGTGGGCTCGGTGAAGACGTGCTCGCGGGCATCCAGACGCTCGATGTCGGCAAGGGCATGCAGGCCGGGATTGCCATCGTGATTCTCGCCATCGTGATCGACCGGATCAGCCAGGGCTACGGGCAGGATCGCCGCACCCGGCGTCTGCTGGCGCTGCGCAAGAAGGCGAAAGCGGTGTCGCGCGTGCCGTACAAGGTCGCGGCCACCGAAGCCGGCGCGGACAGCAATACAGGCGCAGGCGCTGCCGGCAGCAACGCCAGCTAGCGCGGGCTTGAAACCCACGCGGTGAAGTAGTCATCAGGACAGCAGGAACGCGCACCGGAAGGTGCGCAAGAAAGTGCTCAGGAGAGTGACATGGCAGCGATTGAAGTAAAGCACGTGTACAAGCTGTTCGGCCCCGAGACTGGCCACGCGCGCGTGCTCGACCTGCTCAGAAGCGGCAAGGGCAAGGCCGAAGTGCTCGCGCAGACCGGCTGCAACGTCGGTCTGAACGACGTGAGCCTGAACATCGGCTCGGGCGAGATTTACGTCATCATGGGGCTCTCGGGCTCCGGCAAGTCGACGCTGGTGCGCCACTTCAACCGGCTGATCGAGCCGACCGCGGGCGAGATCGTGATCGACGGTTCGGACGTCATCAAGCTGAACCCGCAAGGCCTGCGCGAG
>NZ_JBNDMK010000081.1:0-1455 GCF_050436545.1 Paraburkholderia sp. GAS41
CATAATTTCTGGCTGCGCATTATTCCGGCCCAGGCTTACACAACGCAGCGCGTTCTCCGCGATGTTGTTGTCGATCTCGAGCGTACCGTCTTCGCAATACAACGTCAGGGCGCTCCACTGGTTTAGCGTGTAGTTGATCGCCTTGGCCGTATCGGACTTCGACGACAGTGTTTCGAGCTTTGCCCTTAGCCACGCTTCGTAGATCTGAAGCAGCGGTCTGGCTTTCTCCTGCCGTATTCGCAGCCGTTCGGTAGCAGGCCTGCCGCGAATGGAGGCCTCGATGTCGTAGAGCCCGCCGATATATTCGAGTGCCTTCTGTGTTGTGTCAGATGGTGTGCGCACGTGGATGTCGTAGAACTTTCTCCTCGCGTGGGCATGGCAAGCAGCCTCGCGTATCGAGCCATCGCGGAACAATTCGTCGAAGCCAGCGTAAGCATCCGCTTGCAGGATCCCTTTGAAGCTGGCGAGATGGGTTTGAGGATGGATGCCTTGGCGGTTCGGCGAGTACGCGAACCAGACCGAAGCCGGTTGCGTCGAGCCCGAGCGATGATCGTCGCGCACGTAGACCCACAGCCGGCCGGTGCGGGTCTTCCTGTTGCCCGGTGAGAGCACCGGGATTGGCGTGTCATCCGCGTGCAGCTTGGTAGCGGCAACGGTATAGCGGCGCAGCGCCTCTGTTAGCGGGGCGCACAGCGCCTCACACTGGCCAACCCAGCGGCCCATGCTGGCCCGGTCAAGCGTCACGCCGTCGCGCGCCGCGATTGCCGATTGCCGGTACAGCGGCTGGTGGTCTGCATACTTCGAGACGAGGATGTCTGCCAGCAAGCTCGGATGAGCGATGCTCCGCTCGATCGGCAGCCACGGCATCGGCGGCTGCGTGATCGTGCTGCAGCACGGGCAAACCAGCTTGCGCCGGATCGTGCGAATGACCTTGAACGCCGCGACAACCCGGGCGAGTTGTTCGGATGAGTCTTCGCCGAGCACCCGCATTGGTTGACCGCAGTCCGGGCAATTCGACTCGGGTTCGAGTACATGATCCTCGCGAGGCAGATGTGCGGGAAGCGCTTGCTTCGAAGCCGCTTCGTCCATCGTTGCGTTCGATGAGGACGCGTTTGCACCGCGGGCCTGCGCACGCTGCACATCCGCTACGCCGCGCCCGGCGGCCAGATCCTCAAGTTGAGTCTCGAGCGTCTCGATTTGCCGCTGCAGCTGCTCGGACTTGCGACCGAACTGCATACGCCGGAGCTTGTCGATCTGGGCCTTGAGCTGCTCAATCTCGACATCGCGTTCGGCAAGCAGACTACGGGCCTCGACCAGCAAGGCCTTCAGCTGTTCGATATCGTCAGGGAGATCGGCGCCGTTCGACATGCGCCGTAGTTTACGAGTCTGCCGCGCGGTTTACAACATCGATAATGCGGCGGTGCGGCGGGGCTGCCGCCAGTCGATGCCCTCAAG
>NZ_JBNDMK010000082.1:0-1451 GCF_050436545.1 Paraburkholderia sp. GAS41
CACTGGCAGAAAGAAACCGGGCCGGCACGCGACCCAGCGATCGCCGTTTGCTGACAGGCCACCGCCAGGGACAATACCGTGCACATGCGGATGATGCGTGAGCGCGGAGCCCCAGGTATGCAGCACGAGCGTGGCGCCAATGTTGGCGCCCAGGTGCTTGGGATCTGCGGCGATGGTACGCAGCGTCTCGGCGGCGATGTCGAACAGCAGCCCGTAGATAACGCGCTTGTTGTACCAGGCGATCGCACTGATCGGTGCAGGAAGCGTGAAGACGACGTGGTAGTACTCGACGGGCAGCAGGTCAGCCTCGCGCGCTTCGAGCCAGCGGTGTGCGGCGCTGGCCTGACACTTCGGGCAATGCCTGTTTCGGCAGGAGTTATAGGCGATCTCGGTTCGTGTGCAGCTGGAACAGCGCAGCACATGCCCGCCCAGCGCCGCACTGCGGCACTGTTCGATGGCCGACATCACCTTCAGCTGCCCGAGGCTCAGTGCTACCGTGCGTCGCCACGTGGCCCCGCAGGCGCGGAAGATGTCCGCGACCTCCAGCATCGGATCGGACCGCGCCGGTTACTCGGTACGCAGGCGCTCCAGCGGGCTGACGACTTCATGCAGCAGGTCGGTGGCGACCTGGGCATAAAGCGCTGTCGTTTCGAGTTTCTTGTGGCCAAGCAGCACCTGGATTACCCGGATGTCGACCTTCTGTTCGAGCAGGTGCGTGGCGAAACTGTGGCGCAGCGTATGCATCGATACGCGCTTGTCGATCTGTGCGGATTCAGCCGCCGCGCGAATCGCACGATTGAGTTGCCGTGGAGTCAGCGGATCAACAGGATCAAGTCCTGGAAATAGCCAGCCGCCATCGGGCATCTTGCCCTGGGCGCGGGCCACGCGCCACCAGACCCGCAGGCGCTCGAGCAGCACCGGCGAAAGCATGGCATAGCGATCCTTGCGACCCTTGCCCTGTTCGACCCGAAGCGTCATGCGTTGGCTATCGATGTCGCCCACCTTGAGTGCGACCACTTCGCTGGCACGCAGGCCCGTGCCGTAGGCGAGTGACAACGCCGTCTGATGCTTCAGATTCCCTGTTGCTGCAATCAGTCGCCGGACCTCGTCGGGGCTGAGGACAACCGGCAGTACGCGCGGCACGCGCACCGGCTGCATCCGGGCCATTAATTCCGGCTCCCGAAGCGTGATCTCGAAGAAGAACTTCAGCCCGGTGATCGCGGCATTGAGGGAGACGGGCGACGTTCCGCGATCGACCAGATACAGCTGGTAGTTTCGCAGGTCTTCGACAGTCGCCGTGTCGGGTGAGCGTTTAAGATATCGGGCGAATTCACGCACAATGCGCAGGTAGCCTGCCTGAGTCTTGGGGGAAAGCTGGCGCATGCGCATGTCGTCCGTCATACGCTGACGCAAAGGGCTGACGCCCGGTTGATTGGAGGTCATGATGCGGC
>NZ_JBNDMK010000083.1:0-1391 GCF_050436545.1 Paraburkholderia sp. GAS41
GCTGGGTGAACGAGCAGGCAGGACGCCCAGTCGCTGCGCCGGGGTAGTGGCGACAGCATGCACACAAGGGAAGCGCACGCAACACGGGAAGCCCCTTGGCGTGGTCAGGGATGACCAACCGGACGCCCGCGAGGGACAGGCCGGGCGCCTTGGGGTGACGGAGAGGCCCGTATTACCGTCGAAGCCGGTGTAATGCTGGTGGAGGGAAGGGGCCTCAGTTCAAGACAGACGCAATACGTAGTGAGGACGTGGAGATTGGGCAACCTATCAACTCCGATTCGTGTTCAGAAGCTGCAGATGGCGTTACACGCGAAAGCGAAGGCAGAAGCCGGGTATCGCTTCTACGCGCTGTACGACAAGATCTATCGTGAAGATGTGCTGGCGCATGCGTACGCTCAGTGCCGCTCGAACAAGGGCGCACCGGGTGTCGATCGGCAGGCCTTCGCGGAGGTCGAGGCGTACGGGGTGCAGAAGTGGCTCAGCGAACTGGCGCTTGCGCTCAGGCAGGAGACTTACCGGCCGGACCCTATCAGAAGAGTGTTTATCCCGAAGGCCAATGGCAAGCTGAGGCCCCTGGGCATCTCGACCTTGCGTGATCGGGTGTGCATGACAGCAGCGATGCTGGTGCTCGAACCGATCTTCGAAGCGGACCTTCCACCGGAGCAATACGCTTACCGCCCGGGGCGCAATGCCCAGCAAGCGGTGATCGAGGTGGAGGAGCGGCTGCATAGAGGGCAAACGGACGTTGTTGACGCCGACCTGGCGGACTACTTCGGAAGTATTCCCCACGCCGATTTGATGTTGTCGCTCGCGCGGCGCATCGTTGATCGGCGCGTGCTGCATCTGATCAAGATGTGGTTGGAGTGCTCCGTTGAAGAAACCGATCACCGAGGCCGGAAGACACGTACGACCGAGGCCAAGGACAGCAGGCGAGGCATTCCGCAGGGCTCACCCATCTCACCACTGTTGGCGAATATTTACATGCGCCGGTTTGTGTTGGCATGGAAGAAGCTTGGGCTTGAGCGAAGTCTTGGCAGTCGAATCGTGACCTACGCGGACGATCTGGTGATCCTGTGCAAGCGAGGCAAAGCTGAAGAGGCCCTGTCGCGACTGCGCGAGATCATGGGCAAACTGAAGCTGACGGTCAACGAGGAGAAGACACAAATCTGCAAGGTCCCGGAAGGGGAATTCGACTTCCTGGGTTACACGTTTGGGCGGATGTACTCGGCAACGACTGGCCAGGCTCGTATGGGCATGCGTCCGTCGAAGAAGAGTATCCGGCGTATGGTTGAGAAGGTCCATGCGCTAACCGCTGCTTCGATGACGTGGTTTGATACCACGGAGTTGGTGGGCAAGTTGAATCGCACGCTGCGCGGCTGGGCGAACTACTT
>NZ_JBNDMK010000084.1:0-1341 GCF_050436545.1 Paraburkholderia sp. GAS41
CCGTGCTCTTTCTCATCGCCGGCAAACTCGATTTCTCCAGCTTCAACCCGCATGCCTCGTGAGCCGCATTACCCACACAATTTTCAAAAGAGCCAGGTTTAGCATTAAGTGCTTTGCTAGCACGGCGTCGTTCACGTAGAGAAACAGTTTCACCGTCTTCCTGCCCGATACTGACCAAGAGCGGCGATTACATAGCCGTGTTCGACAGAATAGGCTGTGCAACAGGCGATTGCTTTGCATTGCTTATAGAAATTGATTGAATTCCTCAGTTCGTGTGAGCGTTCTACCGCGTTGGACAGAATTTACGCTCCTCTCAGTCTGTTTCTGTTTTGATACATCTACAGCTTGTACCACTTGTATAGCGGTCCATCTAACGATGGATCGTGCGAGCGTCACTTGCCTTCTGCGATTCGGAGGCGTGCGCGTCGACGTACTCCTCACGAATCCGAAGACTAGGACATCGCGTGTCAATATAAAGTACCCGTTCTTGCGCTATGTGGGGAAACGAACTATTGAAGAAAGGGTTGCGTAATATTAGGAAAAAGAAAACGTTGTTGGTGCGTTTCGCGTTTTCACCAATGTGTCCGATCCTTGAATTCAATATGACGATGCTCTACAAATCGTCTTGAAGAGCGTTGATCCTTGTCGTATGCCTCAATGCATAGAGACAGCGGTTACCCGCGCAAATGCCAGGTTCGTGAGCGGCAATCAAGAAAACGGAGCCCGTATGTCAATTCCCCCTGTCGGATTGATCGTTGCGATGTTGGCTGCCATAGCGCTTGCAGGTTGTGGTTCGCTTGATTTAGGCGAAGCGTTTCCACGGGTCGGTCTCACACATCCGCAAGCCAATACGCAAGCGGGCGTTGCGTCGACAGTCGCAATCGTGCAGACAACGAGTGTGGCCACGTGCCCGAAGGATGACTGGATTGATGTTTCGAACAGTCAGGAAGTCGACGAGCGATGGAAAACGGTGACCAGCAAGATTGGTGCAATTCTGGGCGTTGACGCTTCTCCGCTACCGCTCTCCATTGTGCTCAGTTCATTTCGCTCGCGTCTTGCGCCACCCGATCAAGCGACGGGCGGCGGAGCGAAGACGATTTCGACGTCGGACCTCAAACAACTTGCCGAGCAGCTTCACCAAAAGGTGACGGCGTCGCCTTTAGCAGTGAACCTATCTGAATCAAAGGTGACGGGCCCACGGCTCAGCACGAGGTCTTCGAACGAGAGGTTGTTTGCGTATTCGCTTGCTGGGTGAACGAGCAGGCAGGACGCCCAGTCGCTGCGCCGGGGTAGTGGCGACAGCATGCACACAAGGGAAGCGCACGCAACACGGGAAGCCCC
>NZ_JBNDMK010000085.1:0-1336 GCF_050436545.1 Paraburkholderia sp. GAS41
CGGGGATGGCGATTGCGATCCTCACCACCATCGCGCTGATCCTCAAGCAGGCCGCCGCGCTCGGTTCGAATCTCGGGCTGGGTCTGGGACTGCTGTTTGCGGCGCTGGTGGTCGGCGGGGCGATCGGGGCGTTCGTCGCGGCGCGCGTCGAGATGACCAAGATGCCGGAACTGGTCGCCGCCATGCACTCGCTGATCGGTCTGGCGGCGGTGTGTATAGCCTATGCGGTGGTGTCGGAGCCGTCGGCGTTCGGGCTCGTCGATCCGGACAATCCGATTCCGGGGTTCCTGCCGTACGGCAACCGCATCGAGCTTTTCATCGGCACGTTCGTTGGTGCGATTACGTTCTCCGGGTCGGTGATCGCGTTCGGCAAGCTCTCCGGCAAGTACAAGTTCCGGCTGTTTCAGGGCGCACCGGTCGTGTACGGTGGACAGCACCTGATCAACCTGTTCCTCGCGCTCGGCATGCTCGGCTTCGGCGTGATCTTCTTTCTCACGCAATCGTGGCTGCCGTTCATCATCATGACGCTGATCGCATTTGCGCTCGGGGTGCTGATCATCATTCCGATCGGCGGCGCGGATATGCCGGTGGTCGTGTCGATGCTCAATTCGTACTCGGGCTGGGCGGCGGCGGGCATCGGCTTCTCGCTGAACAATCCGATGCTGATCATCGCCGGTTCGCTGGTGGGTTCGTCCGGCGCGATCCTGTCGTACATCATGTGTCACGCGATGAACCGCTCGTTCTTCAACGTGCTGCTGGGCGGCTTTGGCGCCGAGGCGGGCGGAGCGGCTGCGGGTGGTGCGCAGGAGCAGCGGCCGGTCAAGTCGGGCTCGGCCGAGGACGCGTCGTTCATGCTCGGCAACGCGGAAACGGTGGTGATCGTGCCGGGCTATGGTCTGGCCGTCGCCCGCGCCCAGCATGCTCTGAAGGAGCTCACCGACAAGCTGACCGAGAAGGGCATCGACGTGCGCTATGCGATCCATCCGGTGGCCGGACGGATGCCGGGGCACATGAACGTGCTGTTGGCCGAGGCCGAAGTGTCCTACGACATGGTCTTCGAGATGGAGGACATCAACAGCGAGTTCGGTCAGGTCGACGTCGTGCTGGTGCTCGGTGCGAACGACGTGGTGAATCCGGCGGCGAAGAACGATCCGAAGTCGCCGATTGCCGGCATGCCGATCATCGAGGCGTACAAGGCGCGCACGGTGATCGTCAACAAGCGTTCGATGGCAGCCGGCTACGCGGGGCTCGACAACGATCTCTTCTACATGGACAAGACCATGATGGTCTTCGGCGATGCGAAGAAGGTGATCGAGGATATGGTGAAGTCGGTCGA
>NZ_JBNDMK010000086.1:0-1292 GCF_050436545.1 Paraburkholderia sp. GAS41
TTAAAATAAGAGGGAGTCTTGTGACTAGTTTCAAGCCTAGGCAAATCGTGGAAAGCATTGAAGTTCTGACCGAGCCGGAGCGCCGTCGTCGGCGTTCGGTCCAGGAAAAAGTAGCCATCGTGCAGGAAACCCTGGAGCCGGGAGCAACGGTTTCAGCAGTTGCCCGTAGACACGGAGTGAACCCAAACCAGGTGTTTGCGTGGCGCAAGCAATACGAGGAAGGCAGCCTGGCAGCGGTGAAAGCTGGAGAAGCCGTGGTGCCTGCTTCGCAGTTGGCCACGGCGATGAAGGAAATCAGGGAACTGCAGCGTCTGCTTGGCAAGAAGACGCAGGAGGCAGAAATCCTGAAGGAAGCAGTCGAGTATGGCCGCTCAAAAAACTGGATTGCGCGCTCGCCCTTACTGCCCGGGGACGACCAATGAAAACGGTCTGCGATGTTCTCGGCGTGGCGCGCTCTGCTTTGGCAGTCAGAAAAGCCCGCTCTCCAGACTGGCAGGACGGCCGCCGCGCCCGACAGACCGACGACACGGAGCTGGTCGCTGCAATCCACGAGCATGTGGCGGGCTTGCCGACTTATGGATACCGACGAGTCTGGGCATTGCTGCGACGTAGTCACGAATTGACCGGTGCGCCGTGCGTGAACGCCAAGCGGGTCTATCGCGTCATGCGTGACCATCAGTTGCTGCTCCGGCGCCTTGGCCAGCGACGCGATACCCGCCGACATGATGGACGCATTGCCGTTGACCAGAGTAACGTCCGCTGGTGCTCGGACGGCTTCGAGTTCCGTTGTGACGATGGCTCGCCGTTGCGCGTGACGTTTGCGCTGGACTGCCATGACCGGGAAGCTATTAGTTGGGCAGCGACTACTGGCGGCCATAGCGGGGACGTCGTGCGCGATGTGATGCTCGCAGCGGTCGAGCAACGCTTCGGCACGCCGCAGGCAGGCGCACCCATCGAATGGCTGTCAGACAACGGCTCTGCCTACATCGACCACCGTACGCGCAGCTTTGCCCGCGAGTTGGGCCTGGAACCGTTGACGACGCCTGTTCGTTCGCCGCAGAGTAACGGTATGGCCGAGTCGTTCGTGAAGACAATCAAGCACGATTACATTGCCTTTATGCATAAGCCTGATGTGCCAACAGCGCTCTCACATCTGGCTGGCGCCTTTGAGCATTACAACGAACGCCACCCGCATAAGGCACTGAAGTACCGTTCCCCCCGGGAGTTCCGGCGAACCGCTGCATCATCAACTTAACGGTGTCTGCGTGTCCTGATTTACAGGGGCAACTCCA
>NZ_JBNDMK010000087.1:0-1268 GCF_050436545.1 Paraburkholderia sp. GAS41
ATTGCCTCGACCTCCAACATACGGAACTGCGCAGCAGACTTCCCTGCACCCCTCACGCCTGGCCGGAGCCCCCTACCGCGCGAGCGGTTTCGTTCTGCGACCCATCGCCGACGGTCGGGTCGTTGAGATTCCAGCGACAGGTATCGGAGTGGAACGGCCATACCGCGCCTTCACCTATGGACTCGTCTTCGGCCAAAGGCGACGATGCCGCGTCCATCGACGAACGGCGGCTATGGTAGCTTTGCTGTCGTCAGACCCGCCCTAGTTCCAACCGTAATTTTGTACCCGCTGGAGGACAGCAAGCGACTCCGTTGCAGCGCTTCAGGCGACGTTGACTCAATCCCATAAGGAATTCGCGCTTCGCGAATCGACGCACGCAAACGTCTGCCCGTGGGTCGCGTTGCCGCAGAGCCAGCGTTCGACAGGTAGATTGAGAAACCGGATGCTCATGTCTGATCCCGCCGTGTTGGCGGTGCACAGGTCGGGGCTCTGCGATCTACATCCTTGTCGCTTGAATGGCCTCGATCCGGGAGCCTACCTGCGTCACGTCATTGCTCGTATCGCCGAGCACTCCGTCAATCGCGTGGACGAACCGCTACCGTGGGTCGTTGTTGACCAGTTGCCCGTACACATCGTCCGATGTTGAACACGTCTTCAGCAACCGTTCCACAATGCACAGTCGAGAGCGGTTGTAGTCGGACTGAATCCTCCATGCACGATCCACTGATTTCGCAACATCGGCTAGTTCGCGCACTTTGAAGTTTCAGGTTGGACTATTCAGTGCATGTACTACCCTTGTTTCCTAGAGGTCATACACGGGCAAGATGTCGATTTCTTACGAAAGAGAATGCATCGTAAGCGAAATGACCGTCGCGGCGTAGGGAGATTCAAATGAAGACGTCAATCCAGCCGACAGCTTTTATCACGAGTCGCTTTTTACTTGTCATTTTGCTTTTACTGATGGCACGAATCTGCGTAGCGACGGAGATCGACGTAAGAGCATTGATTTTGCAAAAACTAGTCGGGTCTAGTGCCGAGAAGACGATCGCAGACCTAAACGCGGGGTGTGCAGCGTGGGCAAAGACGCAGGCGCCTCGTACGCCCCCGAACCAATGCGTTAGCCTTGACGTTACAAACATACGCTTTCTTAGTTCAGACACTCAATACTCGGAAGGGCGGCCTCAAATCTGAAGTGCAACACCTGTTTCGTATAAGGTGTTGCGATGCACGAAAGAACTCGGTATCAACAGCTTCAACCTGAGGAGCGC
>NZ_JBNDMK010000088.1:0-1153 GCF_050436545.1 Paraburkholderia sp. GAS41
TGCGGCCGCGCACCCCGCGCTCGATGGCATACAGGGCCGCGATACGGCTGAGTGCCTCCTGCGCCACCGGCGAACGCTCCAGTTCGTACAGGTCGTAGAACTTGCGCCGCACATGGGCCCAGCACGCTGCCTCGATGATCGCGCCATCGCGGTACAGCGCATCGTAGCCACTATAGGCATCCGCCTGCAGGATGCCCGACCAGCCCTGCAGATGCGTACGGGGTCGCTCTCCCTTGCGGTCGGGCGAGTACTGGTACCAGACCGCCGGGGGTGCCCGACAGCCCGCCGGCCTGTCATCGCGTACGTACGTCCACAACCGCGCCGTACGCGTCTTGCCGCGTCCGGGCTCCAGCACCGGGACGGGAGTGTCATCCGTATGGATTTTTTGCGCCTCACGCACATATCGGCCAACGGCATCCGCCAGCGGCTGCAGCAGTGCGGCGGACTCGCGAACCCACGAGGCCAGGGTGGCACGGTCGAGTTCAATGCCGGCACGCAGATAGATTCCTGCCTGCCGGTACAACGGCATATGGTCGGCGTACTTGGCAACTACCACCTGCGCCAGCAGGCCGGCTGCGGCCATGCCGCGTGCGATTGGGCGCGACGGCGCCGCTTCCTGGACGACCTTCGCACAACGGCTGCAGCTCAGCCGGGGGCGTACGTGGCGGATCACCCGGAAGTACCCCGGCACGTAGTCCAGCACCTCGGAGGCGTCTTCACCCAGCTTGCGCAGCCGGCCGCCGCACTCGGGGCAGTCGCAGTCCTGTGGCTTGTGCTCCACCACCTCGCGTGGCAGGTGCGCAGGGAATTCGCGCGAGCGGCGGCGTAGTGGGACCACCGGCGCTTTCGTGTCTACAGGTTCATCACGCACCGGTTCTGGCGCCGGTGCCGCCACGGTATCCTGCTGCGGCAGTGACCCGTCACTGAGGGCGAGTTGGAGTTGTCCCGTCAGTTCTGCCATGCGCTCAGACGAGCGTCCGTACTGCCAGCGCTTCAGACGCGAGATCTCGGCAAGCAGGCGCGCGATGGTTTCTTCGCGCGAGACAAGCATGCGCTTGAGTGTGTCGATGTCGTCGGGGAGTCGGCTGACTGGCATGCCTGAGAGTTTACCAGGCACGCGCAGAAGTGGGGGCAAATTTACGCGGCGCATGTG
>NZ_JBNDMK010000089.1:0-1131 GCF_050436545.1 Paraburkholderia sp. GAS41
GTGTATGGATTTTGGCACTTTCGGCCTGTCAGTGGAACGACTAATCTTTGTCTCACGGGCTAACCCAGCCCATCCATCCAAGGAGATAGTCATGGCAATTCTTGTAACGGGCAGCACAGGCGTGATCGGCCAGCAGATTCTCAAGCATTTGAACGGCAGCGGCGTCGAAGTGCGGGCGCTGACGCGTACACCCGAGAAAGCGAAGTTCCCCGCCGGTGTCGCTGCGGTCAAGGGTGACTTGTCCGATGTCGACGCCGTGCGGCAAGCGATCAACGGCGTCAGCACGCTGTTCCTACTCGCACCCAATGCCGCGGACGAACTGACCCAAGCGCTTCAGACCTTGAGCGTCGCACGGGAAGCCGGCGTGAAAGGCGTGGTCTATCTGTCGGTGTTCAAAGGGGCCGAATACGTGGACGTGCCGCACTTCACCGGCAAACATACCGTCGAGCGCATGATCGAACACCTGGACATTCCGGCGACCGTGCTGCGCCCCGCGTATTTCATCCAGAACGACGTGAGGCAGAAGGACCCGCTGCTGACGCACGGTGTCTACGGCATGCCGATTGGCGAAAAGGGAATTTCCATGGTCGACGTCCGCGATATCGGCGATGCTGCCGCGCGCGAACTCCTGAGCCGCGAGCGCGCCGGTGCCCCATTGCCGCGTGAAACCTATGAACTCGTCGGCCCCGATGTCATCGATGCCAAGACGGTGGTGTCGATCTGGGCCGAGGCGCTCGGACGCCCTGTCCGCTACGGTGGAGACGATCTCAACGTCCTGGAACAGCGGCTCAAGTCGGCGGCCCCCGCCTGGCTTGCCTATGACATGCGACTCATGATGGGCAGGTACCAGCAGGATGGGGCGGTCGCTTCGAAATCGGAGGTAGAGCGCCTTGCTGCGCTGCTTGGACGACAGCCGAGATCCTACCGAGACTTCGCGGTGGCGATGGCCGCGGAGTGGGCCACGGACTAATCGATCAGAAAGGGCGACAGCAATTTCAAAGCATCGGCATTCGAGCGACAGGTCGCCCTTCTGATCGCCTCAATACAAGCGGCTGTTGCGAGGCGATTCGCCTTGCAGCCGGGAAGCAGCCGTTGAAAATCGTCGCCATAGTCGTGGGCGAGTCAATCTAA
>NZ_JBNDMK010000090.1:0-1128 GCF_050436545.1 Paraburkholderia sp. GAS41
GTCATGCCCTGAGTAGGTCTGTCAAGCATTCGTTCAACATCTACGCTCGCTACGGCGATTATCCCGCGCCCGCCCGTGGACAGCCGCCTGACGGCGGTTCCCTCGTTGACCACCGTCTCCCCGCGAGCTTCGCCTTCGGCCTGACGCGCCGCTGCGCGGCTTGCCCCAATCAGATAAAAAAGCAGGACCCAGTCTTGACCTAAGTGCTCAGCTTGCCAGCAAGGAGCGAACCGCGTTTTCTGAGAACGTTGAGGTAGACGGTCTCGTTGTACGGCGTGCGGTTCTGCCAGCAGCGATACAGGACGCGAATCCACTTGAACGCGAGGGCTCTCACGGCGACGTGGTGCGAGCTGCCCTTAGCACGCTGCTGCCGGTAGTAGGCACCGGCCCAGAATGAGCGTGGAATGGTCTGGGCGGCCCATTCCACGAAGGTCTGTCGCAGGAATTTCGGACACTGCAGGCGCCAGTGGATCCAGCTCTGTTTGCCGCTGCGCTCTGTCACCGGGGCGATACCCACGTACTTCTGCAGTTCATCAGCACTCCTGAACCGTTCCCGCTGCTCACCGAAGGCGGCCAGCAGGCGTGGGGCGAGCTGCGCGCCGGCACCCGGCAGGTTCTTGAACAGCGTATAGTCCGGCAGTGTGGGCGCTACCGCGGCGATCTCGTGCTCGAACTGCACGATTGCAGCCAACACCGCGCGTAGCTGTGCAGCCAGTGCCAAGACGTGCAGACGGCATGGACCGATGATCGCCGGGTCTTCGGTCAGCGGTGCCGCCTCGCGGATCGATCCTATCCGCACGCTGATCCGCTTCGCACTGCGACAGTGGTGCGCACGGAAGAATGCCTCAAGGGTCGCCGTGCGGGCCTGCTTGACCGAGCGCAGCGTCGGCCAGCGGTCGAGAAAGTCGCAGAACAGCACCGTGCCCCGGTCATCGAACCATTCCAGCGTCTGCGGATAATACTGCTTGAGCGTGTCGCACAGCCGATTGGTCAGCCGGGTCTGGTCGCCAACCAGCTGCCGACGCCGTTCCACCAGACTCACTAGTGTCCGCATCGCGGCGCTCTGCGGCCTCAAGGGACCGAACCGTTCTGGATGGTGCAGCAGAAGATCAAGCGCGAGTTCCGCAT
>NZ_JBNDMK010000091.1:0-1058 GCF_050436545.1 Paraburkholderia sp. GAS41
AACTCTTTAGTAATACCCCACGGTTCTGCCTCGTAGGCGGTTGCGTAAATTACGCCAATGGCCGGGGCGAGAAACACGCGGTCGCGCTTCGCCTCAAGCAGGTCAAACGTCTCGCCTTCAATGAAATCGCAGTGGTAGATAGCGCGGAAGTCATACTTCAGGGCAAGCTTCACGGCCTCATCCGCGCGGGCGTGACACGAGAGCCAGGCGCCGCGCGTATGGGCCTCTTCCGCGGCGGCGGCGACCTCGGCCTCCGTATAGGAAAGGCGACGGGCAAAACCCGGGCGTCCAGCGAACATGTCACCCGAGATGTTCATCTTGATGGTGTCGACACCCTCACGAATCAGCAACCTGACCGTCCGGCGGACTTCATCGGGGCCGTCTGCAATCACTTCGAAGCCCTGGTGGTTCGTGTGGTACTGACGTTCGTCCCCAAGACCGCCTGTTGTCGTGAGTTCCGGCGAGGCTGCCCGCATGCGCGGCCCCGGGAATTTTCCCGCATCGATGGCATCGCGAAGTACCGCCTCGAGCCGGAACTTCGCCGATGCCGCCGAGTACAAACTGGTGAAGCCGGAGTCCAGCATCAGTTTGACGTTCTGCAGCGCGAGCATCGTATGCTCTTCAATCGGGATCTGGCCAAGTTCACTGAACTGGGCCATATTGCTGTAGGTAACGTGAGCGTGCGCTTCGACGAGACCGGGCATCAGGGTCATGCCCTTGCCGTCGATAACGTCATAGTAGGACTCACGCGGAATCCCACCATTTCCGCGTGCCACGGCGCGGATCAGATTGCCCTCGACAAGCGCTTCGCCCGCGAACGTTGGCGCACCGGTGCCGTCGAAAATCTTCACATTGGTAAACAGTTGAGGATTCATCTTTTGCCTCTCTCCAGAAAGTGGCTGTCCAGTCGCAATCGCCGGACGGCCTTTAGTTTTTACAGGCTAGCACGCGTGGGAAGAGCCGGGTATTGGTCATGCACCTGGAGTGCCTACCCGGACCCTCATAAAGCTGGACTGTCTGATAAGAGAGTGCCGGTTGAAGCACGGGAGCGGGTGAAA
>NZ_JBNDMK010000092.1:0-1034 GCF_050436545.1 Paraburkholderia sp. GAS41
TGCCCTTCGCCCAGCACGCGTGCTCTAAATGGCCGCGTGTCGCGCGTCAGACAGTAGTCTGACCATGCCCCTAAGAAAGACCGCAAGATAATCGCTCCATCTTTCACGCGGCACAAAGTTCGATCCGTCGACGTGATGGTTTTGACGTGGAGACAACCCCTAGCCTCGCGCGGACCGTCAGGCCAAGCCATTTCCCCAAACATCGATTGAAGCGTGCGGGTAATTAGCGGGTAAAAACCAACAATCTCACTCCGTGTACGGTGATTCCGTGTCGCGACATACGTTTTAGAAGCGTCAGCATCGCCATGTTCGACAACGGACGCCCTTGCTTGCAACCCGGGAATAGATAGCCGTAATGCGCCTTGGGCAATGCGCTGCGCACGATCTCGACAGCGCGGTCACAAAGCCGTACGCGAAGCGGCCGGCCGCTCTTGGTACGGTCGCCAGGAATTGGCCATGTGCGGGCGGCGAGGTCAAACGCCTCGGGCCGCGCAAAACGCACCTCGTTCGTACGGGTCGCCGTGAAGATCAGCAGATGCAACACCCGTGCAGCACGCCGCGGACGTTGTTCAAGCTCGTGAATAAACGCGGGCAAGTCCTCTCAGGGTAGTGCCGGGTGATGGTTCACCTGCGAACGCTTCTTCGACCGCCGCAACACGAGTTGCAGATGATCGACGTATCGTGCCGGGTTGCTGCCAACGCGATGACCCAACACCGTCTCAGCGTCCAGAATCGCCTTGATGCGGCCGCGCACGCGGCGCGCAGTCTCGGCCTTCTTGGTCCAGATGGGCTGAAGAATCCGCACGATCATCGCGGTGTCAATGTCGCGCACCCGGACGTCACCGATTACTGGATACGCGTAGGTCTTGAGCGTGTTCCTCCACTGCTGAACGTGCTTGCGATTTCGCCACTGGGGTTCATGCGCACGGGTAAACGCTTCAGTTGCTTCACGAAACGTCACGTTGGCGTCCGGCGATATATCGAGCAACTGTCGGCGCTGCTGTTCGCGCCGTGCAAGGATAGGATCGATCAGG